>JAJCYC010000377.1 GCA_029263115.1 Pseudonocardia sp. | reverse complement strand
ATCACCCGCGGAGGGAACGACCGGGTCAACACCCCGACCCCCACCCGATCCGTCAACCGATCACCCGACCGCGACTTCACCTGACCAGCTCTGGGCACCCCCGAACCCTACCCGATCAAGCCCTAAGTTACCGGTATTGGGCACCAGCCCGACCCGCCACACAGTTCGCATTCCATGCGCCTACCTCCGAATGCTCGTTCGCATTCCGACCGGAGTATTCCGGCCGGTTTTTGGCATAGGGGTATCCACTGTGGAGTTGTCAAAGGACAGTCGAACTATTCGCCGGTCAATTACCGGCGCATACTATTGGCGACTTGCGCGCCTACTTCTCACTGCGCAGCATTCGGGGCTTCAACCCGAGCGCCTTGAAGGCCAGACCGGAGGACATCCGGCCGGTCTCCTCGTCACGGATCTCCCAGGCGTTGACGCGCGGGTCGATCAGCTCCACCCGGAGGCCCTCCTGGAAGCCCTCCCCCGGGTCGGTGGTCAGCGTGATCCGAAGCTCCTCGCCCTTGGGCGCGAACTCACCGGGCTGCGCGATCCGCTTGGCGAACACCGACACCACGAACTGCGTGGCGCCGTCACGGTCGACGACCGGGCCGGTACCGTCCCGCTTCATCTTCATCGCCGGCTCCTCGACGACGGTGAGCCGGTGATCGCTCAGGTTGACCGAGATGTCCCGCATGGCTCCTCCTGCTTGCTCGTTACCTGGTGTCGTGCGGGCCACTGTGGTCCGCGACACCATCAACCTATCAACTGAATGGTCTCAGTGCAACTGTTAGGTCGGCGCCGCTCACCCCTCAGCTAGCTACGGCTCCCTGACCAGGCACGACAGCTGAGGCGCGGCGTTCGCAATAGCAAATCAGCACCTAACAGATGGTGCGGAAATGCATCTCAACTGCTAGGGTCGGCGGCGATGGACACACCAGACGACACCAAGAACAGCCAGGGACGACGCCGGTCGGCGGTGACCCGGGGCGCGCCGCTGTACGAGCAGGTGGCGCGGAAGCTGCGCAACGACATCGCGGCCGGAGTACTTCGGCACGGCGAGCACCTGCCCTCCTCACGCGAGCTGGCCGAGGAGTGGGGCGTCAGCGTCTTCACGATCAACCAAGCGATGCAGACGCTCGGCGACGAGGGCCTGGTCATCAGCAAGGACCGCGCCGGCCGGGTCGTCAACGCCCCCGACCAGATCCGCCAGCCGATCCCCGTGCCGGCATCTCCCCGCGTGATCGCCATCGGCGGGTTCGCCGGCAGCGGCAAGACCGAGCTAGCGCGCATCCTCACCCGGGACACGGGCTGGACGATCCTGGACAAGGACACCATCACCCGCCCGGTCGTCGAGGCCGCGCTCGAAGCTCTCGGCCAGTCCCCCAACGACCGCGAGTCGGACGTCTACCTCGAGCAGATCCGACCCCGCGAGTACGAGTGCCTGATGGCCGCCATGGTCGAGAACCTCCAGTGCGGCAACAGCTCCATCCTCGCTGCACCATTCATCCGGGAGTTCGCCGAACCCGCCTGGATCAGCCGACTGGAATCCCAGTGCACCGACCTCGGCGCCACCCTGCACCTTGTCTGGGTCCACTGCGACCCCGGCACCATGCACACCTACGTCCGCCATCGCGGCGCCGCACGAGACGCGACCAAACTCGCGAGCTGGGCCGACTACCTCAAGGGCATCGACACCCACTTCCGGCCGCCGGCCCCGCACACCGTCATCGACAATTGCTCGAAGGGCGAACCACTCCGGGACCAGGCCAAGCGGTTCTTGACCTCCCTCGATGAGCGCCAGGCCGCCGCCCTCTGATCCTCAGAGGTCCAGAGCCGCCCGCAGCGCCACAGCTTGGCCCGCCACATCGGCGTGTGCGTCTACGACCCGCTGGCCCCGGTCGATCACCGCTTGCAACGCGTCCAGATCATCTCGGGGCGGAAGATCGTGCGGCAGCGACGAGAGCGGTACCGCGACTACTCCGGTAGCTCCAGCCTCGACGCTCGCCCGCAGGTGGCGACACCTACCGTCGTACAGCTCGAAGCTCGAACCAGCCGCATCACGCAGTGCTCGCACATCCTCCAGCCCGACCTTGGACACCTTGGCTCCCGCCGGAAGCGTGCCCAGCGCCCGTGCCTTCTCCACCACCGCAGGTGACAACACCGCAGGGGTGTATTGCGGGTGGCTGTAGACGAACGCATTTGTCGGAAGCTGATCGAGGAGCCGGAGCACCGCATCCTCGTCATGGGCATCCCGGACGACTGCCACGGGCCGCGCCCCGGCGTCCCGGATCTGATTGACCTCCGCGATGTTCCACGCGCACCCCAGCACCCGTTCAGCCGGTACCTGGTCCAGCCAGAGCGCCAGGACCTCCCGCCTCGACCGCACGCTGAGCGTCGGCCCGAGACCGAGAGATCCACAGACGAGGAAGGCGTCAAGCCAGCTCTCCCGAGCCCGCTGTGCGTACGCGGTCGTCGCAACGCGGTCCACACGCCCCGCCACGTCCCGCATCGTCAGTGCCGGTGCCACGATCGACACAGGCTGCATCGCATCCTCCCTCCCGGCTCTCGTCCCGTCCGTCGACTGTCCCACTCGCTCCAGCGCCAGCCTGTCACAGCGCCGTCGGTAAGGAATCTCTGTACGGCTTCAAGCCGCGCTCCTGGATGTCGGTCGACTAGTCGGGAAGGCGCAAGATCGATTCGAGGGCATCCGGAAGCCAATTGTCTATGTCGTACGTCGGAGCTGCCGCCGTTCCGTATGCAACGATTCTATTTATCAACTCAGTCTAGTCAGAGCCTCCTAACCGAGGAACCGACCAGGCCGTTGGTCTTTCCGGGGGCCCGGTAGGCAGCAATCTCGGAGCCCCCCGATCGGTAGCCGCCAGCCACCGGTGATGGAGTAGGACCCGACCGCCACTCGCGCGCACCCGCCCAGGCCTGCGATCATGTCCACAGGGAGGTTCACGTGGACGGCGCCGTTGAGCACACACCGCTCTCCCTGCACGAAC
>JAJCYC010000376.1 GCA_029263115.1 Pseudonocardia sp. | reverse complement strand
CAGGGTCACCTTCATCGTCCCGCCGTTGGGCAGCTGGTATTCCCGTGTCTCCCCCACCTTCGCGCCGAGGATGGCGGCGCCCAGCGGCGAGTGCGGCGAGTAGACCTCCAGGTCGCCGTGGCGGCCCTCCTCGCGGGAGCCCAGCAGGAACTGCTCGGTCTCCTCGTCGTCCTCGTACCGGACGGTGAGCACCATGCCGGGCTGGGCGATGTCGGACTCGGTGGGGGCCTCGCCGACCTTGGCGGTGCGCAGCAACTCCTGCAGCTGGCGGATCCGGGCCTCCTGCTGGCCCTGGTCCTCGCGCGCCGCGTGGTAGCCGCCGTTCTCCTTGAGGTCGCCCTCCTCGCGCCGGGCGTTGATCTCCGCTGCGATGACCGGCCGGTTCGCGATCAGGGCGTCCAGCTCGTGCTTGAGCCGGTCGTAGGCATCCTGGGTCAGCCAGGTCACCTGCATCTCCGTCACGGTCATCACTCCTCCAGCCTTTCCGGACCTGCGGGTTGCGGGTCGGCAACTCGTGCAGCGCCGCCCCTGTCCAGGGACCAGCCCTGAGAAGGAAAAACACGACCCGACGCCGGGCCGTGCGAGCGGTTAACGTAGCACGGCAACCACCGTTCGGCGCATTAATTCGACGAACGGTCGAGCAGGCCAGGAAGTTCCCGAAACCGTTTGCGACGCCGCTCGTTTCGGTTCCGACAGCCCGGCGAGGCGGTGTCGTCCGGGTGCGCAACAGCCCGTCGCGCCGGCCGTCGGGCGGGGAAGAAACCCTGGTCCCGGGTGGTTGACGGTGACGGGGCACACCTGCCCGACCGAACTGTCGGTGCGGTCGGGAGAATGGGACCGACGCACGTTCGCGTGGGGTGGCGTGGAGCGCACTGTCACCGGGAAGCGCCGTGACGAGGAATGAGGACATGGTCGGACCGTTACGTCTGATGACTGTGCACGCGCATCCCGACGACGAGTCGAGCAAGGGCGCGGCCACCTGCGCGCGCTACGCCGCCGCCGGGCACGAGGTCATGGTCGTCACCTGCACCGGTGGCGAGCGGGGCAGCATCCTCAACCCGGCGATGGACCGCCCGGAGGTCCGCGACGACCTGATCGAGGTCCGGCGCGCGGAGATGGCCCGCGCGGCCGAACTGCTCGGGGTGTCCCACCGATGGCTCGGCTTCGTCGACTCGGGCCTGCCCGAGGGCGACCCCAAGCCGCCGCTGCCGGAGGGTTGCTTCGCCGTCGGCGACCTGTCGACCCAGGCCGGGGCGCTGGTCTCGGTGGTCCGCGAGTTCCGCCCGCACGTGCTGGTCACCTATGACGAGAACGGCGGTTACCCGCACCCCGACCACATCCGCTGCCACGAGATCTCGGTCGCCGCGTTCGACGCGGCCGGCGACCCGGAGCGCTACCCCGGGGTCGGTGAGCCGTGGCAGCCGTTGAAGCTCTACTACTCGCACGGATTCTCCCGGGGCCGGGTAGTGGCGATCCACCAGGCGATGGAGCGGGCCGGCCTGGAGTCGCCGTACACTGAGTGGATCAAGAACTGGACCGAGGACAAGCGCGACCCCGGCACCCGGGTCACCAGCCGGGTCGAGTGCGCGGACTACTTCCCGGTCCGCGACGAGGCGCTCAAGGCGCACGCCACCCAGATCGACCCGACCAGCCGCTGGTTCGCGGTGCCGATGGAGGTGCAACGACAGGTGTGGCCCACGGAGGACTACGAACTCGTCCGCTCACTGGTGGACAGTTCCACCCCGGAGGACGACCTGTTCGCCGGCATCCACGAGCGGGTGTCGGCATGACCGGGCTGTTCCCGCTGGTCGCGCCGGTACTGTGCCAGGACCAGCGTCCACCGAACGCGCCCGAGTTCGGTGGTTCGTCGCCGATCGGCCTGGTGGTCATCCTGCTGCTGTTCGTCGCGGTGGGCTTCCTGATCAGGTCGATGAACGCCCACCTGCGCAAGGTGCCCGAGTCGTTCGACACCCCGGACCACGCTGCCACGTCGGACGATCCGGCGGCCCCGGACGCCGGGACCACGACCGACACCCCGGACATCCCGGCCACGCCCGACGGCCCGACCGGCTCCGACCCGTCGGCCCCGGCCCCCGGAACGGACGGCGACTCCCCCGCCGAACGTCGGGACCGCACCGGAGACTGACCCGATCCGGTCCACCCGCCGCCCGGATCGGTGCGCCGAGAGTTACCCGACAGTAGGCTCGGTGTCACACCCATGTTCGTACAACCGGATGGAGGCACACCGTGCCGGAAGCCGTGATCGTCGCCGCAGCCCGCTCGCCGATCGGCCGGGCATTCAAGGGTTCGCTGGTGCAGATGCGCCCCGACGACCTCACCGCCCAGATGGTGCGGGCCGCGCTCGCGCAGGTCCCGCAGCTCGACGTTGCGGAGGTGGACGACCTGATACTGGGCTGCGGGCTGCCCGGCGGCGAGCAGGGCTTCAACCTCGCCCGGTTGGTGGCCGTGCTGCTCGGCCAGGACCGGATGCCCGGCACCACGATCACCCGCTACTGCTCGTCGTCGCTGCAGAGCACCCGGATGGCCATGCACGCGATCCGGGCCGGCGAGGGCGACGTGTTCATCTCCGCCGGAGTGGAGGCCGTGTCCCGGTTCGCCAAGGGCAACTCCGATTCCCTGCCCGACACCCACAACCCGCTGTTCGCCGACGCCGAGGCCCGGTCCGTGGGCCTGGCCGCCGGCGGCCAGGACGGCTGGACCGATCCGCGCGGCGAGGGTGGGCTGCCTGACGTCTACATCGCGATGGGCCAGACCGCCGAGAACGTGGCGCTGGCCCGCGACGTGAGCCGGGAGGACATGGACCGGTTCGGCGTGCGCTCGCAGAACCTGGCCGAGCAGGCGATAGCCAGTGGCTTCTTCGCCCGCGAGATCGCCCCGGTCACCCTGCCCGACGGACGGGTGGTCGACACCGACGACGGTCCTCGCCCCGGGGTAACCTACGAGGGCGTCAGCCAGCTCAAGCCGGTGTTCCGGCCGGACGGACGGATCACCGCCGGTAACTGCTGCCCGCTCAACGACGGCGCCGCCGCACTGGTGGTCATGTCCGACACCCGGGCCGCGGAGCTCGGGATCACCCCGCTGGCCCGGGTGGTGTCCACCGGGGTGTCCGGGCTGTCCCCGGAGATCATGGGCCTGGGTCCGGTGGAGGCGTCGAGGCAGGCCCTGGCCCGCGCCGGGATGGACATCGGCGACATCGACCTGGTGGAGATCAACGAGGCGTTCGCCGCGCAGGTCCTCCCGTCGGCCCGCGAGCTGGGGATGTCGGAGAGCCAGATCGAGGACAAGGTGAACGTGCACGGCGGCGCGATCGCACTGGGCCACCCGTTCGGTATGACCGGAGCCCGGATCAGCGCCACCCTGATCAACGGCCTGCGCACCCGCGACAAGCAGTTCGGCCTGGAGACCATGTGCGTCGGCGGTGGCCAGGGCATGGCGATGGTGCTGGAGCGGCTGAGCTGAGCCCGCGCTCCTGCTCCGGACCGGCCTGCCGACCGCTCGTCGCAGGTCAGAGGCCAGGTAACGCGGGAGGATCGATCCTGTCGTGGTTCGAATGTATGTTCGATCCATGCGAACGGCGGTGGCGGTGCCCGAGGACCTGGCGGTCATGCCGCCAGGTCCCGGGCTGGCCGCCGCCCTCGCCGCGGTCGATCTGGCCCGGGTGCCGAACGACCGGATGCTGGAACTGTTGCGGGCCCAGTACCGCCAGCTGGCCCACGAACAGGCCCGCACGGCCGCGGTGCTGGCCGAGGTCGGCCGGTGCGCGGGCTTCCCCGAGCAGGGCGAGGTGCACCGGCTGCCCGCGCCCGATCGGTTCGCCGCCGAGGAGAGTCGCGCCGCGCTGTGCTGGACGCGGCGGGCCGCGCAGGACGAACACGATCTCGCCGAAGCGGTGGTGCGCCAGTGGCCGGTGGTCTTCGCCGCCTGGTTGGCCGGCGACATCGATCGCCCTCGCGTGCGGGTCTTCGACCACTACCTCACCGGCCTCACAGCGGCGCAGGTCGCCAGCATCTGCCGAGTCGCGGTACCCAGGGCGCGCGGGCTCACCACCGGGCAGCTCGCGGTCCTGCTCCGCCGGATGGTCATCGCCGTCGACCCCGACGCCGCGGCCCGCTGGTACCGCGAGGGCATCCGCCAGCGCGGCGTCGTGGCCTACCCCGCGCCCGACGGCACCATCACACTGAGCGCCCACGGTCTACCCGCAGACGAGGCCGAAGCCGCCTGCACCCGCCTCCAAGGGCTCGCCGCCAGAGCCAAACGCGCCGGGCACCCCGGGCTCATCGACCAGATCCGCGCCGACCTCTACCTCGGGCTGCTGGACGGTCGCTTCCACCACCTCACCGCTGACGAACTGATCACCGCCCTGATCGCCGGCCATCACGCCGAGGACTCCGACGGGCCCGGCTCGGAGGATGTCTGTTCCGTCGCCGAGGCCGCCACAACGGACGGCCCGGGGCCCGCCACACCGGACGGTCCCGCCGCCGGTCCCGCTGCATCGGCGCACGCGGCCACGGGACACCCTGCCGGCCCCGCCCAGCGTCCCCCCGCCCCTGGCCCCCCGGCCCCTGGTCCCTCGGCGCCAGGTCCCTCGGCGCCAGGGCACCTTTCCGTACCCGGCACCGACCGCGCCCGGGACCAACGGGTCGGTATCGAGATCCGGATCGGGCTCGCCACCCTGCTCGGGCACGACGAGCACCCCGCCGAGATACCCGGGCTCGGGCTGCTACCCGCACCCGACGCCCGCCGCCGCGTGCACCTCCAATCTCGCGCCGAGTGGCGCTTCGCCCTCACCGACGACCAGGGCCGGCTCGTCTTCGACGGCATCACCCGTCGCCGCCCACAGGCAGCGCACCGCGAGGGAGCACCCGGCGGCATCGTCGAGCTGCACGTACCGCTGAGCCTGCTCACCGAGCTGCTCGCCGCCGACCGGCTGGCCCACCACTCAGAGTGGACCGATCTGATCACCGACATCGGCACCCAGTACACCCGCGGCGACCAGCAGCGCCGCGATCTCGACGCCCACCCCGGCGCCCGGCTACCCGGCGCCGCGCTACGCCGACACACCGAGATCCGCGACCGTACCTGCGTCTTCGTCGGCTGCCGCCGCCGCGCCCACAGCGCCCAGCAGGACCACACCCACGACCACCACCAGGGCGGCGCCACTCACCGGGCCAACCTCGGGCCGCTGTGCCCCCACGACCACCAGGTCAAGCACCTCGGCGGCTGGCGGGTCGAGCAACCCGAACCCGGCAGCTTCACCTGGCACAGCCCGCTCGGCGGCGTGTACCGCACCACCGGCGAGCCGTTCCTCCCGCTGATGCCCGACCCCGTCCCCGCCGAAACCGCCCTCACGGCCGGTCCCGACCGCGACGAAGTCCGGCTGGACGAACCGATCGGCCCGATCCTGCGCCGCCCGGCACCCGCGCGCCCACCGCAACGACCACCGACTCGAGGCGAGCCCGATGACCCGCCGCCCTTCTGACCTTCTGGGAGATCAAGACCCACGAGACACGACAACGCCGCAGCCGTCTCCCGGGAAGGAGCCAACTGCGGCGCCCTGTGTCGCTGAGCGGGCTCGAGGGCCCGCCCTGTCACTCGCTGCGCAGGTAACTGAGCAGACGCAGGATCTCGATGTAGAGCCAGACCAGGGTGGTCATCAGGCCGAACGCGATGAACCAGGCCAGCTTGGCCGGGGCGCCGGCGCGGATGGCCTGGTCGGCCGAATCGAAGTCGAGCAGCAGGCTGAACGCCGCAACACCGATGACCACCAGGCTGAAGATGATCGCGACCGGGCCGCCACTGCGCAGGCCCATGTCGGCGCCGAACAGGTTGCCGACGAAGTTGGCCAGCATCAGGACGACGACGCCGATCATCGCGCCCATCATCCACTTCTGGAACTTCGGCGTGACCTTCACCGCGCCGGTCTTGTAGATCACCAGCATGCCGACGAATACACCTGCTGTCCCGATGATCGCCTGGCTGGCAATGCCCGGGAAGCGTTGGTTGAAGATCCCGCTGATGGCGCCAAGCGCGACGCCCATGCACACCGAGTAGGCAATGACCAGGGCCGGGTTGCTCAACTGCTTGAAGATCACGATCAGCGAGATGACCAAGCCGATCAGGAACGCCGGAAGTGCCAACCAGGCAAAGGCGGGGCCCGCCAGCGCGGTCAGCACGCCGGCCACCAGGGCCACACCGGCGGTGATCGCGGTCTTGGTGACGACGTCGTCAATGGTCAGGGCACGTTCGCCCGTGGGGGCCTGGCCGTAGCCGGCCGGAGCCTCCATCTGCCGGTAGGCCGCCGCACCGCCGGCGGCGGCGCCGCCCATCCGATCGAAACCGGCGTACCCGCCCTGCCCGGTGGGCAGGTTCCGGAACGCGGGGTTGCTGCTCGTGCGCACCTTCTCCTCCTCAGACACCCTCAAGGGAGGGCGCCATCGCCCGTCCATTCCGTTCAACGGACGTAGCAGCACATCGGTTCCCGAGCCAGCCGATAGTTGAGAAGATCGTGAGAGCCCGCACAACCGGGCGGCCCCCGGAAGGCGGGTTCGTCACTCTGTGCACCCTGGTCGGCCACCCTGAGAAGGGCATCATACTTTGGAGTGGCAGGTCCGATCCGCCCGTTCGGCCGGTCGTTAACCAAGTATGACCGCGCTGCGTGACTGGACCGCCACCACGCGGATCGCCGCACCGTTGTCCCCGCCGACGTCCACGCCACCGCCCGCGCCCGACGCCGCCCCGGTCCCCGACAGCACGGCCTTCAAGGTCGGCGCCGAGCGCCAGCGCATCGCGCTGTCCTTGCACGACGAGGTGGCGCCGCTGCTGTTCGGCATGGCCAGCCGAGTCCGCCGCACGCTCGTCGAGGAGTCCGCCGACCCGGATGCGCAGCGCCTGTTGGACACGGTGCGCACCCTCGCCGTCGAGTTGCGGGCCACCCAGGAGCGGCTACGCAGCGTCATCCGTGATTCCGCCCCGGTCGATCCGGCCGAGGCACTCGCCATGGCTACCCAACGTGACGTAGAAGCCTTCACCGAACGGACCGGGGTGCCCGCCCACCTGGTCGTGCGCGGCCCGGCGGCCCCGCTGCCGGCGACGGTCGAGCGGGTCGCGCTGAACTGCCTACGCCAGGCCATGGTCAACGTGGAGCGGCACGCCGACGCCCGGGTCGCGGTGATCACCCTGGACTACCGGCCGGACCGTCTGCGGCTGGTCGTGCAGGACGACGGGCTGGGCCTGCCGGTCGACTTCGAGCCGCGCGGGGTTCCGGTCGGCGGTCACCACTGGGGCTTCACCTCGATGGCCGAGCAGGTCGAACGGCTCGGCGGCTCGGTCCTGCTACGCAAGGTCGACGAGGGGGGCACCCAGTTGTGCGTCGACCTGCCCCTGCACCGATGAGCGCCGGGTCGATGCGTACGGAGTCCCGGACCCGACCCCGCGACGCCACCCCGGACCCGGGCCCGCACACGGTGCTGGTGGTGGACGACCACCCGGTGGTGTGCGACGGCGTGCGCAACCTGCTGGCCGGCCACCCCGACCTTCAGATCGTGGGCGAGGCGGACGAACCGTCGGCCGCCGTGCGGCTGGCCGGGGAGCTGCAGCCGGACGCGGTGGTCCTCGACCTGCGGATGGGCGGCCGGTTCACCCCGGAGACCTCCGGCGCGGTGAAGACGGCCGCGCCGACCACCAAGGTGCTGATCCACACCTCGTCGGAGGAGCACGAGCCGGTGCACGCGGCCCTGCGGGCCGGGGCCGACGGGGCCGTCTTCAAGGACGGTCGCGACCTGGTGACCGCGCTGCGGGCTGTCCTGAGCTCCGACTCCGGCTACCTCGACCCGCGACTGCGCACCGAGCGCACCGAGCGCTCCGGTCGCCGGCCCGCCGGCGAGGGCCCGGTGGTCGGGCCGCTCTCGCCGCGCGAGTACGACGTGCTGTGCGCACTGGCCTCCGGCCGGTCCACCACCGAGATCGCCGCCGAACTGTTCCTCGCGGAGAGCACCGTGCGCAGCTATACCAAGGCGTTACTCACCAAGCTCGGGGTGCGTAGCCGGATCGAGGCGCTCGCCGTCGCCCGCCGCGCCCGGCTGATCTGACTGTGCGGGTGGCCGGGCCGGGCCCGCGCTCGACGGCGGCGTCCACGGCGGGCAGGATCGACGGTGCCGATCGGTCCACGACCACCCGGCCCGCCCCCGTAGCCCAACCGGCAGAGGCAGGCGACTTAAACTCGCCACAGTGTGGGTTCGAACCCCACCGGGGGCACTGACATCCCGCAGGCCGGGGCCGCTGACCCCGCGACAGCGACCCCGGCGCACCGACCAGCTCCGAGCGCGCGGCTACTTCACGAACGGGTCATGACCGGTGCAGTTGGCCCAGCGCCGCGTTCGCCGCGTGCAGGCCGCACATGCCGTGCGCACCGGGCCCGGGTGGGGTGGCCGCCGAGCAGATGAAGTACCCGGGCAACCCGACCGAGTACGGACGCAGCGTGGCCCGCGGCCCGAGCACCAGCTGGCGGACGTTCTTCGCCCCGGTGATGATGTCGCCGCCCACGTAGTTAGGGTTGTACCGCTCGAACCCGGCCGGCGTGCGGACCTCGAGACCCACGATCCGATCCCGGAACCCCGGGGCGAATCGTTCGATCTGTGCGGTGATCGCCTCGGTGGCATCGCCGGAATAACCGTTGGGCACGTGCGCGTAGGTCCACAACGGGTGCACGTCACCGGCGGAACGCCCCGGGTCTGCCAGATACTGCTGGCCGACCAGGACGAACGGTCGCTCGGGCATCCGGCCGGCCGCGACGTCCCGCTCGTTGGCCGCGATCTCGGCGGCCGGGCCGCCCAGGTGCACCGACCCCGCCCGGCGGGGCGCCTCCGCGGCCCACGGCACCCCGCCCTGCACGGCGAAGTCCACCTTGAACGCCGCCGGGCCGTGCGCGAACCGACGGTAGACCCTGGATACCCGCCTCGGCAGCGCGTCGCCGAGGATGCCGGCCACCGCGCCCGGTGCCAGGTCGAACAGCGTGACGTCCGCCGCCGGCAGGTCGGCCACCGAACGCACCCGGACACCGGTCTCGATCTTGCCGCCGTGCTCGCCCAGCACTGCCGCCATCGCATCGGTGATCGTCCGGGAGCCACCCCGGGCCACCACCCAGCCGTACCGGTGGCCCACGGTGAGCAGGCCCAGACCGATCGCCGAGCTCATCGGCCGGTCCAGCGGCTGGATGGCGTGCGCGGCGGTGCCGACGAACAGCGCGCGCGCCTCCTCGGTGCGGAAGGCCCGGGCCAGGACGGTGGCCGGCAGCAGCGTCGGCGCGCCGAACCGGGCCAGCCGCAGCGGGTGCCTCGGCACAGCGAGCACCGGGCCGAGCATGTCCTCGCCCCACCGGTCGAAGCTGGCCGACGGGCCGGCGAACAGCCGCCGCCACCGACCGGAGTCCGCGCCCAGGCCGGCCGCCGTCCGCTCCACCGAGGTGTACAGCGCCGCGGCACGGCCGCCGTCCAGCGGGTGCGCGCAGTCGATCTCCGGGTAGGCCCAGCTCACCCCGTGCCGATGCAGGCCGAGCTCGCGGGCCACCGGCGACGCGGCCACCATCATGTGCACCGCCGAGCAGTGGTCGTGCAGCAACCCGGGCACGATCGCCTCACCGGAGCGGGTGCCGCCGCCGATCTCGTCGGCAGCCTCCAGCACGGTGACCTCGACGCCGGCCCTGGCCAGCACCGCCGCGGCGGCCAGCCCGTTGGGCCCCGCCCCCACCACCACAGCGGTACTCACAGGTGCGCCCTCTCCCTCACGCGTGGATCCTCGCACCGGGTTCGTCGTCGCCGGCGGCGGGCCGGGTCGGCGGGTCCGCCGGCTTCGTACCGGGGCGTGACCAGGTCACCGTGGTGCGGATCGGGCCGTTCGGCAGCCACGGCTGCTCGTTGACCGCCTCGGCCACGTTCCAGGTGCCGGTCTCGATCACCCCGACGGCAGCGTCGATCACCTTGTAGTGCTGAACCTTGGAGTGGATGGCCTGGGACTCCACCCAGACCACGATCCACTCGCCCGGCTCGAAGCCCACCCGGCGCTGCACCGCGTTGACCAGGTCCTCGTTGTGCAGGTGGCCCTCGCCGAAGTTGAACCCGATCACCGAGTTGCAGCCGAATTCCGCCTCGCGCACCGTCCACCGGTCGAGGTCCGGGACATGCTTGATCAGCAGCGAGAACAGCCCCCGGCCCTGGCTGTGCATCGATCGCCAGCCGATGGTCTGCTGCATGGTGATCTCGGCGACCGCCGGTTCGTAGCCAATCGCCACGAGCTGGTCGACGTTGTTCACCGTGGGCCGGTGCGGCAGCGAGTTCAGCTTCTGCTCCGCGCCCGGGGCGAACGCCCATAGCGCGGAGGCCCAGTTGCCGGCGTACTGGCGCATGGACGGCAGGAACGACACCAGATCCGGGCGCAGGTTGCCCAGGATCGGGAAGAACACCAGCGCGGCGACGATGCCGGCGGTCAGCAGCGGCGAGGACATGTCGCCCACGCCATAGCCGGCAGAGGCCGGGAAGCCCAGGAACAGAAACGCGCTGGCGTAGGCGAACAGCACGTTCCACTCCAACGGCACGGCCAGCGGGAACGTCGAGATGATGAACAGGTGGAAGACCACCATCAGCCCGACGGCGAGCGCGGTCACCAGGTAGTTGGTGGAGAACAGCAGCACGATCGGGGTGACGATCTCCACGAAGGTACCGCCGACGTGCGCCAGCAGGGCGGCCACCTTCGACGGGCGGATGTCGTTCGGGAAGTCGCGGTAGTGCAGCCGGCGGACCGCCCGGCCGGGCACCCACGGGGTGTTGCTGACCATCGGCGCGACCACGCAGGAGAAGTGGTGGCCGAACTTGGAGATGCCGGCGCCGATCCAGACGATGCAGATCAGCAGCTTCAGCGCGACGATCATGTCGACGAGGCCGAGCGTGCCGAAGAAGACCAGCGCGGGCAGGTACTGCTCGGACCGGGCGGCCAGGAAGATCGTCTTGTCGCGCAGGCCCACCAGGACCAGCAGTACCACCGGGGCAATCATCAGCACCGGGTTCACCAGGACGGCACTGATCTCGGACTGCCTGACCCCCGGCAGCACCATCGCGGCCAGCATGGCGAGCAGGAACCCGGCGTAGAGCGCCACGTCGAGCACGGTGCGGGTGTCGCCGTTCGTGCCGGGGACGCGAGCCCACGGGCGCAGTCGGATCGTGCCCGGGCGCAGCCAGAACAGCGCGCCGCCGGTCATCGGCTTGAACTTGCCGGCCAGCGGGCCCCAGGATCCGGCGACCCCCAGGGCCTCCAGCAACATCGTCCAGATCACCATCTTCTGGTACACGATCGGCTGGTCCCACCAGGCGCTGACGTCCCACAGCGGGCCCAGGCCCGAGGTCCAGGTGGCCAGGAATCCGCCCAGGGCCACGTGGATGAACAGCACCTTCGCGAGGTACGTCGTGTGGATCATCCGCGGCGAGCCGAACCCGTGGTCCACCCAGTGCAGCGCGAGGGTCCTGGTCCGCTCCAACAGCGGCTTGTCCAGGAACGTCTCGACGTCCACCGGTGGGAAGTCGCCGGTCTTGAACCCCATCGTGCCCTCCATCTGCCGCCCCGTCGGCCGCGACGGTAGCCGTGGTCCGGATCAATCGGCCATATGGCGCAACAACGAAGTATCGGCGACCGGCTGTGTCCCCGGACCAACCCGGAGAGGCAACCCGGTTGTCGGCCGATCATCCGAGCCACCACCATGGTGCGATGACGAACCCGGCGCCGAGAGCAGCGCCAGCGGAACGAGCATCGGCACCCGTCGGGCGACTCGCGCGTGCGGCACCGGTGGCCCGGCTGGCGGTGCTGGTGTCGGTGGTGGCCGCCGCGGCGGTCGGCGGCTCGGTGGGGCTGCGCCCGATCGGGGTCGGCGAGCCGGGGGTCGGCGACACCTACTTCCCCGGCGCCGGCAACGGCGGCTACGACGTGACCCGCTACGACATCGAGCTGGACTACGACCCGCCGACCGACCGGCTCACCGGGCGCACCACCGTCACCGCCGTGGCCACCCGCACGCTGCGCGAGTTCTCCCTGGATCTGAAGCTGCCAGCCACCGCGGTGACGGTGGACGACCGGCCGGCCATCATCTCCCAGCTGGACGGTGAGCTGCGGATCACCCCGGCCGAGCCGGTGGCCGCGAACAGCGCGATGCGGATCGTCGTCGGCTACGCCGGGGTTCCCTCCTCGATCGGCGGCGGCTCGGAACTGGGCGCCGGGCCCTGGCAGCGCACCCCCGACGGCGCGCTCGGAGCCGGCGAACCGGAGATCGCCGCGTGGTGGTTCCCGGCCAACGACCACCCCTCGGACAAGGCGGTGGTCGCGGTCACCGTCACCGTGCCGGACGGCGTCGAGGCCATCTCGGGAGGCTCGCTGCTCGGCGGTCCGGAGCCGCAGCCCGACGGCCGGGACCGCTGGCGCTGGTCGGCCGACGAGCCGATGGCGCCCTACCTGGCGTTCGTCGCGATCGGCCAGTACGACTTCGTCCGGCGCGACACCCCGTTCGGGCCCTACCTGGCCGCCTACCAGCGCGGACCCGACCCGCTGTCGATGGCCATCGCCCGCCGCTCGGTGGAACGCACCCCCGAGGTGGTCGACGTGCTCGACGACATCCTCGGCCCGTACCCGTTCGGCCAGCTGGGCGGGGTGGTCACCCTCGCATCGTTCCCGGCGTTGGAGAACCAGACCCGCCCGGTGTACGGGCTGGGCATGTTCGGCGGCATCGGCGACCCGGACGCCGGGTTCCCCGTGGTGGTGCACGAGCTGGCCCACCAGTGGTTCGGCGACAGCGTGTCGCTGGCCCGCTGGCGCGACATCTGGCTCAACGAGGGCCTGGCCACCTACTTCGAATGGCTCTACGTCGAGCGGACCGGCGGCGACCCGGCGGCGGTCACCGCCCAGCGGCTCTACCAGGTCCTCGGCGACCCGGGCGCGGAGTCGTTCTGGCGGGTCCCGCCCGGCGACCCGGGAGCCGGCAACCTGTTCGACGAGGCGGTCTACGTGCGCGGTGGCCTGGCGGTGCAGGCCATCCGGGCAAAGATCGGCGACCCGGACTTCTTCGCGCTGCTGCGCGCGTGGGTCGACGAGCGGGCCGGCGGCAACGCCACCGTGGACGACTTCCTGGCCACCGCCGAGCGGGTGTCCGGCGTCGAGCTGGACGACGTCGCCCGGGAATGGCTGGTCGAGCCGGACCGGCCGCCGTCGCCACCGGGTGGTAGCTGATCATGCCGCTCGGTGTGGACGCGATCGTCACCGACGTCGCGCGCCGGATCGAGGCCGACCTTCCGGAGCTCACCGCCGAGATGACCAACCACTTCCTGGAGGTCATCCCGGAGTTCCACCACGACGAGGCGGTCCGCCAGCTGATGGTGGCCAGCACCTCGTCGAACCTGGTGACAATCCTGGACATGCTGGCCCACGGGATCAGCCGCGACGGCATCTCGGTGCCCCCGGCCGCCGCCGAGTACGCCCGCCGGTTCGCCCAGCGCGACCTGTCGCTGGAGGCGCTGCTGCGGGCCTACCGGCTCGGTGAGCACCGGGTGGTGCAGTGGTCGCTGCGCTACCTCGCGCTGCTCGATCTCGACGCGGCCGCGGTCATCGCCGCCACCCAGCAGATCACCCAGATGGTCAACGGCTACATCGACCAGGTCATCGAGGGCCTGATCGACATCTATGAGTCCGAGCGGCAGCGCTGGGACCGTCGCTCGGACGCCGCCCGGGCCACCCAGCTACGCGCGGTGCTGGAGAACGACCAGCTCGACGTGCGGGCCGCCGAGGAGCTGCTCGGCGTGGCGCTGCGCGGCTGGCACCTGGCCGCCGTCGCCTGGGTCGACGCCGACGTCCCGGACGCCGAACGGCACCTGCGCACCCTCCCCCGGCTGCTGCGCGCCGCCGCCGGCCGCGAGCCGCTGGCCGTGCTGGCCGACGACCACACCCTGTGGATCTGGATGTCCTCGGCCGGCCGCCCCGCCGCCGACCCGCGGCTGCTGGCCGGACAGCTCACCGAGTACCCGCGACTGCGGGTCGCGCTGGGCGAGCCGGCGTCCGGCCTGCCCGGCTTCCGGTCCTCGCACCGCCAGGCCGTGCGCGCCCGGGCGGTGGCCGAGACCGCGCGGGAGACCGACCAGCTGGTCCGCTTCGGGCGGGTGGCGATCTCCGCGCTGCTCGCCGAGAACACCGACGAACTGCGGGTCTGGGTGGTCGGCACGCTCGGCGGGCTGGCCCGCGACGACGAGTCGATGGCCCGGCTGCGCGACACCGTGCGGGTGTTCCTGGCCTGCGGCGGCAGCTACACCGACGCCGCCGCCCGGCTGCACCTGCACAAGAACACCGTGCACTACCGGGTGCGCAAGGCCGAGGAGGCACTGCCCGCCCCGCTGGCCGACAACCGGCTCGACGTCGAGGTGGCGCTGCTGGTGTGCGACCAGCTGGGCCGGCGGATGATCACCGACGACCCGGCCTGAGCGCCCGGTCGCGGTCAGCTCGGGGTGCGCAGCAGGTAGTCCCCCGCGTCGTCGTCCCACTCCATCGCCAGCAGCCCGCGCGCCCGGGCGGCCTTGGCGAAGGACAGGAAGCTGTTGAAGCCGTAGCGCTTCTCGGAGAAGTCCGGTACCCGCTTGCGCAGCTGGTTCTTCAACCCACTCAGCTGCGGCTCCCCCAACCCGGCGACCACGTCGACCAGCAGCCGGAAGGCCTGGTCGTCGGCCGAATCCCCGGACGGGAAGGTGACCTCGGGGTCGCCCTGCGCGGCGCCGTCGGCCAGCGTCACCGTCCGCTCGCTCTCCAGGTGCCGCAGCAGCTCCCGGAAGCCGCGGAAGCCGTGGTCGGCCTCGTCGAACGTCGGGTCCTTGCGCAGGATGGCCCGCTTGAGCCGGGACGCCAGCACCGGACCGTCTGCGTGCCGCTGCAGGCCGGCCAGTGTCCGGGCGACCAGCGCGCCCACGTCCTGGTCGGCGGCGTCGGCCACCGGCTCGTCCACGGTCACCGCGACCGGCGGGCCGCCGGAGGAGAACGACGGCACGGTCACCGGGCCCCGGGCCGGAGCGCCGGCGGGCGGGGCCGTGGCGACCTGGTCGTTGCTCGCGGGCGGCGCCGATTCGGGACCCGAGGGCGGGGCGGCGGCCACGGTCGGGACGCCGGCGGAGGCGGCTGCCGGCTGCCGGCCGCGACCGCCGCGGCCGCGCGGGCGCGGTTGCTGGGACGGCTCCACCCCGGGAAGCCGGTCGTAGAACAGGAACTCGTCGCAGGCAGGCGGCAGCAGCGCCGAGGTGGACGACTGCACGCCGATACCGATCACCCGCTTGTCCAGCTCGCGCAGCTTGTGCACCAACGGGGTGAAGTCGGAGTCGCCGGTGCCGATCGCGAACGTGGTGACGAAGCCGCGCTCGAAAGCCAGCTGGACCGCGTCCACCGCCATCTTGATGTCGGCGGCGTTCTTCCGGGAGGCGCCCATCCGCTGCGGGATCTCGATCAGCTCCACCTGGGCGCGGGCCAGCAGCCGGCGATCCTCGTCGAAGCCCGACCAGTCGGCGTAGGCCCGCCGCACCACCACCCGGCCCCGCTCGGCGAGCGCGTCGGCGATCGGCCCGAAGTCGAACGGGGTGACCCCGAGACCGTCCCGGGCACCGATCGCCAGGTTCTCGTAGTCGAGGAACAGGGCGATGCGTTCGTCCTCTTGCGGCACGACCGCAGCCTACGGCGCCGGGGTCAGCGGGCTGCGATCCGGGCCAGTCGCCTCGGGGTCGGCCAGCGGACCTCCCGCGCCCAGCCGAACTTCTCGAAGATCGCGATGAGCCGGGCGGACATGTCCAGCTGGCCCCGGCCCACGCCGTGCCGGGCACAGGTCGGATCGGCGTGGTGCAGGTTGTGCCAGGACTCGCCCATCGAGGCGATCGCCAGCGGCCAGAAGTTGGTGGAGCGGTCCCGCGCGGTGAACGGCCGGCTGCCGATCATGTGGCAGATCGAGTTGATCGACCAGGTGACGTGGTGCAGCACCGACACCCGGACCAGGCCGGCCCAGAAGAACGCGGTGAGCGCGCCCCACCAGGACCAGCTGATCAGCCCGCCGAGCAGGGCCGGCAGCGCAAGGCTGAGCGTCGACCAGCCGACGAACTGCCGGTCGACCCGGACCATGTCCGGGTCGGCGAGCAGGTCGGGGGCGAACCGCTCCCGGTTCGTGGTGTGCCCGTCGAACAGCCAGCCGAAGTGCGCGTGCAGGAGTCCCTTGGCCACCGCGGCCGGGCTGGTGCCGAAGGCCCACGGCGAGTGCGGGTCGCCCTCGGCGTCGGCGAAGCTGTGGTGCCGGCGGTGATCGGCGACCCAGGTCAGGATGGAGCCCTGGAAGGCCATGCTGCCGGCCACGGCCAGCCCGATCCGCAGGGCCCGGTTGGCCTTGAACGCTCGGTGGGTGAAGTAGCGGTGGAAGCCTACGGTGACCCCGAAGCCGCCGAGGAAGTAGAAGAAGACCCCGAGCCCGACGTCGATCCAGCTCAGCCCCCAGCCCCAGGCGAACGGCACGGCGCCGGCCAGCGCGAGCATCGGCACGAACACGAACGTCTTGATCAGGATCCGTTCGCCGAGCGGCTGGCTGGTGCCGGAGAGCATCGGCTCGGCGGCTACTGGCGGGTCGGTGCGGCTGGCAGTGGTCATGCTGGATTCCCCGTCCTCGGGTCGTCAGGTCGATGCGCGAACACCGAGGTCTGGGGCATGTCGCGATGCCGGAATGGCCGGAGCCGTTCCTCTCGACCCTACCCTCGCCCACCCGCGTCGTCGGGTGGATCAAGCACGGATTCCGGGCGTCGACTTGTCGACCAACAGGTGACGGACCGAGTCGGCCGGCGGCCGGGCCCGCCTACCGGCCCTGACTTGACTCCGCCCGGGTGACAGGCGTCTACTCCGGTCAGCGGGGTCGCATCCGGCCCCCGGCGCCTCGCCCGTTCGGCCTTCCGCCCGGCCGGCGCCCATTCGGCGGACCGCCAGCAGGAGCAACCACAAGATGTCAGAGCTGACCACGACCGATCCGGCCACCGAGCTGGACCCGTCCGGCCCGACGGAGCCCGCGGACGCCGAGCAGCCGTGCATGGTGTGCCCGCACCCGTGGTCCGGGCACGACAAGCTGGGGGTGCGCTACTGCACCGCGACAGTCGCCTCCGCGTCGTCCCGGGGCTGCATCTGCCGGTAGCGCCGCCGGTAGGGCCCTACCCCGCCGCGCGGTCGGCCGGGACGGGGGCGGGTGGGCGGGTCGCCGATCCGGCGACCCGGCTGAACTCCGCCCTCGGGTCGTGGATCTGCCCCAGGGCCACCACCTCGCGGCGGAAGAACAGCGCCTGCGTCCAGTCCGAGACCACCCGGAACTTGCGGTTGAACGTGGGCATCCGGCTCAGGTGGTACGTGCGGTGCATGAACCAGGCGGCGATCCCGCGCAGCCGCACTCCGTAGACCTCCGCGACGCCCTTGTAGAGCCCGAGGCTGGCCACCGAGCCCACGTAGGCGTGCTTGTAGTCCTTCACCGGCCGCTCGCGCAGGTACGCCATCAGGTTGTCGGCCAGCACCTTGGCCTGGCGCACCGCGTGCTGGGCCGAGGGGCTGGTCCTGGCCTCCGGGTCGTCCTTGGACAGGTCGGGCACCGAGGCGCAGTCGCCGGCGCTGAACACCTCCGGGCTGCCCTGCACCTGCAGCGCGGCCGAGCAGACCACCCGGCCCTTGTCGTCGCGCGGCAGGTCGGTGTCGGCCAGCATCGGGTTGGGCTTCACCCCGGCGGTCCAGACGATGGTGTCGGTGTCGAACTCGGTCTCCCGGCCGTTCGCATCGAGACAGTCCAGGACGACGTGCCCGTTCTCCATGGTCCTGACCCGGGTGTCCAGGAAGACCTCGATCCCGGACTCGAGCAGCCGCTGCACGGTGTACCGGCCCATCGGCGCACTCACCTCGGGCATGATCCGCCCGGACGCCTCGACCAGGATCCACCGCAGGTCGGCCGGCTCGATGTTCTCGTAGTAGCGGCTGGCGTAGCGGGCCATGTCGGCCAGCTCGGCGAGCGCCTCCACCCCGGCGTAACCGCCGCCGACCACCAGGAAGGTGAGCAACTGGCGGCGCAGCCCCGGGTCCAGCGTGCTGGCCGCCGCGTCCATCCGGGACATCACGTGGTTGCGCAGGTAGATGGCCTCGGCGACCGACTTGAAGGCGATGCCGCGCTCGGCGAGCCCGGGGATGGGCAGCGTGCGGGCCACCGAGCCGGGTGCCACCACCAGCACGTCGTAGCCGAGGCTGGTGACGTGCCCGGCGGCCAGCTCGACGGTGACCTCGCGGTTCTGCCGGCTGATCCCGGTGACCCGGCCGGTGAGGATGTGGCACTTGCGCAGCACCTTGCGCAGCGGCACCACGACGTGGCGCGGTTCGATCGATCCGGCCGCCGCCTCCGGCAGGAACGGCTGGTAGGTCATGTTGGCCTGCGGGTCGATCACGGTCACCGATGCCTCGTCGGCCTTCAGCTTCCGCTGCAACCGCAGGGCGGTGTACATCCCGACGTAGCCGCCGCCGACGATCACGATGCGCGCGTTGTTCGCCATGCCCCAATGTTCCCACTGGTTTCCGGGCGAACACCGATAATTGACGGTGACCCTTGCTACCCGAGCCCGGCCGCGGTCGCGGCGGCGGCCAGCACCTGCTCCAGCATCGTCGGGGTGAGCCGGCCGGTGAAGGTGTTCTGCTGGCTGACGTGGTAGCTGCCGAACACCTCCAGCGGGCGGCGGTCGGCCCGGTTCGGGCCCAGCGTCACCCGGGCGCCGTGGCCGAACCTCGGCCGGGGCCGGGGCACCGTCCAGCCCGCGCCGGCGAGCACCGGCAGCAGCGCCCGCCAGCCGAAACCACCGAGCACCACCACCGCGCGCAGGGCCGGCGCGAGCAGATCGAGCTCGCGTTCCAGCCACGGCCGGCAGGCGTCGCGTTCGGCCGGGGTGGGTTTGTTGTCCGGCGGCGCGCAGTGCACCGGCGCGGTGATCCGGGTGCCGCGCAGCGCCAGGCCGTCCCCGGCGTGCACCGAGGTCGGCTGGTTGGCCAGGCCCACGGCGTGCAGCGCGGCGTAGAGCACGTCGCCGCTGCGG
>JAJCYC010000375.1 GCA_029263115.1 Pseudonocardia sp. | reverse complement strand
GGCAACGGCGCCGCGCTGGGCGGGTTGAAGGTGGTCACCGACTCGGGCTGGTTCGCCGCCCGGCCGTCCGGCACCGAGGACGTGTACAAGATCTACGCGGAGAGCTTCACCGGCCCGGAGCACCTGGCCCGGATCCAGGGCGCGGCCCGCGACCTGGTCGACTCGGTGCTGGGCGGGTGCTGAACAGGGACGGCCCGGCGCGCTGTGGGTCGGGCCGGCGATGGCGGGCGGAGCCGCCCCGGACTCCGCCCGCGACACCGACCGCGAGCCGAGTTCGGTGCCCGCCTGATCTCTCCGGTGTCGCGGTGGGCCATCATTTGACAGGCTTTCGCTACCGCGACGCGCACCGGAGGCACGAGATGTCCGTCCAGGCGCCGGCCCGATGAGGGTCGGCCTGCTGACCAGGGAGTACCCGCCGAGCGTCTACGGCGGGGCCGGGGTGCACGTGGACTTCCTGTCCCGTGAGCTGCGCTCGATGGTCGATCTCACCGTGCACTGCTGGGGTGCCGACCGGCCCGGGGCCAGCGGACACCACCCGGCAACGGCGCTGGCCGGGGCGAACGCGGCGCTGGCCACCCTGTCGATCGACCTGTCGATGGCCGCCTCGGTGGCCGATCGCGACCTGGTGCACAGCCACACCTGGTACGCCAACCTGGCTGGCCATCTCGCCAAGCTGCTCTACGGCATCCCCCACGTGGTCACCACCCACTCGCTGGAGCCGCTGCGGCCGTGGAAGGTCGAGCAGCTCGGCGGCGGGTACGCGGTGTCGCGCTGGGCCGAGCACACCGCGCTGGTGTCGGCCGACGCGGTGATCGCGGTCAGCTACGGGATGCGCGCCGACGTGCTGTCCTGCTACCACACCGTCGACCCGGCCAAGGTGCACGTGGTGCCCAACGGCATCGACTCGACGATCTTTGCGTCTACCCCGGACCGCGACGTCTGGACCGGCTTCGGCATCGACCCGGACCGGCCCACGGTGCTGTTCGTCGGTCGGGTCACCCGGCAGAAGGGTGTGCCGCACCTGGTGCGCGCGGCGGCGAAGTTCGACCCGCGCGCCCAACTGGTGCTCTGCGCCGGCGAGCCGGACACCCCCGCGCTCGACGCCGAGTTCCGGGCCCTGGTGGACGAGCTGCGGGCCACCCGCGACGGGATATTCTGGATCTCCGAGATGCTGCCCCGCGAGCAGTTGGTGCAGCTGTTGAGCGGGGCCACGGTGTTCGCCTGCCCGTCGGTGTACGAGCCGCAGGGCATCGTCAACCTGGAGGCGATGGCCTGCGAGACTGCCGTGGTCGCCAGCGATGTCGGCGGTATCCCGGACGTGGTGGTCGACGGGCTGACCGGTCTGCTGGTGCCCTACCTGGACACCGATCCGGGCGGCTTCGAGGACGGCCTGGCCGAGCGGGTGAACGAGTTGCTGGCCAACCCCGCACGCGCGAGGTCCATGGGACGGGCCGGGCGGGAGCGGGCGGTCCGGGAGTACGGCTGGGACGCCATCGCGGCCCGCACGGTGGCGGTGTACGAGAGCGTGGCAGGCGGCCGCGGCTGAGTCAGAGCCCACGGTAGCGAGCGCCACACTCCTTGTCTTAGGCGAGGCTATCCAAATAGCCTATCTGGGTGCTCGCTTCGCCAGAAGGATGACCAGGCCGGCGTCCATCCACGGCGAGATCACCCGTCGGAGCTTCCTGACCGCCACCGCCGGGGCCGGACTGCTCACCGCTTGTGGGGTGGATCAAGCGCTACCGGCCGGATCGCCGGGATGGAGCTTCACCGAGGATCGCGGCCTGCGGGTGGAGCGTCCGGCACCTCCGCAGCGGATCGTCGCCTACGACACCGCAGCCGCCGCGCTGTGGCACCTCGGCATCGAGCCGGCCGGCATCTTCGCCGGTTCCGCGCTGACCCAGAGCGTGAGCTTGCGAGGCTTCGACACCGCTCGGGTCGCCGCGGTCGGCGAGTCGTACGGCCAGGTCGACCTGGAGGCGCTCGCCGCCCTTCGGCCCGACCTCATCGTCACCGCGTTCGACCCGCGCCAGACCGGCCCGCTGTTCGGCTTCGGCGCCCAGGCGCCCCTGGAGCGGGCCGGGGCGGTGGCGCCGATCGTGGCGATCGACGGGATCCGCGACCCGGTCGCGGTGATCGAACGGTTCGAAGCGCTGGCCCGTTCCCTCGGGGCCGAGCCGCCGGACGAGCCGAGGGCCCGCTTCGAGGCCGCGTCCGTGCAGCTGCGTGCGGCGTTGGCCGCCGAGCCCGACCTGCTCGCGGTCGCGTTCACCATCTCCGAGCAGCAGATGTACTTCGCCCGCCCGGCCCGGTTCCCCCGGACTGCGCCAACTGGGTGCGCTCGGGTTGCGGTTGGTCGAGCCGGGCGGTGCGGCCACCGGCGTCAACGAGGACTTTCACGGGCTTCTTCTGGGACCTACACCGCGGACGTCGAGGCGATCCTCGCGGCCGTCCGGACGGCCGACCCGAGCCTGACCCGGTGACAAGGGTCCTGTCCGTAGTGCCGCTAACCGTTCGATCGTCCCTATCCAACGGAAGGTCCCGCATGCTCAGTCGTCGTGTCCTCGCCCTCCTCCCGGTCCTCGCGCTGCTGATGCTCGGCGGATGCGCGCTGCCCGATGCCGGCCTGCCCAGCTACCTTGCCGACCGCACCCGGGACATCCGGATCGTCGGGACCATCGAGGAGCCCAACCTAGAGGCCATCGCCGCGCTCGACCCGGACCTGATCATCTCCAACGAGGTGCGCCATCCCGAGATCTACGACCAGCTCAGCGGTATCGCGCCGACGGTGTACGCGGCCGAGGTCAATGGCGCCTGGAAGGACACGCTGCGCCTGGTGGGCGATGCGCTGAACAAGCGGGCCGACGCCGACCGGCTGTTGGACGGGCACCTGCGCAAGGCCGAGGAGCTGGGCCGCCGCTTCGGTGACCCCGCCGCGACGGAGATCAGCATGGTGCGGTTCACCGGTGGGTCGGTGCGGCTCTACGGTCGAGGCTCTTGCATCGGCACCATCCTGGACGACGCCGGGTTCGGCCGTCCGCCCTCCTACGGCGACGAGGGTGCCGCCGATCGGGCCGCCGTGGCCGGTGGACCGCTGTGGTCCGCACTTCCCGTGGTGCGGGCGGGCAAGGCCCACGAGGTGTCCGACGACCCGTGGTACCTGGGTATCGGGCCGATCGCCGGGGGGCGGGTGCTGGAGGAGCTGGCTCGGTACGCGCCGTGACCACCGCCGCGTCCGGCCCCGCGAGTGGACCCGTGCTGCTCTACATCGACGGGAATCTTGAAGACGCCGTACAGTTCGCACCGTGCGGAGCCTGCCGTTGCTGCTCGACGAGATCAATGTGATGGACCAGAGCGTGGGAGGTTGCCGCGGGTGAGCAAGCGACTGGGCTTCGGGGTGGACATCGGCGGCAGTGGGATCAAGGCGGCGCCGGTGCTGCTGGGCAAAGGCAGGCTGGAGCAGGACCGGCAGCGGATCGAGACGCCCCAGCCGTCGACCCCGGACGCGGTGGCCGAGGTGGTCGCCCGCCTGCTGGACCACTTCGGGTGGCACGGCGCGTTCGGCTGCACGTTTCCCGCGGTGGTCCAGCACGGTGTGGTGCGCACGGCGGCCAACGTGGACCGGTCCTGGATCGGGGTGGACGCCGCGGCCCTGTTCACCGAGGTCACCGGCCGCCGGGCACTGGTGGTCAACGACGCCGACGCGGCCGGGGTCGCCGAGGAGCGCTTCGGCGCGGCGGCCGACTGTGACGGCACGGTGCTGGTGACCACGCTGGGCACCGGGATCGGCTCGGCGCTGCTCAGCGGCGGGAAGCTGGTGCCCAACACCGAGCTCGGCCACCTACTGATCGACGGTGAGGACGCCGAGCACCGGGCCTCCTCGGCCGCCCGGGACCGGGAGGAGCTGTCCTGGGCGGATTGGGCGGCCCGGTTGACCCGGTACTACCGGCACCTGGAGGACCTGCTCTGGCCGGACCTGATCGTGGTGGGCGGCGGCGTCAGCAAGCACGCCGCCGAGTGGCTGCCGCTGGTCGAGGCCCGCACCGCGTTGGTGCCGGCCGCGCTGCGCAACAGTGCCGGGATCGTCGGCGCGGCACTCCTGGCCGCCGATCAGTGAACCGGGCCGATCAGTGAACCGGGTCGCGCGAACCGGTCATGGCTCGGCCCGCTCCAGCTCCCGGTAGGGGGTGACCAATCCGTCGCGGACGGTACGCACGGTGCGCTGTCGCAGCCGCGCGAGTTGCCCGACCGCCAGCACCACGTAGAGCGCGGAGAGCAGCAGGATGGTGATCCGGTTGACCTCCGGGCCCGCGATGATGCTGACCGTGAACTGGATGCTGAACAGGGCCAGCAGGGCACCGGCGCCCCAGAACGACAGCCCGAGGTCGACCAGCAGGGCCACCGCGAACAGCGACTGCGCGGCGGTGATCAGCAGCTCGTAGCGCTGGTTGCTGTCGATGGGCAGCCCGTCGAACGTGCCGGCGGCGAGCGCGAACACGATCGGCAGGGTGCCGACGAGCAGCGTCCACTGGTTGACCTTGCTGGACAGCAGTGTGCCCAGCGAGTGCGACGCCTTCAGCCGCAGCGCGTACAGGCACGCCACGATCAGCTCGGGCGACTCGCTGGCCAACGGGGCCACCCATTGCACCAGCAGGAACTCATCGACCCCCAAGGTGGCGCCGGTGGCCACCAGGCCCTCGGCGAAGTGCTCGGCGGTGGCCAGGATGAACAGCCCGGCCACGACGAACATCGAGCCCACCCACCAGCGGCGGTGGCGCTTCGGTTTCGTGCCCACCCAGAGCGCGACGCCGATCAGGTCCGGTTCCTCGGCGGGCGCCCGGGACAGCCGCCAGGTGTACGCCGCGAAGATGCCGACGAAGACCAAGGCGTCGACCATGGTCAGCGAACTACGCAGCGGCAGGTGCAGCGAGTACAGCGTGGCGATGCCGAGGAAGACCACCTCGGCCGACATCGTGGGCATCAGGTTGACCCGGCCGACGTGGGTGGAGGTGCTGTCGTCACCGCCGTGGCGGCGGGCCCGCCAGACCGCGAAGGTGGCCACCAGCACGACCAGCGGCCAGCCGACGCCGACCAGCACCCGGTTCGCGCCGGTCATGTTGGCCAACGCCAGCGAGCACGGGTTGGGCTGGCCCGGTGGCGGCGCGCAGCTACCGGCGGCCTGGTAGACCTCACCGGCCTGGTAGGTGAACACGAAGTCGACCGCGTACTCGGGTAGCACCGCGAGCAACGC
>JAJCYC010000374.1 GCA_029263115.1 Pseudonocardia sp. | reverse complement strand
CGCAGCGCGACACCGAAGTTCGAACCGCTCTGCTTGGGCCGCAGCATCCGGTAGCCCAGTGCGCGCACGTAGTGCAGCACCGCGGAGCTGTCCCCGAACAGGTTCATGTAGAAGCTCGAGTTCGTCATCGCGGTGATCGAGAGCTGAACGAGGTAATGGAACCCGTAGAGTGGGTAGATCTTCCCCGGCCGGATGAACAGCGCGTGCAGCACCCGGGGCACGGTCAGCACGAACAGCAGCCCGCCGACCAGCCCGAGCACGAACACCGCGACCGCGACCGCGCCCACCACCAGGTAGAACGTCTGGCTGCGCAGCATCGTCGGGCCGGCGGCGAACAGCGTGGTCAGCGCGGGGATCTTCGGCGCCACCAGGACCACCGCGGCCAGCGCGGCCGGCGCCACCACGAAGATCGAGGTGAGCTGGAGCAGGGTGAAGGCCAGTTTGCGCCACTGCCGCCCGGCCCGCTCCGGGCAGGTGCGGTAGCTGGTGGTGGTGGGTTCGGCCGGGCAGCCGTGCCAGGTCTCGCCGTCCGGGATCGACCCGCCGGCCTGCAGGCTCGACGAGTGGCCCAGCTCGCCGCCGTCACCGATCGAGGTGTTGATGTCCAGGACGGTCTTCTCGGCCACGTGCGCGCCGCGCCCGAGGGTGACCGGACCGAGCTGGATCACCCCGTTGAGCGCCCGGTAGCCGCTGAACGACGCCGTCCGCCCCACCACGGCGCCGTCGCCGATGGTGATCAGGTCGGTGGCGACCGGCAGCACGCCGGCGTGCAGGGTGACCCGCTTGCCGATCTTCGCACCGAGCGCGCGCAGGTAGACCACGAACAGCGGCGAGCCGGCGAACAGCATCATCGGGTTGGCTCGGATCAGCGTCTTGACCAGCCAGAACCGGAGGTAACCCGGGCTCCACAGGCGGATCTCGCGCGGCGTCCAGCGCCAGACGAGCAGCCACTTCGCCAGGATCGGCAGGAGGACCAGTCCGCCGAAGGTCAGCCCGCCGACCAGCGCCGCGCGCCGGTACAGCTCGGTGAACGCGGCTCCGGCTCCGGCCCAGGTCCCGGCCTCCAGCAG
Source organism: Pseudonocardia sp. (assembly GCA_029263115.1). Classification (GTDB taxonomy): domain Bacteria; phylum Actinomycetota; class Actinomycetes; order Mycobacteriales; family Pseudonocardiaceae; genus Pseudonocardia. The sequence continues at coordinate 16,474 of JAJCYC010000374.1, read as the reverse complement.
GCTCCCGGTCGCCGTCCCGGTCTGGGTGGCCAGCCCGGCGAAGAGGTACTCGACCGACACCCGGAACAGCCGCGCGCCCAGGTAGAGCGAGAGCACGAAGAACGCGAGCTGCAGCAGGCCGGTCAGCCGGTAGGCGGTGTCGCTGGCCCGGTGCACCGGCTTGCGCTTCGGATCGCCGGCGGTTCCGGCGGATCGGGCAGAGCCGGCGGATCGGGCAGAGCCGCCGCGGGTGGCCAGCCGGGCTTCCCGCCGGGTCCGGCGGGGTTCCGTCGCCGGCCGCTGCGCCGGTACCGCGACCTCGCCCGCCCACCGGCCACCGGTGGTCACCCGGGCCAGCGAGGTGAGCGTGTCCACGATGGCCCGCATCGACCCGGTCGCGGTGACGTCGCGGCGGCGGTCGGGCGGCGAGCCGGCCGGGTCACCGAGCGCACCTGCCAGGCCGCGGACGGTCGGGTTGAGGTAGATGTCCTTGATCGAGATTGGCCGGAAGCCGCCCAGCTTGCGGACCCGGGTGGAGAACTGCGCCATCAGCAGCGAGTTGGCGCTCAGGTCGTCGAAGAAGTGCGCGTCGATCGAGACGTCCGACCCGGCCACGCCGAGGGTCTCGGCCAGCGCGCCGACCAGCTTCCGTTGGGCGTCGGTGGTGGCGGCGACGTGCTCGCCCTGGGCCGGCACGCTGCGCTTCCCGGGCGGCGGGAGATTCTTGCGGTCGGCCTTGTCGGCCGGCGTCATCGGGATGACCTCGAGGCGCTCCAGGTAGGCCGGCACCATGTAGGCCGGCAGCCGCTCGCGCAGCCAGGAGTAGATGCCCTCGGCGTCGGGCACCGGGCCCTCGCGGCGCACGGTGTAGTAGCCGACCAGCTCGGTGGTCTGCGGATTCGGCTTGTGGGTGTCGACCACCGCCTGGGCGACGCCGGGCACCTGCAGCAGCACCGACTCGATCTCGGTCAGCTCGATCCGGTAGCCGCGGATCTTCACCTGCAGGTCGATCCGGCCCAGGTACTCGATCTCGCCGGCCGAGTTGACCCGGCACAGGTCGCCGGTGCGGTAGATCCGCCGGGACGGGTTGAACGGGATTCCGAGGAAGTCCGGGATGAACGCTTTCTCGGTGAGGTCGTCGCGGTTGAGGTAGCCCCTGGCCAGCCCGATCCCGGCGATGCCCAGCTCGCCGGTCTGCCCGGGCGGCAGCGCGCGGCACGGGTTCTCCGGGTCCAGCACGACCACCGAGTAGGTGGGCAGGGGCACGCCGATGGTCACCGGGCGGTCCGGGTGCAGCACCGTCCAGGTGGCGGTGACGCATGCCTCGGTGGGCCCGTAGACGTTGAGGAACCGGCGGTCGGCGCGGTGCCAGCGGGTGATCAGGTCCTGCGGGCAGGCCTCCCCTGAGACCAGCAGCAGTCGCAGCGCCGGCAGGTCGTCCTCGATGGTGGCCAGCAGGGTGGGCACGCAGCACATCGCGGTGACCCGGCGTTCGGTGAGGAACCCGTGCAGGTCGGCGCCGAGCAGGCTGGCCCCGGGGGTCTTCGGGACCAGGGTGGCGCCGACCATCCACGGCACCCAGATCTCCTCGACGGAGAAGTCGAAGGCCATGGTCAGGCCCTGGTACATCCGGTCGTCGGCGGTGACCCCGTAGACCTCGGCCGCGACCCGGACGAAGTTGCAGATGCTCGGGTGCTCGATGGCCACGCCCTTGGGCCGGCCGGTGGAGCCCGAGGTGTAGATCAGGTAGGCCAGCTCGTCGGCCGGGGTGCCGCGCTCCCGGGTGGTCAACCGGCGGTCGTCCAGGTGGGTCAGCATCGAGACCACCCGGTCGAGCTGCACCTGGTCGATGCCCAGGTCGCCCAGGTCGGGTAGCCGGTCGCGCAGCGTGGAGCCGAACAGCACCATCGTCACGCCGGCATCGCCCAGGATGTACTCCACCCGGTCGACCGGGAAGCCCGCGTCCAGCGGCACGTACACCGCGCGGACCTTCAGCACCGCGAGCATCGCGACGTAGGAGTCCACACCGTGCTCGAACATCATCGCCACCCGGTCGCCCTGGGCGACCCCGCGCTCGCGCAGATGGCGGGCCAGCTGGTTGGACCGCCGGTCCAGCTGCTCGTAGGTGAGGGTGCCCTGCCCGGTGTCCACCGCGACCTGGCCGCGCCGGCCGTGCGCGGCGAGCCGGTCGCACTGCCGCTCGAACAGCTCGTCCATCCGCTCGCCAGGCCGCCAGCGGGGCCGCTGGTCGTATCGGGGGTCGACCAGTACCAGCCCGGTCGGCGGCGCGGCGGTCGGAGGGTGGACGCGGCCCTGCTGGCCGGCTCCGGGGTGCGCGACCGGTGCGGCCGGCCGGACCGGTCGCGGCGGTTCCGGGACAGCGGGCGGCGACGCGGCGGCGTTGCCCACCGCGTCGTGGGCACGCGTGACGGCCGGCCAGGAGACCTCGGCCATCGCCGAGTTCCGGTTTCGCATTCGGCGGGGCGGTCCTTCGGTCGGGGGGCGCCGAGGGTCGGGTGCACCGTCGACGGCAACGGGGGAGCACCTGTATCTCGCCCGCCGGGGCACCCGCGTTACCCGCGTCGGCCCGCCTCCGGCCGAAAAGGGCCGTTCTGACCAGCACGTTCCGCCGAACGGCTCAAGGAGGGGGCTGCTACGGTTGGCCCGTCGCCACTTGCGGATGACGACGAGGTCGGTGAAGGTCGCGGTCCGGGCGTCGGTGGGACAGGCGTTAACCGGTCGAGAGCGGGACGGTCATCAGCACGGCGTCGTCGAGCAGGTAGCCGCCGTCCGGTTGTGGCGCCAACCGGAAGGTGCGCCGCTCGCTGCTCAGCTCGCGACCCTTCAGCCGGGTGTTCACGGTCGCCGACACGGTCCGATCGTCCACCACCTCGAGGTCCTCGACCGACACGCTCGCCACGTCGCGGTAGAGCCGGGTGAATCCGGTGGCACCGCCGATCCGCCGTTGGAACGCGGGGGTCAGCTCGTCCACCGCGGCGCTCGTGTCGCCGGGCAGCATCGCGTAGAAGTCCTCCACGAACGTCACAGCGGGGGCCTCCGCTTCCGGCCCGGCGGGCGCGACCGTGTCGGCATCGACCGGGAGGTCGACCGGTACCAGGGCCTGCAACCGCTCCGCGAGTGGACGGACCGGGCCGGCGGTGGCCGGCTCCACCACGAACGAGACGTTGACCACCGCCAGCACCAGCGCGGCCGCGCCGAGCACTGCGGGGAGCCGGGAGCGGCGCCGACGGGTCAGCTCGTCCTCCAGTAACGCGACCCGCCGGCGCAGCAGCTCGTCGTGGTCCTGGGTCGGGGACTCCCGCTCGTACTCGGGACGGGCCGGGTTGCCGAACCACCGTTCCCCCTCGGGCACCTCCTCGCCCTTCATCAGGAAGGCGTCCGCGTCGAGATGGGTGCGCTCGCGCATGACCACGCCGTAGTGCACGAAGCCGCGCACCCCGAGCGTGGCCCCGGCGCCGAGGGTGCTGTGGTCGGACTTGAAGGTGCCGTCCTCCAGGGAGTGGCACTGCACGACGCTGCCGAAGTTGAGGGTGGCGTCGTCGCCGATGGTGGTCAGCGTCTTCTCCGGGATGCCGACGCCGTCGTCGAACACCCGCTTGCCCATCCGCACACCGGCCAGCCGTAGCAGCAGCGGGTTCAGCGGGGTGCCCGGGAAGCGCGGGGTGAACAGCAGTTTCCAGTGCCGTTCGTGTCGCCAGAAGTAGGGGTCGTAGATCGAGCAGAGCTTCGGTGTGAGCCGGCGGAACCGCAGGGTCAGCAGCTCCACCAGCAGGCCGAGCGCGGTGAACGCCACGAGACCGGCGAGGCCGGCCGCCACCAGCGCGAACTCGCCGAACTGGCGGTAGGTGCCCAGCACCGCGCCGGCGGTGAGCAGCCCGATCAGCGTCCGCACCCAGCCCAGGCCGAGGAACAGCAGCGCGGTGCCCGTGTTGTGCCGGTTCTTCCCGCGCAGCGCCCGGCGCAGCGGCTCGGGTTCCTTGAGGTGGTCGAACTGGCTGTCGCGGTCCACCGACCGGGGGATGCGGAACGGCGGGGCACCGAGCATGCCGCAGTTCTCCCAGACCGGGCCGTCGATGGGAATGAGGACCTTGGTGGCCATCAGCACGTTCTCGCCGGTCCGGCCGCCGGCCGGGTAGGCAATGTGGTTGCCGAGGTAGTTGTTGTCGCCGATGGCCACCGGCGACAGGGTGAACGCGGTGCGGGAGTAGTCGGCGTTGTTGACCGACAGGGCGTCGGAGACCATGGTCCCGGTGCCGATCCGGGTGAGGTAGGGCGAGTCGTGGCGCAGTTCGGTGCCGAAGTTGGACCCGCTCTGCTGGACCCGGCCCAGGTCGTATCCCAGCAGCCGCAGGTAGTGCGTGACCGCCGAGCTGTCGCCGCTGAGGTACATGAAGAACTTGGAGTTGGTCATACCGGTGACGGCCTGGTGCAGCAGGTAGATGAAGCCGTACAGCGGGTACGCCCGACCCGGGGTGATCAGCCGGCTGAGCAGCCGGGGCACCGTGGCGATGAACAGCAGGCCGCCGAGCAGCCCGAGGACGAACAGCGCCGCCGCGATCGCGACCACCACCAGGTGGTAGGTCTGGGTGCCCAGCATCGGCAGGCCCGTGGTGTAGAGCTGGGTGAGGACCGGGATCATCGGCAGCACCAGCATCGCGAGCGCGAGCCCGGCCGGGGCCACCACGAAGATCCCGAACAGCAGGAACAGCGTGTAGACGACCTTCCGCCACTGCCGTCCGGGCAGCTCGGGGCAGGTGCGGTAGCTGGTCGCGGTCGGCACGGCCGGGCAGCCGTGCCAGGTCTGTCCGGCGGGAACGCGCTGGGTGGCCTGCAGGCTGGACGAGTGGCCGAGCTCGCCGCCCGCGCCGATCTCGGTGTCGATGTCCAGCACGGTGTTCTCCGCGACGTGCGCCCCGGCGCCCAGGGTGACCGGCCCGGTCTGGATGACCCCGTCCACGGCGCGGTACCCGTTGTAGGTGACGTTCTTGCCCAGGACCGCGCCGTCGCCGATGGTGATCAGGTCGGTGGCCACCGGCAGCACGCGGGCGTGCAGCATCACCCCGCGACCGATCTTTGCCCCGAGCATCCGCAGGTACCACAGGTACAGCGGCGTGCCGGCGAACAGGGTCAGGGGGTTGGCCCGGATCAGCGACTTGACCAGCCAGAACCGGAGGTAGGCCAGGCTCCAGAGGGGAATCTCGCGGGGTGTCCAGCGCTTGACAAGCAGCCACTTCGCGGCGATCGGCAGCAGGGTCAGCACGGTGAACAGCAGCGCGCCGACGAGCGCCGCGCGCTGGTAGAGCTCGCCGAACCGGACGGCCAGCGCCGCATCAGCCGCCGCCGGAGCGGCGAAGAGGTACTCGATAGACACCCGGAACAGCAGCGCGCCGAGGTAGGCCGTCAGGAGGAACACCGACAGCTGCGCCAGGCCGGTGCCCAGGTGGGCCGCGCGGCTGGCCCGGTGGCCGGCGGTCGGGGCCAGCGCGGCGGGCTTGGCCGGGTCCGCGGGTGCCGGTTGCGCCGTCGGCGGAGGTGGTGACCCGGCGCTCGCCGGCTCGGCGGCCGGTCCCCCCGACCTGTTGACGCGGGTCGGGTCCGGTGCCGCGATCGACGGAGACCGCTGGGCGTCCAGCGCGCCGGCGAGCGCGCGAATCGTCCGGTTGAGGTAGATGTCCTTGATCGAGATCCGGGGCAGCGTGCCGAGTGCCCGCACCTGGGTGGCGAACCGCGCCAGCACCAGCGAGTTCGCGTTCAGGTCGTCGAAGAAGTCGCTGGTCACCGAGACCTCACCGGCGCCGAGCACCTCGCCGAGTGCGCCGGCGAGCGCCCGCTCGGTGATGGTGTCGGCCGCTACCGGTTCCGGGCCGGACGGGTCCGGCGCGGTCCGGGACGGCGGCGGCAGCTTCGCCCGGTCGGCCTTGCCCTGCAGCGTCATCGGGATGTCGTCGAGCCGCTCGAGGTAGGTCGGCACCATGTAGGGCGGCAGGTGGTCGCGCAGCCTCGAACGCAGTTCGGCCGGGTCCGGCTCGGGTTCACCCGAGAAGACCCGGTAGTACCCGACGAGTTCGGTGGTCGCGGGGTCCGGCCGGTGGGTGTCCACCACCGCCTGGGCGATTGCCGGGTGCTCCAGCAGCACCGCCTCGATCTCGGTCAGCTCGATCCGGTAACCGCGGATCTTCACCTGCAGGTCGATCCGGCCCAGGTACTCGATCTCGCCGTTCTGGTTGACCCGTCCCAGGTCGCCGGTGCGGTAGATCCGGTTCGACCGGTTGTGCGCGATGCCGAGGAAGTCCGGGATGAAGGCCTGGGCGGTCAGGTCGTCGCGGTTGAGGTAACCCCGCGCCAGCCCGATGCCGGCCAACCCGATCTCGCCGACCTCGCCGCAGGGGAGCGCCCGGAACGGATTCTCCCGGTCCAGCACCACCGCGGCGTAGGTCGGCAGTGGTACCCCGATGGTCACCGGGGTACCCGGGTGCAGCTCGGTCCAGGTGGCGGTCACGCAGGCCTCGGTGGGCCCGTACACGTTGAGGAAGCGTCGGTCCGGTCGCCACCAGCGGGCGATCAGGTCCTGCGGGCAGGCCTCCCCGGAGACCAGCAGGAAGCGCAGCGCCGGCAGGTCGTCCTCGATGGTGGCCAGCAGGGTGGGCACGCAGCACATCGCGGTGACCCGGCGTTCGATGAGGAACTCGTGCAGGTCGTCGCCCAGCAGGTTGGCGCCGGCCGGTTTGGGCACCACCGTCGCTCCGGCCATCCAGGGCACCCAGGTCTCCTCGACGGCGAAGTCGAAGGCCAGGGTCAGGCCCTGGTACATCCGGTCGCGCTCGGTGACGCCGTACACCGCGGCGGCCACCCGGACGAAGTTGCAGATGGCGGCGTGGTCGATGGCCACACCCTTGGGGCGGCCGGTGGAGCCCGAGGTGTAGATCAGGTACGCGAGATTGTCGGGTTGCGGACCGACCTCGGCCTCGGTCGGCCGGGTCGGAGCCTGGGCGTCGAGCTCGTCGCCGGACCGGTCGAGGACCACCAGCCCGACGGTGATCGAGTCCAGGTCGGGCAGCCCGGTGAGCAGCCGCGACACGGTCAGCACCGAGGCGATCCCGGCGTCGCGCAGGATGTACTCGATGCGGTCCGGTGGGAACCCCGGGTCGAGCGGCACGTACACCGTGTGCGCCTTCAACGCGGCGAGCATCGCGACGTACGCCTCGACACCGTGCTCGAACAGCAGCGCAACCCGGTCGCCGGGCCGCACCCCGCGAGCCGCCAGGAGGCGTGCCAGCTGGTTGGCCCGACGGTCGAGCTCGCGGTAGCTCCAGACCCGCTCGCCGGTGTCCACGGCCGGGTGCTCCCGCATGCCGAGGGCATCGAGCACGTCGCACTGCAGCTCGAACAGTGACTCCAGCCGATCACCGGGCCGCCAACGCGGTCGCTGCTCCCGGGTGTGATCGACGAGTACGGACATCGATCGGGTGGTGGTGATTTCCAGCGTCAACTCGGTCTGGCTCTCCTGCCCCACGAAGCCGCACGGCACTGCGCGGCGAGCGATACTGCGCGGCTAGCGGTCCGTTACTGCGAGGTCACGCGCTATAACGCCTGCGGCGCGGCCTCCTGCGGGCCCCCTCTCTGTACGTCGGTTCCGCTCCGTAGTTCGTTACGGACATTTGGTGGCGGATGTTCACCCTCGGTGTGACGTCCCGGACCGTAACCCAGACATCAAGGCCGGTGATGCTCTTTTTCGACGCCGTCCGACCCGAGCCGCACCGTCACCAGCATGCCCTGGGGCGCGGGCCGCGACCCTTACCATCCGCGAAAGGCAGCGGTTCCACCGATCATGGGGAGCCAGAGCTCAGCGGTTGCCGACGGCCGCCAGCCGATCGGTCAGCGCGCGGGCAGCGGCGGTGGGATCGGCGGCCTCGGTGATCGCCCGGACCACCACGATCCGGGTGGCGCCGGCGGCGAGCACCTGCTCCAGCCGCTCCGGTCGGTCGATCCCACCGATGGCGTACCAGGGGCGGGCCGGCGTGGCGGCGGCGATCTGTCTGATCAGCTCCGGGCCGGGCGCCGGGCGGCCCGGTTTGGTCGGCGTGGGCCAGCACGGGCCGGCGCAGAAGTAGTCGACACCGGGCTCCACCGCGGCGGCGGCGGCCTCCGCGACCGCGTGCGTGGAGCGGCCGACGACCGGCGAATCGCCGACCACCCGCCGCGCCCAGGTCACCGGCAGGTCGTCCTGCCCCAGGTGCAGCACGTCCGCGTCCACCGCCAGGGCCACATCGGCCCGGTCGTTGACCGCGAGCAGCGCACCGTGCCGGGCGCAGGCCTCGGCCAGCACCTCCAGCGCGGCCAGTTCCGCGCGGGCCTCCAGCGGCGCGCCGGTATCGGACTTGTCCCGCAGCTGCACGATGTCCACCCCGCCGGCCAGCGCGGCGTCGACGAACTCGGCGAGGTCGCGGCTGTCGCGGCGGGCCCCGGTGCACAGGTACAGCCGGGCCCGGGCGAGCCGGTCGCGCCGCGCGGCGCCGTCCAGTTCGGGCACGTGACCGACGGTAGTACACCCGGCCGTGGCGACTCACAGCGAGCGGACAGCAGGTTCCGGCCCGCTCTCTCAGCCTTGCGCGGGATGCTGGAGTCTGGAGACACGGGGCGGCTCGCGTCCGTGCACGGCGACAGGAGGAGTGGGTATGTGGTCTGGCCCCGGCGGTCGGGGGAGCCGCGTGTCCCGGACAGGTCTTGTGCTGCGGGTCTGCGCTGTGGTCGTGCTCATCGCGGCGGCGGTCGGCTGCGCGGGACCCGGCGCACGGTCGGGGGCGGGAGCGCTGAGCACCGAGTGCCGGGCCGATCCGGACGCCGAGCTGGAGGACATCGACGAGGAGGACTCGCCGGAGAGCCCCTGGGCGCACACGGTCGGGCGGGAGACGGTGGTCTACTTCGAGACCGGGGAGCTGACCCAGCGCTACGCCGGTCTCGTCCGGAAAGCCGCCGCGGCATGGTCGCGCAGCCCGTGTATCGACGCGCGCGCCGTCGACGAGTGCCCGGCGAGGAGCAACTGCTCCACGATCGCTCTGAGGAAGGAGGAGGGCGACGGCGAGACCGACGGAGAGTCCAAGGGCCGCGACCGGAACGGGGTGCGACAGTCCAACGAGCTGATCTTCTACACCGGTTTGCTGGACAAGAGCTCCGACAACGGCGCGCTGGCCACGGTGACCCACGAGATGGGGCACGCGCTCGGCCTGGTGCACCGGCGGGACAAGGACGATCTGATGAACGCCTACACCGACGACGACACCGATCCGGTGCCGGACGAGGTGGACTTCCACAACCTGCTGGTGATCTACGGTGGCGGGACGGTCGACGACAGCTGACCTACCCGCCAGGGACCACCGGCGTGGGGATTCGGGTGCTCGATGCGGGCGGTGGCACCCGGCTGGAGATCGGTGCCGAGGTGGGCGGTGGGGGCGCGTCCGAGGAGCGGGACGTGGTGGGCGGCGTGCTGGATACCGTGGGCACCGGGCGGGCGATGTCCAGCAGCAGATCGAATGAGTTCGGCTCCGGGACGACGGTGAACTCCCAGCGTTCGGTGCTCGCGGCGCCGCCCCGACGCTGGATCCGTAAGGTGGCCTCCCATCTTGACGGGTTCACCAGCGCCGGCCCGTCGACGATCTGCACGCTGGCCACGCGGAGGTAGGTCCGGGTGTAGGCGGCGAGCCCACCGGAGCGCTGCTGGAGCGAGGGAGTGAGCATCTCGAAGGCGCCCTGCGGGTCTCCGGGGAGGTGGGCGTAGTAGTCGCGGACGAACTCCGCCTCGGGGGAGTCGTCCTCCGTGTCGCCCGGCGGCGTGGCCGTCTCATCGGAGCCACCGGCCGCATCCGCCGCCGCGGCCGGCGCCGTCTGCATCGCGGCCGGTGAGCCGTTGGCCAGGCCGCTGGCCAGCACACCCACCACGGTCGCCGCGGTGAGCAGCGCCAACAACACGCCCCGCCGCCACGAGTCGGCCGAGCGGGCGGACAGCTCCTCCACCATGCCCTCCAGCGCGCGGACCCGCCGGAGCAGTTCCATCGCGTACCCCGGGTTGGGGTCCTCAGCCACCGGTGCGGGTGCCAGCGTCGCCGGGTTGCCCTGCCAGCGTTCGAGCTCGGCCACCTGTCCGCCCTTCATCAGGAAAGCGTCGGCATCGAGGTGCGAACCCTCGCCCAGGGTGACGCCGTAGTGCACGAAGGCATGCACCCCGAGGGTCACCCCGGCGCCGACGCGGGAGTGGTCGGACTTGAACGTGCCGTCCTCCAGCGAGTGGCACTGGACGACGCTGCCGACGTTCAGGGTCGCGTCGTCCCCGATGGTGGCCAGCGTCTTCTCCGGGATCGCCACGCCGTCGTCGAACACCCGCCGACCCATCCGGACCCCGGCCAGCCGCCAGAGCAACGGGTTGAGCGGGGTGCCCCGGAACGGCGGGGTGAACGACAGCTTCCAGTGCCGTTCGTGGTGCCAGAATCGTGGGTCGTAGATCGAGTAGCAACCGGGCTCGAGGCGGCCGAAGCGCAGGACGAGCCGCTCGGCCAGGATGCCGATCACCAGCGACACCAGCACGCCGACGACCGCCGCCGCCATCAGCGAGAACTCTTCGTACTGTCGGTAGGTGCTCAACACCGCGGCGGCGGACAGCATGCCGATGAGTAACCGGACCCAGCCGAGACCGACGGACAGCGCCGCGGTCACCGTGTTGTGCCGGTTCTTGCCGCGCAACGCACGGCGCAGGGTGTCCGGCTCCTTGAGGTGGTCGAACCGGCCGTCCCGCTCGACCGATCGCGGAATGCGGAACGGGGGTGAGCCGAGCATCCCGCAGTGCTCCCACACCGGGCCGTCGATCGGCACCATGACCTTGGTGGCCAGCAGGACGTTCTGTCCGGTGCGCCCGCCGGCGGGGTAGGCGATGTCGTTGCCGAGGTAGTTGTCCTCCCCGATGATCACAGGTCGGACGGTGAATGCGGTGCCGGAGTAGGCCGTGTTGACGGCCGACAGCCCGTCGGAGACCATGGTCCCGGTGCCGATCCGGGTCAGGTACGGTGAGTCGTGGCGCAGCTCGGTCCCGAAGTTCGAGCCGGTCTGGGTGGGCCGGTCCAGGTCGTAGCCCAGCGCCCGCACGTAGTGCAGCACCGCCGAGCTGTCGCCGGTGAGGTGCATGAAGAACCGGGAGTTCGTCATCCCGGCGACGGCCTGCTGCACGATGTGGTGCAGCCCGTACAGCGGATAGGTCCGCGTCGGAGTGATGAGCTTGGCGAGCAGCCGGGGCACGGTCAGGATGAACGCCAACCCACCGACCAGTCCGGCCACGAACAGCACCACTGCCACGGCGAGCACCACGAGGTAGAACGCCGGTTCGGTGAGCACGGCCGGGCCGGTGGTGAACACCTGGGGCAACGCCGGGATCCGGGGCAGCAGGAGGACCAAGGCGGCGAGGGTGGCCGGGGCCACCACGAGAATGCCGAGCAGCTGCAGGGCGGTGTACACCGCCGCGCGCCACCGCCACCCCGGGTGTTCGGGGCAGCTCCGGTAGCTGGCGCTGGTGGGCTCGGCGGGGCAGCCGTGCCAGGTCTGGCCGGCCGGGATCGCCTGTCCGGCCTGCAGGGCCGAGGAGTGTCCCAGCTCGCCGCCGTCACCGATCGCGGTGTCGACGTCCAGGACGGTCTTCTCGGCCACGTGCGCGCCCGCGCCGATGGTGATCGGCCCGGTCTCGATCATCCCGTCGACGGCCCGGTAGCCGCTGAAGACGACGCTCTTGCCGATCACCGCCCGGTCGCCGAGGGTGATCAGGTCGGTGGCGACCGGCATCCCGCGGGCGTGGATCACCGCCCCCGCGCCGATCTTGGCGCCCAGCGCGCGCAGGTACCACAGGAACAGCGGGCTGCCCGCGAAGAGCATCAGCGGGCTAACCTGGAGCAGTGTCCTGACCAGCCAGAACCGTAGGTAGGCCGGACTCCACAGCCGGATCCGGCCGGCCCGCCAGCGCCCGATGAGCAGCCACTTCGCCGCGATGGGCAGCACCACGAACGCGGCGAACAGCAGCGCCGCGACCATCGACGAACGCCGGTAGAGTTCGCCGAACTGGGCGACCAACGCGGAGCCGGGCACGGTCGCAGCGAACACGTACTCGATGGACACCCGGAACAGCAGCGCGGCCAGATAGGTCGTGGTCAGGATCACGGCCAGCTGCGCCACTCCGGTGGCCACGTACGCCGCGCCGCTGGCCCGATGCCGTGGCCCGGGCTCCGGGGACGCCGACGTCACCGGAGCCCGCCCGTCCAGCGCGGCGGCGAGCCGGCGGACGGTCGGGTTGAGGTAGATCTCCCGGATCGAGATCGGGGCGGTCACCGCCAGTCGACGGACCTGAGCGGCGAACCGGGACATCACCAGCGAGTCAGCGCCGAGGTCGAGGAAGAAGTCGGCTTCCACCGAGACCAGGTCCAGACCCAACGACTCGCTCAGCACCCCGGCGAGGGCGGCCTCCACCGCTCCGGCCGGTGCCACGTACTCCCGGGGTGCGAGCCCGCGCGGCCCGGTCGGCGGCGGGAGCGCCTTGCGGTCGGCCTTGTCGCTCGGGGTCATCGGGATGACCGACAGCTCTTCGAGATAGGCCGGGACCATGAACGGGGGCAGGCGGTCGCGCAGCCAGCGGGCGATGTCGGCGCGGTCCACGTCCTCCACGTCGCCGCGCCGGGCGTAGTAGGCGACCAGGTCGACCAGGCCCGCCTCGGGCCGGTGCACGTCGACCACGGCCTGCGCGATCGCCGGGTGTTCCAGCAGCACCGACTCGATCTCGGTCAGCTCGATCCGGTAGCCCCGCACCTTGACCTGGGTGTCGATCCGGCCGAGGTACTCGATCTCGCCGTCCTCAGTCACCCGACCCAGGTCGCCGCTGCGATAGATCCGGCCCGAAGGGTTCTGCGGGATGCCCACGAAGTCGTGGACGAACGCCCGCTCGGTGAGGTCGTCGCGGTTGAGGTAACCCTCGGCCAGCCCGATGCCGGCGATCCCGATCTCGCCGGCCGTCCCGAGCGGGAGCGCCTCAGCCCGCTCCGGGTCCAGGATGACCACCGAGTAGGTGGGCAACGGCCGGCCGATCGTGACCGGACGGTCCGGATGCAGCTCGGTCCAGGTCGCGGTCACGGTCGCCTCGGTGGGCCCGTACACGTTGAGGAACCGCCGGTCGTCCCGGTGCCACCGGGTGACCAGATCGCGCGGACAGGCCTCCCCGGACACCAGCAGGAACCGCAGGTCCGGGAGGTCGTCCTCCAGGGTGGCCAGCAGGGTCGGCACGCAACACAGGGCGCTCACCCGGTTGTCGGCAAGGAACGCATGCAGGTCCGCGCCGAGCAGGCTGGGACCCGGCGGTCGGGGGATCAGGGTGGCGCCGGCCATCCACGGCACCCAGATCTCCTCCACCGAGAAGTCGAAGGCGATCGTCATGCCCTGGTACATGCGGTCCTGGTCGGTGAGGCCGTACACCTCATGGGCCACCTGCAGGAAGTTGCAGATGCTCGCGTGGTTGATCGCCACCCCTTTGGGGCGTCCGGTGGTTCCGGAGGTGTAGATCAGGTACGCGAGGTCGTCGACCGGGCCGCCGTGGTCGCCCGCTCCGAGCCGGGTTGGGCTGAGCCGGCTGATCGCGTCCGCGCAATCGTCCAGCGCCACCCGCTCGGCGCCGCCGGCACCCGGCGCGGGCACCAGGTCGGCGAGGCTGGACACCGTCAGCACCATCCGGGCGCCAGCGTCCCCGAGAATGTACTCCAGCCGGTCGGCCGGGAACCCCGGATCGAGCGGGACGAACGCGGCCTGCATCTTGGCCACGGCGAGCATCGCGATGTAGCTGTCGACGCCGTGATCGAACAACAGGCCGATCCGGTCGCCGGGGCGGGCGCCGAGGCCGAGCAGGTACCGGGCCAGTTGGTTGGCCGTGCGGTCGAGCTCCTGGTAGGTGAGGCGGTGCCGGCCGGCGTCGACCGCGAGACGGCGGGTCCCCGCAACGGCGGTGATCTCGTCGCAACGTCGGTGGAAGAGGTCGTCGAGGCGCTCCCCGACGCGCCACCGGATCCGCTGGGTGAACCGGGGATCGGACAGCACCAGCCCCGGCTCTGCGCAGGATCGGGCGATCGTGGTGTCCGTCACGTGTCGACGATCCCTTCGGCCTGATCCGGCGGCCGTACGGCCGCGGCGGGCGGACTGCGGCCATTCGCTGACTTAACGCATGAGCAACCGTTCCGTAACGCTTGGCAAGACAGTTGTCAGGTGTGGCGGTACCGGTGGGCTGCCAGAGTGAGACCGGTGGAGTGGGAGGCTGAGCGGTGACCAGCGGGTGTCCCGGCCCCGGCCTACCCGAGCGGCGCACGGTACAGACGCCAGCCCGTCCGGCCCCCGCACGGACTCGTCGAACCGCGCGGCTGGTGGGCGTGGATGTGGCCCGGGGGCTCGCGTTGCTGGGCATGATCGCGGTGCATGTCTTCGACGAGTTCGACGACCGGGGCAACCCGTCACTGGCCACGGTCACCGCCGGGGGCCGCTCGGCCGCGCTGTTCGCCCTGGTCGCCGGTCTGGGGCTGGCGCTGCTCACCGGAGGCCGACGCCCGGTCGCGGGTCCGAGCCGTACGGCGGCGGCCGCGGGACTGGCGGTCCGGGCGCTGTTGGTCGGGTTGATCGGGCTGTCGGTCTGCGAGCTCGTCGGCGCCGCGAGCGGGGTCGCGGTGATCCTGCCCTACTACGGGATGCTGTTCCTGCTGGCGATCCCGCTGCTGGGGATGCGCGCGCGTGAGCTCGCCGTGCTGACCGCCGCGCTGGTCGCGGTGGCGCCGGTGGTGGTCTTGTGGACGGTGGCCGAGGTCGGCGAGGCAGACCTGGACGCCGGCGGCAACCTCACCTTCGTCACCCTGTTCGACGAGCCGGGCGGATTCCTTGCCGCGCTGTTCGTGACCGGAACCTACCCGGTGTTGATCTATCTGGTGTACCTAGCGGCGGGTATGGCCCTGGGCCGGCTCGACCTGTCCCGCCGCCTGGTCGGTGTCGCGGTGATGCTCGGCGGCCTGGTGCTGGCCATCGGCTCGCGCGTGCTGTCCGAACTTCTGCTGTTCCGGGCGGGTGGGGTGGACGAGCTGTTGGACCTGGACGGGGAATCTGCGCCCAGGCGGGAGTTGAACGAGCTCCTGTGGGACTCCGACGAGTCCGTCGAGTCGTGGTGGTACCTCGTCGTCCCCGCGCCGCACTCCGGTACGCCGTTCGACCTGATGAACACGCTCGGTTCCGGAATGGCGGTAGTCGGTGCCGCGCTGCTGGTGTGCCGGCTCGGGATCTTCGCGCGGCTGCTGTGGCCGCTTGCGGCCGCCGGCTCCATGACCCTGACCCTGTACGTCGGGCATCTGCTGATCCTGGCCACCGGCCTGTTCGAGGACCAGATCGCCCTGTACGTGGTGTTGGTTGCCGGCGTGCTGGGCTTCGGTCACTTCTGGCGGCGGAACCTGGGCCAGGGCCCGCTGGAGCGGGTGGTCGCGTCCGGAGCCGGGTTGGTACGCCGGTCCGTTGCGGCTCGCCAACGTGCGTGAACTCGGGTGATGGTCCGGGTTCTCATCCGGGGCACAGGAACCCGACAGCCAACCCCCAGCCATGGCCCGTACCGTGCAGACCATGCAGCGAGTTTTCAGGGCACAGGGCCGTGTCCGGAGCGCGATGGCGTCGCTCGCGGTGTGCGCCGCGCTCGCCGGCGCCGCGGGCTGCTCCTCCGGTGCCCCCACCGGGGGCGGCCAGTCGCTCGGCCCGGGCGAGGTCGCGCCGGTCTCGGGTGACTGCGTGGCCCAGCCCGGCCAGCGGATCCGGGGCATCGAGGACGACGACGACGACTACGAGGCCGCCTGGCCGCACAAGACCGGCCAGGAGACCACGGTCTACTTCGCCTACGGCACGTTGCCGCAGCGCTACGCCGGGTTCGTCCGCACCGGCGCCGAGATCTGGTCGCGCAGCCCGTGCATCCGGGCGGTCGCGGTGCCGGCCTGCCCGTCCGGCGGTGAGCCCTGCTCCACGGTGACCGCGCCGGAGTACGCCGACGAGGACGACCGCGACACCGACGGCAACTCCACCAGCACCGACCGCAGGGGGGTGCGGATCAGCAACGAGCTGGAGCTCTACCGCGGCCTGCTCGACGACGCCAGCGAGACCGGTGCCCTGGCCACCACGGTGCACGAGATGGGGCACGCCCTCGGGCTGATGCACCGCACCGACAAGAAGTCGGTGATGTACCCGGACACCATCGAGATGACCAGCGCGCAGCCCGACGAGATCGACTACGCCAACCTGGTGGTCATGTACGGCGGCGGTCGCCCGCCCGGTGACTGACCCGCGCCCCCCGCGCCCCCGGCCCCCGGGCGCCGGCGGCGGCTACGGGGACTACAGCTAGGGGAGCGCAATCCACACGGTGTGCTGGAGCACGCCCACGGGGCCCTCC
>JAJCYC010000373.1 GCA_029263115.1 Pseudonocardia sp. | reverse complement strand
AGCTCGTCGCGCCGCGCCGGGCGCGGCCCGGGCACCCGGGTGAGGTGCGGCGCCCGAGAGGGCACTTCCGTCTCGCCGCGCTGCCCCACCCCGAACGTGGTCGGGGCCGGTGGATGACCACCGCCCCCGACCATCCTCAACGGTCGCGAAGAGGTGCCCCCGGAGGCGTGGGGGCAACACGCCTCCGGGGGGCACCGGATCGCCGGGGCGCGCCCGGCCGTCCTGCATTCGTTCCGGCGGGCAAGATGGGTTCGTGCACACCTCACAGACCCCCCGAACGGAGGCACCCGCGGCCCGGACTCGTCCGGTCGTGGCGGTCGGCCTCGGGATCGGGCGGATGGACGCCGATCAGAAGGCTCGGGACCTGCGGCGGATGAAGTCGCTCGCCACCGGCCTGCTGCTCGCCGCCACCGTGGTCTTCCTCCTGGCCCGGTGGGGCGAGGCGGCCGGGCTGCCGGAGTGGGTCTCCTACGTGCGCGCCACCGCCGAGGCCGCGATGGTGGGCGCGCTGGCCGACTGGTTCGCCGTCACCGCGCTGTTCCGGCGGCCGCTGGGCCTGCCGATCCCGCACACCGCGATCATCCCCACGAAGAAGGACATGATCGGCGACAGCCTCGGGGACTTCGTCGGGGAGAACTTCCTCGCCGAGGACGTGGTGCGCGACAAGCTGGCGAGTGTCCAGGTGTCCTCCCGGGTGGGGGCGTGGATCGCGCAGGACACCAACGCCGACCGCGTCACCGCCGAGCTGGCCACGGCCGCACGCGGTGTCGTCACCGTGCTGCGCGACGAGGACGTGCAGGAGGTCATCGAGCAGGTCCTCGTGCGCAAGCTGATGGAGAAGCCCGTCGGGCCGCCGCTGGGCACCGTGCTGGAGGGGGTGCTGGCTGACGGTGCGCACCACCGGCTGGTCGACCTGGTCATCGACCGGGCCTACGACTGGGTCGTCGGCAACCAGGAGATGGTGCTGCGCGTGGTGGCGGACCGGGCCCCGTCGTGGTCGCCCCGGTTCGTCGACGACCTCATCGCCGACCGGGTGTTCCTGGAGGTCCAGACGTTCGCCTGGGCCGTCAAGACCGATCCGGAGCACCCGCTGCGCAAGGCCGTCGACCGCTACCTCGACGAGTTCGCCACCGACCTGCAGCGGGATCCGGAGACGATCGAGCGCGCCGAACGGATCAAGCACCAGATCGTGGCGCATCCCGAGGTGCAGCGGTTCATCGGTGGGGCATGGGGCGTCGTCAAGGGCCTGATCCTCGACGCGGCGGCCGACCCGTCGAGCGCGCTGCGCCTGCGCGTGCGCGACGGCCTGCTGGCCCTGGGCAAGCGGCTGAACTCCGACGACGCGCTGCGGGCCAAGATCGACGGTTGGTTGGCCGACGCGGCGGGTTACGTCGTGCGCCACTACCGCGGCGAGATCACGACGCTGATCACCGACACGGTCTCGCGCTGGGACGCGGAGGAGACCAGTCGCAAGGTGGAGCTGCAGGTGGGCCGCGACCTGCAGTTCATCCGGATCAACGGCACCGTGGTCGGGGCGCTGGCCGGCCTGGCGATCTACGCGGTGAGCCAGGCCCTGTTCGGCTGACCGGCGCGGCCGCGGGCGGGTGTGGGGCGACCGGCGGCGGGGGTGAGCGGTTCAGGCGGCGAGGGCGGTGCCGAGCAGCAGGCCCAGGCCGGCCGCGACGAGGCCCGCGACCACCGAGCCGACCGCGTAGAGCGCGGCCGCGCCGCGGCGCTCCCCTTCCGCGAGGACCACCGTGTCCAGGCCGAACGTCGAGTACGTCGTCAGTGCTCCGCAGAAGCCCGTCCCCACCAGGGCGAACAGCTCGGGCGACACGGCGGCACCGACCACCGCGCCGAGGACGAACGACCCCACCACGTTCACGGCGAACGTGCCCCACGGGAACGCGGTGCCGAACCAGGCCTGGGCGAACCGGTCGGTCGCGAACCGCAGCGGGGCGCCCACCGCCGCCCCCAGCACCACCAGCAGCCCGATCACCGCAGCGCCGCCCGCGCGAGTCGCATGCCCAGCCAGGCCGCGGCGAGAGCGGCGGCCAACGTGCCGACGAGGTAGCCGACGGCCGCCGCGACGTGCCCCGCGCCGACGAGGGCGTGCACGTCCACGGCGTAGGTGGAGAACGTCGTGTAACCGCCGAGGAAGCCGGTGCCCAGGAACGGCCGCGTCAGCCGATGGGTCCGGGGCCGGTCGGACACGGCCACGATCAGCGCGCCGATCAGCAGGCAGCCGGACACGTTGACGCCGAGGGTGACCCACGGGAACGGGCCGTGCGGCAGCACCGATCCCGCACCCCACCGGGTCAGCGCGCCGAGCGCCCCACCGGCGGACACGGCGACCAGGGCGAACGCCTGGCCGCTGAGCGGGTGAGCGGTCATCTGACTCCTCGTCGGGGACGGTGTCCGGGAACGTAGCGCGATCTCCCGGCGACGTCGCCCTGAACCCTGCACGGCGCCCGGTGGATGTGGTGCAAGCCACGCCACCTGCGCAAGCAGAGCGCTTGCAACTGCTAGCACTCGCGGGTAGCGTCGTCTTCGACAGGGACGGAGGTGAGCGGTATGAACTCGGACGACACGCAGGAACGACCCACCGAACGCGTGGGTCAGGTCGTCGAGCAGGTCGGCCACGTGGTCGAGCACGCCGGTCACGCCGTCGGTCAGACCGTCGAGGGGATCGGGGCGTACATCCGCAGCCAGCGCGAGCTGGCCGATGTCTCGCTCCGGCAGCTCGCCCGGACGGCGGGTGTCAGCAACCCCTACCTCAGCCAGATCGAGCGGGGCCTGCGCAAGCCGTCGGCGGAGATCCTCCAGCAGATCGCGAAGGGCCTGCGGATCTCCGCGGAAGCCCTGTACGTGAGGGCGGGGATCCTCGACGAACGCCCGGCGAGCGTCGTCACCGACGCCGTGCTCGCCGATCCGACCCTGACGGAGCGCCAGAAGCAGGTGCTCCTCGACATCTACTCGACCTTTCGCCGCGAGAACGACCAGTCAGTCGTCCCCGGTACCCCAGACAAGGAGTGATCACCATGGCCGTTCAGCTGCCCACATCCACCGACGTCCGCAAGGTTCGTGCGCAGGCCGCCGAGCGCGCCGAGGTCGCCCGCACCCCGCTGCTCGCCGTCCTCGGCGCCGGTGACTACGCCGTCACGACCGTCGGCAAGGCCGTCGCCGACGCCCGTGCCCGTGCCGAGGAGGCCGCCAACCGCGCTGCCGAGCTGCCCCAGCACCTCTCGCCGGAGACGCTGCGCAAGCTGGTCGCCGACCTGCGCGCCGACGCCGAGGTCCGCTACAGCGACTTCGCCGACCGCGGCGAGAAGACCTGGAGCAAGATCCGCAAGCAGCCCCAGGTCAAGCAGGCCATCACCACGATCGAGAGCTACAGCGACAAGCTCGACGCCCGTGTCGACGTCCTGGTGGACGACGCCCACGACGCCGCCGAGAAGGCGCTGTCCACGGTCACCCGCCAGACCCGCTCCACCGGCGAGAAGGCCGCGCGCGCCACCCAGCGGTTCGCGGCCGAGACCGCCGAGACCGTCTCCGAGGTCGCCTCGGAGGCGTCCGGCAAGGTCGCCGAGGCGGGCAAGGACGCCGCGGCCACGATCAACGAGACCGGTGACGAGGCGGCCAGCTCCGCCCGCAGCGTGAGCCGCCGGGCCGCCAACCGCACCGAGCCCAAGCCGGCCGCCCGCAAGCCGGCCGCCCGCCGCGCCACCAACGGCACCAAGAGCTGATCTTCGGCTCCACCGCGCCCCCGCAGGCCCGCTGCCTGCGGGGGCGCCGTGCTGTGTACTCCGGACCCCGCGCGGCCCGGACCCGGGTACTGTGAGCACGTGCTGGAGTTCTTCGACACCCTCGACACCTACATACTGTTGGGGATCGGACTGCTCGCGATCCCCGTCGGCGGCTGGGCGTTCATCCACGCGTTGATGCAGCGCGCCGACGCGTTCACCGCCGCCGACAAGCTCACCAAGCCCGCCTGGCTGGGCATCACGGGTGCCAGCGCGCTGATCCTCGTCGTGTTCAACGGTGGCCTCGGCAGCAGCGGCTCGCTGTTCTGGCTGGCCGCGCTCATCGCGTCGCTGGTGTATCTCGTCGACGTCAAGCCCGCCGTCGTCGGCGTGCAGGGCGGCGGTCCGCACTGGTGAGGTGGGACGTCCTCGGCTCGCTGGTCGCCGTCCCCGCGCTCGACCGTCCCGACCTGCTGGCCGATCCCGTCGCGCTCGCGCTGAAGGCGATGGATCCCGACGACGCGGCGCACGTCGGCGTCGCGGAGATCGACCCGGCCCTGGCCGACACCGCCGAGTTCTGCGCCGCCTACGGCTCCCCGCTCGAGGGCTCCGCGAACTGCGTGGTCGTCGCGGGTCGTCGCGGCGAGATCACCCGGTACGCGGCCTGCCTGGTGCTGGCGAGCACCCGCGCCGACGTCAACGGGCTCGTCCGCCGCCGCCTCGACGCGCGCAAGGCCTCGTTCGCGCCGATGGACGACGCGGTGGCGATCACCGGGATGGAGTACGGCGGCATCACCCCGATCGGCCTGCCCGCCGAGTGGCCGGTGCTCGTCGACGCGGCGGTGGCCGCGGCGGCCGCCGTCGTCGTCGGGAGCGGGGTGCGGCACTCGAAGCTCGCCCTGCCCGGACCGCTGGCCGCGCGCCTGTCCGGTGCGGAGGTCGTGGACGGTCTGGCCCGGTAGGCGGGGCCGTTCGCTCGCGGCGTACTTCCTTGAATGCTGGAACAAGTTCAACGGTGTAACTGTTGGACGGGGCATGACAGAGACGCTGAAGCTGCCGGTGCTTCCGCTCGCCGACTCGGTGGTGCTGCCCGGCATGGTGGTTCCCGTTCGCCTCGACAACTCCGAGGTCCAGGCGGCGGTCGATGCGGCGCAGAGCGGTGTCGATGCGCGCTCCACGGACGCTCCGCGCGGTGACCGCAAGGTCCTCGTCGTGCCCCGGCTCGACGGGAGGTACGCAGCGGTCGGCACGATCGCCGTCCTCGAACAGATCGGCAGGCTCCCCAGCGGGGAGAAGGCCGCCGTGGTGCGCGGCGAGGGCCGCGCGCAGATCGGGTCCGGCGTGACCGGGCCCGGCGCCGCACTGTGGGTGGAGGCCACCCCGATCGAGGACGGCCCGGTCACGGGCCGTGCGACCGAGCTGGCCAAGGAGTACAAGGCGCTGGTCGTCGGCATCCTGCAGCAGCGGGGCGCCTGGCAGGTCATCGACTCGGTGCAGCAGATCACCGACCCCGGACAGCTCGCCGACACCGCGGGCTGGGCGTCCTACCTCGACACCGCGCACAAGGCGCAACTGCTCGCCGAGACCGACGTGACGGCGCGGCTGGAGCTGCTCGTCGAGTGGACCCGCGAGCACGTGGCCGAGCAGGAGGTCTCCGAGAAGATCTCCAACGACGTCCGCGAGGGCATGGAGAAGACCCAGCGCGAGTTCCTGCTGCGCCAGCAGCTGGCCGCGATCCGCAAGGAACTCGGCGAGGGCGAGCCCGACGGCTCCGACGACTACCGCGCCCGGGTCGAGTCCGCCGACCTGCCCGAGCACGTGCGTGCGGCCGCGCTCACCGAGGTGGGCAAGCTGGAGCGGGCGAGCGACCAGAGCCCCGAGTCCGGCTGGATCCGCACCTGGCTCGACACCGTTCTCGACATCCCGTGGACGTCGACGACGGAGGACTCCGCCGACCTGACGGCGGCCCGGGCCATCCTGGACGCCGACCACGCCGGCCTCGACGACGTCAAGGAGCGGCTGATCGAGTTCCTGGCTGTGCGCGCCCGGCGCGACCGCAGGGGCATGGAGAAGGTCGGCGGCCGCGGCTCCGGTGCGGTGCTCTCGCTCGTCGGCCCGCCCGGTGTCGGCAAGACCTCGCTCGGCGAGTCCGTGGCCCACGCGCTGGGCCGCAAGTTCGTGCGTGTCGCCCTGGGTGGCGTCCGCGACGAGGCCGAGATCCGCGGGCACCGTCGGACCTACGTCGGCGCCCTCCCGGGTCGCGTCGTCCGGGCCATCCGCGAGGCCGGCTCGATGAACCCGGTCGTGCTGCTCGACGAGATCGACAAGGTCGGCTCCGACTATCGCGGCGACCCGACCGCGGCCCTGCTCGAGGTGCTCGACCCGGCGCAGAACCACACGTTCCGCGACCACTACCTCGAGGTCGACCTCGACCTGTCCGACGTGCTGTTCCTGGCCACGGCGAACCAGCTCGAGACGATCCCCGGCCCGCTGCTCGACCGCATGGAGGTCGTGACGCTCGACGGCTACACCGAGGCGGAGAAGGTCGCCATCGCGCGCGACCACCTGCTGCCCCGGCAGATCGAGAAGGCCGGTCTGGACGCAGGAGACGTCGAGTTCACCGACGTCGCGCTGTCGATGATCGCGGCCGAGTACACCCGCGAGGCGGGCGTGCGGCAGCTGGAGCGGGGCCTGGCCAAGACGCTGCGCAAGGTGGCCGTGCGGCTCGACGACGACAGCGTCGGGCGCCCGGTGCACATCGACGCCGACGCGCTCGTCACGTTCCTCGGGCGGCCGAAGTTCACGCCGGAGTCGGCGGAGCGCACCTCGGTGCCCGGCGTCGCGACGGGGCTGGCGGTCACCGGGGCGGGCGGTGACGTCCTGTTCATCGAGGCCACCTCGATGGAGGGCGAGGCCGGGCTGATCCTCACCGGTCAGCTCGGTGACGTCATGAAGGAGTCCGTCTCGATCGCGCTCTCGTACCTGCGGTCGCGCGGGCTGGCCGGTGACCTGGCGGCGAAGAAGCTGCACGTCCACGTGCCGGCGGGCGCGGTCCCGAAGGACGGGCCGAGCGCGGGCATCACGATGACGACGGCGCTGGCCTCGCTCGCGAGCGGGCGCCCGGTCAAGGCGTCGGTGGGCATGACCGGCGAGGTCACGCTGCAGGGCAAGGTGCTCCCGATCGGCGGGGTCAAGCAGAAGCTGCTGGCCGCGCACCGGGCCGGGCTGACCGACGTGATCATCCCGAAGCGCAACGAGCCCGACCTCGACGACCTCCCCGAGGAGGTCCGCGCGGGCCTGCGCATCCACCCGATGTCCGACGTCGCCGACGTGCTGGAGCTGGCCCTGGAGCCGGCGCCGGTGGCCGCGGCGGCCTGACCGCTCGAACGGCGCCCTTCACCGACCGGTGGGGCGCCGTTCGTGCGTGTCGCTCCGGCGCACGGGCCAGGATGGTCCGGTGGTCAGGGACTACGACGCGGCAGGTGTGGTGCACCGGACGGCGCGGCGGCTCGCGGCGACGCGACCGGCGTCGTGGTTGCTCGCCCGCGCGATGCCGGCCGCCGACCGGGTCGTGCTCCGCCTCTCCCGCGGCCGGGGGACCCTGACCGGTGTGGTCACGGCCCTCCCGGTCGTCCTGCTCACCACCACCGGCGCACGTACCGGGACGGCGCGCCGGGTGCCGGTCATGGGATTCGGTGTGGACGCCGGGATCGCCGTCACGGCAGGGAACTTCGGTGCCGCGCACGCCCCGGCCTGGTGCCACAACCTGCGGGCACAGCCCCGGGCCCGGCTCGCCGCAGGCGGCGGACGGGAGTGGGTCGTGGTGGCCCGGGAGCCGGATGGGGAGGAGCGCCGCCGGATCTGGGACCAGGGGCTCGCGATCCACCCGGGCGCGGCGGACTACGAGCGCCGCTCCGGCCGCGCGGTGGCGGTGTTCGTCCTCGAACCGGACGTCCCGCGCCCCGACCCGAACGGCGGAGCCGGCTGAGGAATGTGGGTCGCGGCCCCCACGTTGCGCGGGCATGACCTCTCGGCTTCCCGATCCGGCCACCGAGTTCGGGGCCCGGGTCGCCCGCAGGCTCGTCGAGGAACCGGTCGCGTGGCTCACCCTCGTCGACGGTGGGGGTACGCCCCAACCGGCCCCGATCTGGTTCCTGTGGGACGGCGACACCGCGCTCGTCTACAGCGACCGGAAGGCCAGGCGGCTGACCCACCTGCGTGCCAACCCGCGCGTGGCCCTGCATCTCGACGGGGACGAGTACGGCGGGAACATCGTCGTGCTTACCGGCGAGGTCACCGAGGTCGCCGACGAGCCCGCCGTGCCCGACAATCCGGCCTACCTCGCGAAGTACGGCAGGCAGATCGCCGACGGGCCGTGGGGGACACCGGAGGTGTTCGCGCAGACGTACTCCGTGGCGCTGCGATTCCGTCCCCGCCGGGTCCGGGGCCACTGAACGCCGGACGCGCGGCGCCGGGGCCGGCGCCGCCACACCGGCATCATGTGCACCGCACAGCCGCCCGGACGCCGGTGCGGCGACGATGACGCCGGTGCGGTCGCTCGACCTCCGGAATCCGGACAACCGCTAGCGTTGCCGTCATCGCGTGGATCGGCGGGCTCCCGGCCGGTTTCCGCCTGCTGGCCCTACGCCGGGTGGCGGACCGGATCGCGCTGAGCGTCGCCGATCCGGCCGGGAACGTGACGCACCAGCACGTCGTCCTGGACGGCGACGGGCGCATCATCGCGATCCTCGACCATCCCGACGCGGCGTCCGCCGAGGCCGATCTCGCTCCGGCCGCGGCCGGAGCCGCTGCCGTTGTCGCGGACGCGCTGGTGCCGTTCGTGCAGGTGGCCGACGTCGAGGCGTCGATCGTGTTCTACGCGCTGCTCGGGTTCGAGGTCGTGCGTGAGCACCGATCGGCCGACCGGCGGGTCTGGGCGTGGCTGCGCGGCAGGCGGATCGACGACCCCGACGGCTACTGCCTGATGGTCGCCGAGCGCGACTGACTACCGGAAGACCACGGTCTTGTTGCCGTGCACCAGGATCCGGTCCTCCAGATGCCAGCGCAGGCCGCGGGAGAGCACCATGCGCTCGATGTCGCGACCCCGGCGCACCATGTCGGCGGCGGTGTCGCCGTGGTCGACGCGGATCACGTCCTGCTCGATGATCGGGCCCGCGTCGAGGTTCTCGGTGACGTAGTGGCAGGTGGCGCCGATCAGCTTGACGCCCCGCGCGTACGCCTGGTGGTAGGGCCGCGCGCCGACGAACGAGGGCAGGAAGCTGTGGTGGATGTTGATCGCGCGGCCCGCCCACTCCCGGCACAGGTCCGCGGGCAGGATCTGCATGAACCGGGCCAGCACCACCACGTCGGGGGCGCCGACGAGCTCGCGCAGCCGCCCGAACGCCTCGTCCTTCGCCGCCTGGTGCCGGCCGTTGCCCGGCGGCGGGAACCCGACGTGGTGGAACGGCACGCCGTGGGCGCGCACGATGCCGCCGAGCGTGTCGTGGTTGCCGATCACCGCGTCCAGCTCGACCGGCAGCTCGCGGGCCGCGACGCGACCCAGCAGGTCGTGCAGGCAGTGCGGCTCCTTGCTGACCAGCAGCACCGCCCGCTTGGGCACGCCGGTGTCGGTGACCCGCCAGTCGGCCTCCCCGCCCAGTTCCGCGGCCACCGGGGCGAACCGCGCCCGCAGCTCCTCGGCGTCGAACGGGACGGAGTCGGCCCGCACGACCTGCCGGGTGAAGAACCAGCCCGTACCGGGGTCGGAGTGGTAGCCGGCCTCCACGATCCAGCCGCCCGCGTCCGCGAGGAACCCCGAGATGCGGGCGACGATGCCCGTGGTGTCGGGGCAGGACAGGGTGAGCACGTAGCGCCGCTCGGCGGTGGGGTCCACGGGCGGTATCGTCGCACCCGCTCAGGTGCGGTCGCGGGCCAGCCACTCCAGCGTGAACGCGGTCTCGGCGACCAGCAGCTCCTGCACCTGCTCGGCGATCACCGACTCGATCTTCCCGCCCAGGAACGGGATCTTGACCGTGACGTCGGCGCGCACGATGAGCACGCTGCCCGAGCCGGTGTCCTCCAGCCGCAGTGACCCGGCGGCCGTGGCCGGTGTGCCGGGGATCCGCACGTCGACCTCGCCCGCCCAGCGCCCGGGGGCCTCACGGCGCAGCGTCTCGGTGCGGTCGATGATCAGGTTGCCGGTGACCAGCGAGCTGACGATCGAGGGCAGCGCGGCCTGGTCGACGCCGTGCCGGATGCGGTAGCGGCCCCCGGCCTCGTCGGCGGCGTGCTCCTTGACCGCGGCGCCCGGCCCGCCCAGCTGCACCAGGCGGGCCTCCAGGTACTCGCGGTCGAGCATGACCGCGGCGACGTCGTCGGCCGCGTACTGCGACGACGAGCGGTAGTCGATCTGACGGGGCATCGGCGCAGGCTACCGTTGCGCCCCGTGTCCGCTCCCGTTCTGGCGCCGTTGACGACGCTGCGCCTCGGTGGCCCCGCGCGCCGGCTGGTCGAGGCCCGCTCCGCGGGCGAGATCGTCGAGGCGGTCCGGCACGCCGACGAGTCGGGCGAGCCGCTGCTGCTGCTGGGCGGCGGCTCCAACGTCGTGATCGCCGACGACGGCTGGCCCGGTACGGTGGTGCGGCTGTCCAGCACCGGGCACGCGAGCGATCCGCAGGACGACGGGCGGGTGCTGCTCACCGTCGAGGCCGGGTCCGACTGGGACGCCGTGGTGGCCGCCGCCGTCGACGCCGGACTGGGCGGGCTGGAGTGCCTGTCCGGGATCCCCGGACGCACCGGGGCCACGCCGGTGCAGAACGTCGGCGCGTACGGGGTGGAGATCTCCGACCTGCTCGTCGACGTCGACCTCTACCACCGGCCCACCGGCCAGCTCCGGACCCGGGTCCCGGCCGCCGAGCTGGGCCTGGCCTACCGCACCAGCACGCTGAAGGGTCACGACGACACCGTGGTGCTGCGGGTGCGCCTCGCGCTGACCGGGGACGCCGCCAGCGCGCCCGTCCGCTACGCCGAGCTGGCGCGGGCACTGGGCGTCGACGTGGGCGACCGGGTGCCCGCCGCGGCCGCGCGCGAGGTGGTGCTCGGGCTGCGCCGTGGCAAGGGCATGGTGCTCGACGCGGCGGACCACGACACCTGGAGCGCGGGATCCTTCTTCACCAACCCGGTGCTGCCGGAGGCCGCGGCCCCGGCCGACGCGCCGCGCTGGCCGGCCGGGGACGGGCTGGTCAAGCTGCCCGCGGCCTGGCTCATCCAGCACGCCGGGTTCGCCCGCGGGCACGCCGGGCCCGGCGGGCGGGTCGCGCTGTCGAGCAAGCACGTCCTGGCCCTCACCCATCGCGGCGGCGGCAGCGTCGAGGACCTGCTGGCGCTGGCCCGCGAGGTCCGCGACGGCGTGCGCGCGGCGTTCGGGATCGAGCTCGTTCCGGAGCCGGTCCTCGTCGGATGCCGCCTGTAACGTCGAGCACGTCCGGGCAACACGGGGGCGTTCCCGGGCGTCTACGGGGGTGGGGGAAGGAGGGACGATGCGACGCATCCTGCTCGTCCTGGCGGTGCTGGTCGTCGGCTCGGTGGGGGTCTTCACGGCGGTGTCGACCGCGGCGGGCGACCCGATCCCGGGGGTGCCCGCGGCGGCGGCGGTCGTGGACCACCAGCCGGCAGGCGGAGTCACCGGGGTCGCCCCCGCGCAGCCGGCCACCGTCACCGTCACCGGCGGCACCCTCGACGACGTCACGCTGACCGGTGCCGACGGCAAGCCCGTCGACGGTGCGCCGAACGCAGAGCGCACGTCGTGGTCCTCGAGCGGGCCGCTGGCCTACGACACGACCTACACCTGGGGTGGCACGGCCACCGGGGCCGACGGCGCGCAGGTGCCCGTCGACGGCTCGTTCACCACGGTCGCGCCCGAGCGGATCGTCCGCGGCATCCTGAACATCGGCGACGACCGCACGGTCGGGGTCGCGGCCCCGATCGAGGTCCAGTTCGACGCCCACGTCGAGGACCGGGCCGCCGTCGAGCGGGCCCTGTCCGTGCAGACCTCGGTGCCGGTCGAGGGGTCGTGGGGCTGGTTGCCCGACGAGAACGGCGGATCGCGCGTGCACTGGCGGCCCGCGGAGTACTGGCCGGCGGGCACGGGCGTCACCGTCACCGCCGACCTGTTCGGCGTCGACTACGGCGGCGGGTCCTACGGCAAGGCCGACATCACCAGCACGTTCTCCATCGGTCGCGCCCAGATCGTGCGGGCCGACGTCGACAGCCACCGGATGGTGGTGCTCCGCGACGGCGTCCAGGTGGCGGACTACCCGGCCAGCTACGGCCTCACCGGCGACGCCGACCGCACCACCCGCTCCGGGGTCCACGTCGTCACCGAGCTGTACCCCGAGAAGCGGATGACCAGCGACCGCTACGGCTACGACCTGGTGGTCGACTGGGCCGTGCGGATCAGCAACAACGGCGAGTTCATCCACGCCAACCCGGCGTCGTCGGCCGCGCAGGGCTCGTCCAACGTCACGCACGGCTGCATCAACCTGTCCACCGCCGACGCGCGGTCCTACTTCGACACCGCGCTGTACGGCGACCCGGTGGAGGTCACCGGCAGTGGCGTGCCGCTGGCCTCGCGCGACGGCGACGTCTGGGACTGGACGCTGCCCTACGACGAGTGGCAGACGCTGTCCGCGCTGTGAGGCGGCGCTGTGCGGCCGGCGCTGTGCGGCGGTTCCCGCCGGCCGCTACGGGGTAGGCCTCGGCATGCACCCCGCCGATCCCGCAGACACCCGCGCCGAACCCCTGCCCGAGGAGCGTGCCGCCGAGACCGGGGACGAGGACCGCCGGGCCGAGGCCGCCGCGATCCTGGAGGAGTCCGAGGAGCGCGTGGCCGACGCCACGGCCGGACCGGCCGCCGCCGACGCGGCCGACGAGCACCGGACCAGCGAGGACACGGCCGAATAGCGGGTGGCGGTCAGCTCTCCCGGAACGCGCGCATCGCCGTGGCCTGGGCGCGCGGCTTGAGCACGATCTGGTCGAGGTTCACGTGGCTCGGGCGGGTGGCCGCGAACGCGACCACGTCGGCCACGTCCTCCGCGGTGAGCGGGGTGATGCCCCGGTAGACGTTGTCCGCCTTCTCCTGGTCGCCGTCGAAGCGGACCAGCGAGAAGTCCGTCTCCACCATCCCGGGTGCGATCTCGGTGAGCCGGACCGGCTGCCCGAGCAGCTCGCCGCGCAACGTGCGGTGCAGCATGGCCTGCGCATGCTTGGCGCCCGTGTATCCCGCGCCGTTGTCATAGGCCTCCATCGCCGCGATCGAGGTGACCGTGACGATGTGCCCGTCGCCCGAGGCGATCAGCGCCGGCAGCAGCGCCTTCGTCATACGCAGGGTGCCGATCACGTTCGTCTCGAACATCCACCGCCAGTCGTCCTCGTCGGCGTCGACGACCGGTTCGAGGCCCTTGGCGCCGCCGGCGTTGTTGACGAGCAGGCGGCACCGCGGCACGGCAGCGGCGAACGCGGCGACGGACTCGGCGTCGGTGACGTCCAGGCGCACCGCGGTGCCGCCGATCTCGGCGGCGATCTCGGCGCACCGGTCGACCCGGCGGGCGCCCAGCACGACGTGGAAGCCGGCGGCGGCCAGTGCCCGGGCGGTGGCGGCGCCGATGCCGGAGCTGGCGCCGGTGACGACGGCGACGGGAGGGTTGCTCATGGTGCGGGAGCGTAGATCGCCGGTGGCGTGATCGCCGACGCGACAGCCGTGAACCTCACGGTCGTTCAGTCCAGGCCCTGCTGGGCGCCGCGGGCGCCGCGGCGGGCGGCGGCGCGCTGCCAGGTGAAGATGGCGTAGCCGAGGCCGCCCAGCAGTGCGCCGACCAGGCAGGTGGTGAACCGGACGTCGAGCGGGCGGCCGGTCACCAGCGTCGCGCCCAGCAGCGCCAGCGCGGCGAGCGCCCACAGCGTCGTCCCGACGCCGACGACCGTCGGCATGTCGGAGAACCGGCGCGGCAGCGGCGGGGGATCGACCACCGACGCAGCCTAGCGGTGGCTTTCGTCGCTTCACGCCCGTTCCCGGCGGCCCGGGAAGGGTCGTTGATGTAGGCTAATCAAACGTGACCGCCACTGTCGAGACCCCCGAGCCGCGGTCCACCTTCGCCTCGCTGCACGTGCGCAACTACCGGCTCTACGCCGTGGGTCAGATCGTCTCCTTGGCCGGTACGTGGATGCAGCGCGTGGCCCAGGACTGGCTCGTGCTCGACCTCTCCCGAGGCAGTGCGACGGCGCTCGGGATCGCCGCGGCCCTGCAGTTCACCCCCACGCTCGTGCTGTCGCTGTGGGGCGGCGTGCTCGCCGACCGCATCGACAAGCGCCGCGCGCTCATCGTCCTGCAGACCGCGATGGGCCTCTGCGCGCTGGTGCTCGGGATCGCCGTCGTCACCGGGTTCGTGGCCCTGTGGCAGGTCTACCTGCTGTGCTTCCTGCTCGGCTGCTTCTCCGCCCTGGACGTGCCCGTCCGGCAGGCGTTCGTGCCCGAACTCGTGGGCGTCGAGCACGTCGGCAACGCGGTGGCGCTCAACTCGCTGACGTTCAACCTCGCTCGCATCGTCGGCCCGTCCGTGGCCGGCGTGCTGATCGCCGTGACCGGCACCGGGTGGGTGTTCCTGATCAACGCGGCGA
Organism: Pseudonocardia sp.; assembly: GCA_029263115.1. GTDB lineage: Bacteria > Actinomycetota > Actinomycetes > Mycobacteriales > Pseudonocardiaceae > Pseudonocardia. The sequence goes on along the minus strand of JAJCYC010000373.1, from coordinate 3,211 downwards.
GCTTCGCGGCCGTCATCGCCGGGCTGGCACTGATGGACCCGGGTCGGCTGCACCGTGCCGATCCGGTGCCGCGCGGGCCCGGTCAACTGCGCGAGGGGCTGCGGTACGTGCGCGGGCGCCCGGACCTCGTGGCCGTGCTCGTGCTCGTGTTCCTCGTCTCCACGTTCGGCATCAACTTCTACCTGACGCTCGCGCTGATGGCGCGCAACGTGTTCGGGCTCGGCGCCGACGCCTACGGCCTGCTGACCACGCTGCTGGCCGTCGGGTCGGTGGCCGGTGCCGTACTGGCGGCACGGCGCCTGCGACGGCCGCGCCTGCGACTGGTCACCGGGGCCGCGCTCGTGTTCGGTCTGCTCGTCACCGCGGCCGGGCTGATGCCGAACTACCTGCTCACCGGGGTGGTCATGGTGCCGCTGGGGTTCGCCGCGTTGACGTTCACGACGGCCGCGAACTCCGCGGTGCAGCTGTCGGTGGAGCCGGCGATGCGGGGGCGGGTGATGGGCCTCTACATCCTGCTGTTCCTCGGCGGCACGCCGGTGGGGGCACCGTTGCTGGGGCTGCTCGCCGAGGCGTACGGCGGGCGGGCGCCGCTGGTCCTCGGTGGGGTCGTCACGGTGGTGTCGGTGCTCGTCGTGGCGGTGGTGCTGGCCCGGAGGGCCGGCGGGACGAGAACGCTCTTGCGGCCTAGCAGAGGTTAGGCTAACCTCATGCACGTCGCTTCGTGGTGGGAGCGGCGCGTCAGTTCGGGAACGGTATCGGGGCCCCGGCCAGATGGCCAGGGCCCCGATCCGTGCGCAGGTCGTCGTGGGAGCCCCCGCCGTCAGCGCCAGGAGAACATGCCGCGCAGCGGGTCGTCCGCAGGCTCGGCGGCCGACGCCGGACCGGTGCTCGCGACCTCGTCGGAGGGCCGCGGGTCGGCCGGCTCCGGGGCGTACTGGCGCACCCAGTCGATCTCCATCGTCGATTCCTGCACCGAGCCCCCGCCGTCGGGGAACCAGTCGAGCTGGATGCACAGGTGCATCGGGCCCGGCGGGAACGTGCCCGTGTCGGTGGTGCGGAACCACTCCTCGCCGTCGACGTAGCCGACGATCTCCTCGGGGGTCCACTCGACGGCCCAGTTGTGCCACTGCGTGCCGTCGACCTCCACCTGCGCGGTGACCTGGTCGTTGTCCGGGCCGTGGTGCAGGAAGAAGTCGGTGCGCTGGCGGGTCGGGTCGAGCATCTCCATGAAGTCGATCTCGCCGCCTGCGGGGAAGTCGTCGGCGTCGGGCCACAGCAGGAGCAGCGCGTTGTAGGACGGGTCCGACGCCGGGGCCCGCACCCGGCCCTCCCAGCGCCCGTAGCGCTGCCCGGAGCCCCACGACATGCCGCCGGTGGTGCCCTCCGCGTCGCCGGTGATCGTGAGAACCCCGTCACGCACCGTCACCGCTGCGGCGGAGCGCTGCCCGTTCCCGGCGTGGCCGGGGCCCTCGTAGAGGTCCCACTGCGCGAGCCCGGACCCGAAGTCGTCCTCCCGGTCGGGCGCGCCCCAGCCGTACCGCTCGGCGGCGGTCGTGCCCTCGCCCGCTGCGGAGGGCCCGGAGCCGGTGACCTCGCGAGGGGCGGCTTCGGGGTCCCCGCCGGTGACGTCGGCGGGGAGGCCCTCGCCCGGGATGTCGCTGCCCGGGATGTCGCTGCCCGGGATGTCGCCGCCCGGGATGTCGCTGCCCGGGATGTCGCCGCCCGGGATGTCGTAGACCGGGATGTCCGTGGCAGCGGTGTCCTCGTCGCCGGACGGGTCCCGGCGGGTCGGCCGGTCCCCGGGCGCCGCCGCGAGCTCGTCGTCGATCCCGGGTTCGGAGCCGTCCGCCGGGCCGCGTGAATCCAGGTCGGGGTCCGCCGTGTCGTCGGCCGTGTCCTCGTCGGCCCTGTCCTTGCTGGCGGTGTCCTCGTCGGCGGTGTCCTCGTCGGCTCTGTCCTCGTCGTCGAGGTACGCGTCCGGGTCCACGTCGTCCGGTGACCGCCCCGGGCCGCCGGGCGCCGTGTCGTCGGCGGACGACCGGTCGTCCGGTGGCGGGTCCTGACCGGGACCGCCCGCTGCCGGGTCCCCGGCCGGATCGCGTTCCGGGTCCTCGCCGGGGTCCTCGCCGGGGTCCGTGTCGTCACCGTCTGGGCCGCCGTCGGTCGGGCCCTGGCCGGTCGGGTCCGGATCGGGGTCTCCGCCGCTCGGGAGCTCCCGGACCCGCGGATCGGGCGCCCCGTCCACCGGCGCTGCGCGGTCCGGATCGATCGTGACGACCGACGGCTCCCCGTCGGGGGCCCGCCCGTCGTCGGTGCCACCCGTGGACGGGGCGACCAGGATGATGACGACGGTGATGCCGGCGGACAGATAGCGCCGGATCAGTTCCTCGATCTCGTCCAGGTTCATGAGCTCGCACTCCTGTCGGGTGGGAGATGACGGGTGGTGGCCGGATCGGGCACTACCGGCCCTCGCCGGCGGCGAGGTCGGGGTTCTCGGGGGTCTCGGCGGCCACCAGCCAGCGGCCGTCGGGCCGGCGGGCGACGACGACGTTGCTGGTGACCACGCGGTCCACCGGTGTGGCACCGGTGGCCCCCGTACGGGTCTCGATCGCGGCCAGGTACCCGCGGCGCCGGTCGCCGCGGTCGGCGGCGATCAGCTCCAGGCTGCGGACGGTCGCCGCGCGGGTGGTCCCGGCCGGCGGCGGGTCCAGCACGAGTACCCCGACGGTGGACGGCGCCGTGCCGGGCACGGCGTAGGGCGCGGCCCGCAGGTGGGTGCGCCCACCGTCGGCCGGCTCGACCGAGTGCGCGGCCTGCAGGTACGCGCGTGCGACCGCCTCCGGGTCGGTGAAGGTGACCCCGGGAGCCGCGGCCGGAGCCTCGGCTCCGCGCAGCACCGGCTCGGCATCGAGGGCCCGGCGGTCGTCGGCGTCGAGTGTGACGGCCTCCGGCGGCAGCGGGTCGCCACCCGACGGGGGGACCACCGACCCGGTCCCGGTCAGGAGCAGCACACCCGCGCAGACGGCGACGACGGCCGCGGCGGCGAGCACGGGGAGTCGGGACATCGATGTCATGCCGGTGGAGTGTTGATATTCGAACTGGCTGGATGCCTGTTCATGGCGTGGTTGTTGATCGGTGGGCGGCATAGGTGCTCCATCTGCCGGCGGCGGCGTCGGTCCAGCGGGTGGCGGTGTTGATGTGCAGTCCGAGT
>JAJCYC010000372.1 GCA_029263115.1 Pseudonocardia sp. | reverse complement strand
GCGAGGCACTCATCGGCCGACCCTGGATGCCCGCATTACCCGCACCCACCTGATACGACATCACGACCGACAACCACCGGACGCCAACCAGCCGACCGGCGACAGCGTCATGCACTGATCATCACGGCTGAATGTTTACGGAAGGCCCAGTCCAGCGGGTTCTCCAAGGTCCACGCCGTCGCGGAGTCGTGGCGACCGATCTCCTCAACGACGAGGGCGCGGGTGACGGGGTCGGTCTCCAATCCCCCGAGAGACCGGGGGGTGTTCATTCGCAGGAGGCCCGTCTCGCGCAGTGCCTTCAAGACCGGCCGGGACAGGCGTCGTTCCCGCTCGGTCTCCTGGTTGTGTTCCCGCACGATCGGGGCTATCTCGCGGGCGGCCTCGATCAGCGATTCGTCGGGTCCCACGGGCATCGCGCTCATATTTTCGGTTGCGGTAAGTCCGGTCATCACGCTCACCTCCCGTTTGCCGGAGCGATGTTCTGGTTGACGTGGAAGAGGTTGTCCGGGTCATAGGCCGCCTTCGCCGAGCAGAGCCGCTCATGGTTGGCGCCGTAGTTGTCGGCGGCCCGGTGGTCGTCGTCGCCGGACATGAAGTTGATGTAGCCCCCTTCGCTGCCCGAATGGGGATGGATGGCGGTGTAGTAGTCCCGAACCCACTTGGTGTTGGCCTCGTTGTCGGCAGGGTCCGGCCAGATCCCGACGATCACCGGCGCAAAGCTCTTGTCCCGGTGGCCGAAGGCGGTCTCGTCGGCGCCGACCCGCTGCGCGGCGCCGTTGATCGGGTGGAGATGCATGGACGAGCTCACGTTCGGCGTCCGCTCGCCGTGTTCAACGTGCGCCGCGATCGCCTCGTCGGTGAGCCCGGTGGCGAAGTCCGCCTTCCAGTAGTTCCGCATGCCCTTCGGGACGAGATCGTCGAAGGCGCTCTGCAGGGCCGGGAACGGGCTCACCTCGACCTGGTCCGCCTGCACCTCGGCGACGTCGCGCAGTGGCCGGAGCACCCGCTCGGCCTCCTGGTGAGGACCGTTCCAGCAGGTGACGAGCACGCAGAACAGATCGCCGACCCGGTCCTCGGGGATGAACGGCAGCGGCGGCGCGATCTGCCAGCCGAAGAAGCATCCGAGCTGCTCGGGTGCCTCGTCGATGTAGGAGCGGTAGCACTCGAGGACCGCCGTGGCATCGTCGAAGTCGTAGAACAGCGGGCCGCCCACGACGTCACCGACCTCGTGGAGCTGGAACTCGAAGCTCGTGACCACGCCGAAGTTGCCACCGCCGCCGCGCAGCGCCCAGAACAGATCCTCGTTCTGGTAGTCGCTGGCCGTGACCTGCCGGCCGTCGGCGAGCACCACATCGGCCGAGAGCAGGCTGTCGATGGTGAGTCCCACGCCGCGGGTGAGGTAGCCGATGCCGCCGCCCAGCGTGAGGCCGGCGACCCCGGTCGTGGAGACGACCCCGCCGGGCGCGGCCAGGCCGAACGGGTAGGTGGCGTGGTCGACGTCCCCCAGGGTCGCGCCGCCGCCGACCCGCGCAACCTTCTTGGCCGGGTCGACCCGCACGCCGTTCATCGGTGACAGGTCGATGACCAGCCCGTCGTCGACCGTGCCGAATCCGGGAACGCTGTGGCCGCCGCCCCGGACGGCCAGGTCGACGCCGCTGTCGCGGGCCGCGGCGATCACGGCCATTACGTCGGCCGAATCCGTGCATCGGACGACGGCATGGGGCTTGCGGTCGTGCATGGCGTTGTAGACGGCGCGGGCCTCGTCGTAGCCGGGATCCGAGGCGGTGATGACGCGTCCCCGTACTGTCTCGGTCAATGCCTTGATCGTGTCGCTCATGGCATGCTCCTCCGCTCGATGTCGCCGAGGATGCGCGCGCCGGCGTTCCCTAACCGTTCCCGCTCAGCGGGAATCGTTCAGCAGACCGGTCGCCACCCGAAACGCCGGGAGCTCGTGGCCCGAGGGGATGGTCTCGACGAGGTCCGCGAGCTGCGCCCGCCATGCCTGATCGGGGTACCGACTGGCCAACGAGTGGAGCGCCCGAAGCTGCAGCCAGCCCGCGCCCTGTGCCTCGGCAGCCTCGACCGCTCTGCGCAGCGAAGCTGCGGCGGCGGCTTCTCCGCCTCGGTACGCCAGCTCACCGTCGACCCGCCATAGCTCGGCGTCGAGATAGCGCTGATTGTGGCGGTGTGACAAGGAGAGCCCCTCGCGTGCCGCGGCTCGTCCTGCGCGGAGCTCGCCGGCCATGCCACGAGCTCGAGCGAGAAGGAGCAGAGTGTATGTCAGGTGGAGGCTCTCCCCCTCGGTGCGCGAGCGCGACACCGATTGCACGATCCGGTCGATGCCCCCGGGTAACCCCTGGCAGACGTCCAGCCAGCCACGTAGGGCGTCTCCAGCGATCACGAAGTAGGGCGTCGGAAGACGCTTCCCCAGGAACTCGGCATCCCCGAGCAGCTCGGCCAGGCGGACGAGGTCCTCGGATTCGGCCGCGATGATCGCCGCGTAGGTAAGGACGTACCACCGCGTCATGAAATGATCGAGCTCGACGGCCAGCTCGAGAGCGGATCGGGCCCCTTCATCGGCCCGGCCGGCGTCCCCCGCCCACAGGTCGACCCAGGCCAGGCGGACCAGACAGACCGCCTTCGGGTCCTGCGCGTACAACGCCAGATGCTGGTCGCGATGGGACACGTCATAGGCGTCGATGGCGCCTCCGAGGTACTGACGGGCCCTCGCCAGATCGCCCCGCCAGAAGGCGCTCACGCCGAGCAGATACCGACCCTCGGTCCTCGCGATCGGGTCACGACTCTCATGCTCGACGAGCGCCCGGCCGAGCTTGCTGGACTCATCGAAGCGGCAGCCCTGCAGCCGGGCTAGACCGAGACCGCGCAGAATCGGGGGATCCACGGCTCGGTGGAGCGTGTGGCAGAGCGAGAGAGCCCGCTCGTAGAGTTGGTGCGCGTTGCGGGATCCGTAGCCCTCGAGGGCCACCAGAGGTGAGCCGAGGGCGATCCGGATGTCGAGTTCGAGCGCATCACGACGCGGTGACGGCGGCAACTCGGCGAGCAGTGAGAGCGCTCGCCGGAACGTGCTGACCGCTTCGTCGAGGGCCGACACCGCCACCGCTCGGGCTCCGGCCACCCGGTAGGCATCGATGGCCGGTTCGACCATGCCGGCCTGGTCGTAGTGAGCGGCCAGCGCCGCACCGGCCGCGTCGAGGTCGTGGCGGAACTCAACCGTGATCGCCTCGGCGACGGCCCGGTGGAGCTGTCGTCGACGAGCCGGACTGAGCATCTCCAGCGCGACCGCCCGAAGCTTGTCGTGGCTGAAGTCGTAGGTGAGCCCCTGATCGCGGATGATCCGTCGACGCCACAGCTCGTCGACATGATCGACGAGCGCTGGCTCGTCGAGCCCGGTGGCCGAGACCAGCAGCCCCACCGAGAAGGACCGACCCACGACCGCCGCCACCTCGGCCAGCCGCCGGGCGCCGTCCGGGAGTTGGCCCAGTCGGGCGCCCAATACCGCCCGCATCGTGGGAGTGAGCGCCGCCTGCCTGCCCTCGGGGGAGATCCCGGCTCGAAGGACTTCGATGACGAACAGTGGGTTGCCCTCGGTCTCGGCCCAGAGCCGTGCCGCCAGGTCCGGATCGATCTCCTCCACATGCCGGAGCCGGGCGGCGAGCGCCGCTGTGGTGGCTTCGTCGAGCCGGTCGACGGGCACGGTGGTCACGGCCTGGTCGTGGCCCAACGCGTCGACGAGTCCGACGAGGGGATGATGCTCAGGGATCTCCTCCGAGCGGACGGTCCCCACGATGAGGACGGGCGCCGTCGCCGCGGAACGGACCACGAAGCCGATCAGTTCGACGGTCTCGGCGTCGCACCACTGCAGATCGTCGATGATCAGCAGACGCGGGCGGTCGCCGACGATGGCCCGGCTCACGGCATCGAACAACCGATGGCGAGCAGCCAGGTCGCCCGACCGGCTGGGTGTAGGCGGTGGGGAGGCCTCGAGGAGCTCGGGCAGGAGTCGAGCGAGCTCGGCCCTCCAGACCGTGCCCAACGTGTCGATGTGGCCGCGGAGAGCATCCGATCGGAGGAGGTCGACGACCGGGCCCCACGGCAGCCGGCCCGCCGCCTCGTACGCCCGAGCCGACGCCACCACATGGCCCTCGGCGCGAACCCGCCGTCCCAGCTCCACGGCGAGCCGGGACTTCCCGATCCCCGCCTCGCCGGAGAGCAACACGAGGTGGGCTCTGCCCGCCCGCGCCGCGATCCAGGCTTCAGCGAGCTGGTCGAGCTCGCGGTCGCGGCCCACGAACACCATGTCGGCGACGGGTGCTGTGTCCTCGCCCGGCAGTGCCTCGCGATTGGGGGCGTCGGCCCGGAGCTGTCGGTACATCGCCCCGATGGCCTCGCCCGGTTCCACCGCGAGGTCGCGCTCGAGCACCTCGGCGTACCGGTGGTAGGAGCGCAGCGCCGCGACACGATCGCCGAGCGCGCGATGCGCCACCATCTGGATTCGAACCGCCGCCTCGTCGGTCGGCTCCAGGTCGAGGACGCGTTGGGCAAGCCTGATCGTCGCTTCGTGGTCGTCGCGCCCGACAGCCTCTGCTGTCAGCCGCAGGAGGACCCCGTACGCCTCGGCTCGAAGCTTCGCTCGCTCGTCTAGGACCCAGTCGTCGTAGCAGGCCGGAAGGAGATCGCCCGAATACAGGCGCGCCGCGAGCTCGAGATCGCCAGCCGCCATGGCATCACGGAACCTCAGCACGTCGACCTCGCTGGGCCCCGCCCAAATCCACCGCACGATCTCGTTGTCGATCTCGACGAACTGACCGACGTCGGGAAGGGAGTGGCGGAAGTCGTGCAGCAGCTTTCTGAGGTTTGTTCGGGCCTGAGGTTCGTCGGAGTCGGGCCAGAGCTCGAACGCGAGTCGTGAACGGTGCTGGAGGTCTCGCCGCAACGTGATCAACGCCAGGAATCGCTGCAAGCGAGGAGAGTTGAAGGCGCCGAGACGGTGGCCGTCCAGGATGACCTCGACCGCATCGAGCAGTCGGACCTCGAGCCGAGCCGGCGATTCGCCACCGACGTTCCTCTCAGTCGGCATATGGCTCCTCTGGTAGCGGTCCGATCCAGCCTTCCAGAATCTGGACGAGCACGACCGCGTGGGAGGCGACGTCTGCGCGTGCGTGCGCTCGGGTCGGGTATGGCGCCCCGGGTCTATCACCGCCTCGAAGAACGGATCCGCGCCCACGGAGGTGCCCCGGTTGTTCACGGACCACGGAGTGGACGTCCCCCGAACGGACGCGATTCCAGGAACCGCAGCTCCGCGCCCACCGTCGTGTGCGGCCGATCCGCACCGGTGAACCCGGCCCGGCCACGACCTCGGGGGCAGACCCGGCCATCGCGCGAGGCCGCCGTACCCGGGCTGATACTTCAGGTGTGGGCACCGCGTCTGCAGAGAGCGTGTCGCTAGCCGAACGGGACCGCTACGCGGACCTGCTTCGGGTGTTCGCCATCGTCATGGTCGCCGCCGGGCACTGGGTACTGGCGCTGCTGGTGCTGCACGGCTCCGGCGGGATCACCGCACGCACCCCGACGATGCTGGCCAGCTGGTTGTGGCAGGTCATGCCGCTGTTGTTCTTCGTCGGGGGCTTCGTGCACGCTCGGGCGCTGCGCCACCGGCCGCGCTATGCGGTGTTCCTGCGTGCGCGGATGGGGCGGCTGCTGCCCCCGGCGGTGGTGTACGTCGCGGTGTGCGCGGCGGTCGCGTTGCCTGTCGATCTGCTCGGCCTGGGTACCGGTGACGTCGGTCGGGGGTTGCGCCTGCTGCCCTCGGTGTTGTGGTTCCTGGGGGTGTACCTGCTGGTGGTGCTGCTGGCCCCGGCGATGATGCGGCTGCATTGCCGTTACCGGCTGTGGGTCGTGCTCGCCCTCGCCGTTGCGGTCGCCGCGGTGGATGTGTTGGCCCTGGCCACACAGCGCCGCCAGGTCGGCGCATTGAACCTGCTGTTCGTCTGGCAGGCGATGCACCAGTTGGGCTACGGCTATGCGGACGGGTCGCTGCTGCGCGGCGGAACCCGGCTGGCCGCGGCTCTGACCGCCGGCGGGCTGGCGGCGACGGTGCTGCTGGTCTTCGGCACCTCGGCCTATCCGGTGCCGATGGCCGGGCTTCCCGATCACCCGGCGTCGAACATGGCGCCACCGACGCTCCCGTTGCTCAGCCAGGGCGTGTTCCTGATCGGGCTTGTGCTGGTGCTGCGCCCGGTTGGGCTGGCCTGGCTGCGCCGCGAACGGGTGTGGCGGCTGGTGGCCGGCGGGAACGCGATGGCGATGACGGTCTACTGCTGGCATCCCGTCGCGATCGGCATGGTGCAGGCCGTGTTCATCGGCACCGGAGTGCGGCTGCCCGCGGCGACGACGCCGGGTTGGCCGGTCGTGATGCTGGGCTGGCTGGTGGCGTGCGCGGTGTGCTGTGCGCTGCCGGTCGGCCTGTTCCGGCGGGTGGAGCGGTACCGACCGCCGGTGAAAGGGCCCACCGCGCCCGCCGTGATCGGCGGGCTGGCGGCGGCGTTCGGGCTGTACCTGCTTTCCCAGGTCGGGCTCGACGAACTGACCAGGCTGCCTGTCCGGTCAGTCGACGGTGTCCCGGTAACCGCCGGGATGGCGCTCGCGCTGCTGGCCGCCGGCACGGTTCTGGCCTTTGGTCCGGTCCACCCCCGCCGCGGTCGATGAGGGCGACCGCCGCCCCGCCGACCGCTGAGAGGTCGTTCACCGGCTTGACGTTTCGATGCGGTCAGCGGGCCAGGACGCGGGCGAGCTCCGCGATCGCTCCACCGAGGAGGCCCCGGCCGGCCGCACCCCGGCGCGCAGCGGCGGAGCCCTCACCGCTTGAGCAGCTCCAGGGCGGCCTGTTCGATGTCCGCCTCGGACAACAGGACGTGCCCGGCCGCCGGGCCCAGCGGGATGAAGCTGTCCGCGCTGGCCACCCGGGCCATGACGCCGCCGAACCGGGCGTCCACCAGCGCAGACAGCACCGCCTCGGCCACCCCACCGGTGCGCCGGGTCTCGTCCACCACGAGCACCCCGCCGGTGGCCGTCGCCTCCCGGACGATGTCGTCCAGCGGCAGCGGCACCAGCCAGCGCAGGTCGAGCACCCGGCACCCGATCCCGCGCTCAGCCAGCCGCCGAGCCACCCGCAGGCTCATCCGCAGGCCGTTCGCGAAGCTGACCAGGGTGAGGTCGTCCCCCGAGCCGTGGGTGCGGCCCCGGCCCAACGGAACGTGTGGCGACGGGTGTTCGCCCAGCCAGCCGTCGTCGCCGGGCTCGTGCAGGTCACGCAGGTGGTAGAGCGCGATCGGCTCCAGGAAGACGCAGACCCGGCCGTCCACCCGGGCCGCCGCCGCGCAGGTGCGCAGCATCGCGGCCGCGTCCTCCGGGCGGGATGGGGAGGCCACGACCAGCCCGGGGATGTCACGCAGCGCGGCGACCGCGTTGTCGTTGTGGAAGTGGCCGCCGAAGCCCCGCTGGTAGCCGTACCCGGCGATCCGCACGATCATCGGGTTGCGGTACTGCCCCTGGGAGAAGAACTGCAGCGTGCCGGCCTCGCCGCGCAGCTGGTCGGCCGCGTTGTGCAGGTAGGCGAGGTACTGGATCTCAGCGACGGGCAGGAATCCGGCCAGCGCCATGCCCAGGGCGGTGCCCAGCACGCTCTGCTCGTCGAGCAGGGTGTCGAACACTCGCGCCGCGCCGAATCGTCTGCGCAGGCCCCGGGTCACCCCGTACACTCCACCCTTGACCGCCACGTCCTCGCCGGACACCACGGCCGCCGGGTCGTCGGCCAGCAGCTCGGTCAGCGCGAGGTTGATCGACTGGGCCAACGTCAGGCCGGGTGCCGCGACGGGCCGTAGCCGCCCGACGGCAGCCGCCACCAGATCCGGATGTGAGGGCGCGAGCGGGGCGATCACCTCGTCGGCGCCGACGAGCCGCGGCCGCGTCACCACCTCCGAGGCCAGCCGCCGCACCTCCTCCCGGGTGCGTTCGTACCGCTCCAACACCTGCCCGGCGTCCAGCACCCCGGCCCCGATGAGCAGTTCCGCGGTCCGCAGCAGTGGGTCCCGGACCTGGTCTGCGGCGATCTCCGCCGCGCTCCGGTAGGCCGACTCGACGTCCGAGCCGGCGTGGCCCATCAGCCGCACGGTGCGCAACCGCAGGAACGCCGGCGCCCGCTCGGTGCGCACGTACTCCACCGCCCGCCGGGCGACCGACCACGCCGAGCCGAGGTCGCAGCCGTCGGCGTCGAAGTACCGCAGCCCGGGCCGCCGGCCGTACGCGGACTCGATCCAGCCGGCCGGGGTGCGCACGCTGATGCCGATCCCGTTGTCCTCGCAGACCAGCAGCAACGGCACCGGAAGCCCCTGGTACCGGCAGGCCAACGCGGCGTTGATCGCGCCGGCGGCGGTGGAGTGGTTGGCCGAGGCATCGCCGAAGCTGCACACCACCACCGAGTCGGGCGGCCTCTCGCAGCGCAGTCCCAGCTTGGCGGCACGTTCCAGGCCGAACGCCAGCCCGAGCGCGCGCGGCAGGTGGGAGGCGATGGTGGAGGTCTGCGGGATCACCGCGAGTGCCTTGTTGCCGAACACCTTGTGCCGGCCGCCGGAGATCGGCTCCTCGGCCGCCGCGACCAGGCCCAGCAGGACGTCCCGCATCGGTGACTGACTGGGCAGTTGGGCGGCCCTGGCCAGGTAGAACGCCCCGGACCGGTAGTGCAGCAGGGCCGGGTCGGTCACCCGCAGCGCGGCCGCCACCGCCGCGTTCCCCTCGTGGCCGGCGGAGCCGATGCTGTAGTAGCCCTGACCGGCCGCGCTCAGCTCGCGGGCGACCAGGTCCAGGTGCCGGCTGCCCAGCTGGGCGTCGAACAGCGCCAGGGCTCGGTCCGCGGGCAGACCCGCCGGCAGCGCGGCCCCGGTGCGGGTCGCGGACCGGACGGACGCCCGGAAGTGCTCGTCGACCGGCTCAGCCATCCCAGTGCTCTAGCCGGAAGTCCAGGTCCGGCCGCACGGTCGCGGTGTCCATCTGGGCCTTCTGCAGCGCGCCGGAGAAGTCCCAGTTCATCGACTGCCAGCGGGTGAACTGGTCGAGCACCCAGACCCCGGACTGGCGGCTGCCGTTGCCGGAGCGGCCGTTGCCGCCGAACGGCAGGTGCGCCTCGGCGCCGGAGGTGGAGTTGTTCACGCTCACCATGCCCGCGCCGACCCCCTGCCGGAACCGGAAAGCGGTGGCCGGGTCGTTGGTGTAGATCGAGGCGGACAGGCCGTAGCCGGGCGCGTTGGCCAGCTCGATCGCCTCGTCCAGCGAGCGGTAAGTGGTCACTCCGACGATCGGGCCGAACGTTTCCTGGCCGAACACCTCGTCACCGGGGCGCACCCCGTCCAGCAGCACCGGGTGGTAGTACAGACCCGTCCGGTGGTCACCGACGAAGCCGTCCCGGGGTGCCAGGTCGGTGATCCGGCCGACGGCGCTGCTGCCGAGCACCCGGTGGTGCCCCGCGATCCAGCCGAGGATCTTCTCGAAGCCGTCGGCGAACCGTTGGTCGAGCATCGGCCCGTAGACCACGTCCCGGGTGGGGTCGCCGACCGGCGCCGCGCGCACCGCCGCGTCCAGCCGCCGGACGAACTCGTCGTGCACGTCGGCGTGCGCGATCACCGACCCCAGCGAGGTGCACCGTTGACCGGCGGTGCCGTAGCCGGAGAACAGCGCGCCCTGCACGGCCAGCTCGAGGTCGGCTTCCGGCGCGATCACCATCGGGTTCTTGCCGCCCAGCTCCAGGCACGGCGACTGCAGGTGCCGGCCGCACAGCTCGCCGATCCGGGCGCCGACCGCGCTGGACCCGGTGAACCCGACCTTGTCGACCAGCCCGGCGGCGAGTGCCTGCTCCAGGCCGTCGTAGGTGGTCGGGCCGTCGGCGTACACCAGGTTGAGCACTCCGCCCGGGATCCCGGCCCGCCAGACCAGCTCGGCGAACGCTCGCGCGCTGGCCGCCGCGTACTCCGCCGGCTTCCACACCACGGTGTTGCCGCACAGCAGCGCCGGAACCAGGTACCAGGACGGCACGGCGACCGGGAAGTTGCCGGCGGTGATCACCGCGGCCACGCCGACCGGCACCCGGAAGGTGAACAGCTGTTTGTCCGGCATCTCGGACGGCACCGTCTGGCCGTAGAGCCGGCGTCCCTCGCCGAGGAAGAAGTCGCAGGTGTCGATGATCTCCTGCACCTCGCCGCGCGACTCCGCGATCGGCTTGCCGATCTCCCTCGTGACCAGCGCTGCTAGCGCTTCTTTGTTGGCCTCGACCAGCCGTCCCAGGGCGGCCACCACCCGTCCGCGCACCGGGGCGGGCACCCGCGCCCACTGCCGCTGGGCCTGCCGGGCCGCTCCGGCGGCTCGCCGGAACGTCTCGGCGTCGGCCAGCCGCACCATGGCGACCGTCTCGTCCAACCGACCGGGGTTGGCCGACCGGTAGCGGTGCGGGCCTCCTTCCACAACCGAGCCGTCCACCACTCTGCCGTCGACAACCGAGGCCAGCTGCATCGGATTCATCGTTCGACCTCTCGTTAGGCTCCCGCCCCATGGCTCGACCACTCGACGACGCGACGGATCGGCTGCTCGCGTCCATGCTGGTCGCCGACGGGCGAAGCACCCTGAAGTCGCTCGCCGAGGCGAGCGGTCTGTCCGTCTCCGCGGTGCAGGCACGGGTGCGGCGGCTGGAGGCGGCCGGGGTGATCCGCGGCTACTTCGCCGACGTCGACCCGGAGGCCGCCGGCCTGCCGCTGGCCGCGTTCATCTCGCTGATCCCGCTCGACCCCGAACACGAGTACGAGATCCCGACCACCCTCGCGACCCTGCCGGAGATCGAGTCGTGCCACTCCGTCGCCGGCGACGTCAGCTTCATGCTGTTCGTCCGGGTGGCGACCCCGGCCGCGCTGGAGGCGCTCATCCGGGAGATCCGCAAGCGCACCAACGTGGCCACCCGGACGACCGTCGTCCTGCAGACGTCGTTCGAGCGCCGCACACAACTCGCCACGGACCCGCAGTGACAGGAGATAATCCTGCATAGCTCGTAGTCTAACGGAATATTTCCGGTAAAATATCCTGATGGCGCGAGCATGTCCCGACGTGCGCCGGTGGGGCCCCGCCGACGTGCACTCGTCCATCGCCCGCCACATGCTGCTGGACGGCTTCGAGTTCGTCCTGGACCTCGACCGCTCACATGGTTCGACCTTCGTCGACGCGCGGGACGGCGCCGAGTACCTCGACCTGTTCACGTTCTTCGCCTCGTCCGCTCTCGGGATGAACCATCCGGCGCTGGCCCGGGACGAGGCGTTCGTACGTGAGCTGGGACGGATCGCGGTCAACAAGCCCAGCAACTCGGACGTCTACACGATCCCGATGGCCCGGTTCGTCGAGACCTTCGCCCGGGTGCTCGGCGACCCCGCGCTGCCGCACCTGTTCTTCATCGACGGGGGAACGCTCGCGGTGGAGAACGCCCTGAAGATCGCCTTCGACTGGAAGAGCCGGTGGAACGAGGCGCACGGCATCGACCCGGGCCTGGGGACGAAGGTGCTGCACCTGGAGCACGCCTTCCACGGCCGCAGCGGCTACGCGATGTCGTTGACCAACACCGACCCGGCGAAGGTCGCCCGCTTCCCGAAGTTCGACTGGCCGCGCATCCCCACGCCGTCGATCAACGCTCACGCCGACGTCGTGGTCGCCGAGCGGCTGGCGCTGGCCGCCGCCCGGGCCGCCTTCGAGGCCGACCCGCACGACATCGCCTGCTTCATCGCCGAGCCGATCCAGGGCGAGGGCGGGGACAACCACTTCCGCCCGGAGTTCCTGCGGGCGATGCAGGCGCTGTGTCACGAGTTCGATGCGCTCTTCGTGCTGGACGAGGTGCAGACCGGCGTCGGCCTGACCGGCACGGCCTGGGCCTACCAGCAGCTCGGGCTGCGCCCGGACATCGTCGCGTTCGGGAAGAAGGCCCAGGTCTGTGGCGTGATGGCGGGCGGGCGGGTGGACGAGGTCGCGCAGAACGTCTTCCGGGTGCCGTCGCGGATCAACTCCACCTGGGGCGGGAACCTCACCGACATGGTCCGTGCCCGCCGCGTGTTCGAAGTGATCGAGAGCGAGCACCTGATCGAACGGGCCGGCCTGCTGGGGCGGCACCTGTTGGGCGGGCTGCGCACCGTGCAGGCCCGGCACCCGGTGGTGTCCGAGGCGCGCGGGCGCGGTCTGATGTGTGCGGTCACGCTGTCGGCGCCCCGGCTGCGCGACGAGGTCGTCCGCCGGCTGCGCGAGCGGGAGCACGTCATCCTGCTCGGCTGCGGCCACTCCAGCGTGCGGTTCCGCCCGGCGCTCACGGTGTCCGTCGACGAGCTGGACCGGGGCGTCGCGGCTCTGGACCGGGTCCTCACCACGCTGGGGCCGTCCATGGAGACGGTGCCGCGTGATCCGTAGCCCAGCTTGCCAATGATCACGGCTTTCGCGGGCTTGATCACGACGGTTGGTGTTCGCTCGCTGTGGTGGCCCTGACCTGGAGCTTGTCCGGCGTGGCGGGTCGACTGGTGCCCCGAAGGGTCAGCGCCGCTTCGATCTCCTCGAGGTGCACCACCGGCGTCTCCGACGCGTCCCATCGCCCCCGATGGTCCCTGCGACCGGGAATCGCCTGTGGCTGCCAGCCGAACCGGCTTCTTCAGCGCCGGTCTAGGTGGCTGGTGTCTTTCGCGTGGCGGTCGCCCGGTCCGGCGGCCTGATGCGGGAGGATCGGTGGGTGACGCTGGGGCGTGCTGATCATCAGGGTGATTTGTTCGACGAGGTGGCCCGGTTCTGTGAGGAGAC
>JAJCYC010000371.1 GCA_029263115.1 Pseudonocardia sp. | reverse complement strand
GCGGATGGTGACCAGCGCCTCCCGCGAGTCGTACTCTCCGGACAGCAGGGTGCGGACCTCCAGCGAGCCGATGTCGGCCTTGAGCTTGGCCCGCTCGGCATCGGCGTCGGCGTTCGCCGCCTCACCCTCGGACCCGCCCGTCTCCTCGGCCAGCTCGTAGAGCACCGAGAGGTCGTCGAGCCGGCGGCGGATCTCGCTGACGTGTCGCAGCTCCGCCTGGGCGCGGGACAGCCGGCTGGTGACTTCCTGGGCGCGTTCCTGGTCGTCCCACAGGTCAGGCTGACCCGCTTCTTCGGACAGCCGTTCCACCTCGGCCCGCAGCCTGGGCAGGTCCATCACCGCCTCGATGCCGTCGAGGGTGCCGTCCAGGGCCTTGATCTCCGCCGCCACGTCCAGGTTCACAACGCTCCAGAGTACGTGGGCTGGTCGCGGAGCACGAAACCGCGGGTTCACCGCCGAGGCGCCGACTTCACAGCGGCCACAACCCGTTCGGGGAATCGTCTTGCGACGCGTCCTATACTCCGCGAAAGGATCGGGGGGGCCGCAACGACACGCTGCGTAAGGCCCAACGTACAGATCGGGGCGCGTATGACCGACGCGGTTGCGCCGTGCTGAGGTATCTCGTCCGGAAGTGCACCGGCTGGCTGCTGATGATCGTCGCGGCCACCAACCTGACCTACTTCCTGGCCAACGCCTTCCTCGACCCGAGGGCCAACTACCTGCAGCTACGCCCGCCCCGCTCGCCCGAGCAGATCAGCCGGTCGCTCGCCCAGTACAACCTGAGCCCGGACACCCCGCTGCTGGAACGCTGGTGGAGCTGGGTGACCGGGATCGTGCTGCGTTGGGACTGGGGCGCCTCGCCGATCGGCGACAGCGTCAACGACCAGATCAGCTTCCGTATCCTGGTCAGTGCGCAGCTGGTGATCGGCGCGCTGATCCTCACCACGGCCATCGGCATCGGCCTGGCCGTGTACACCGCGTCGCGGCAGTACCGGTTCGCCGACCGGTTCCACCAGGGTTTGTCGATCATCACGTTGAACATTCCGATCGTGGTGGCCGGACTCGCGGTGGTACTACTGGCGATCCTGCTCAACCAGTCTCTGGGCACCACCCTGCTGTTCGTGGCCGGCGCCCAGTCACCCGGGGTCACCGGGTTCTGGCCGCTGCTGGTGGACCGGGTCCAACACCTGGTGCTGCCGACGATCGCGCTCGTGATCACCGGCTACGCCGGCACCCACCTGCTGCAACGGGCGCTGTTGCTGGACAACATCAACTCCGACTTCGTCCGGATGGCCCGGGCAAAGGGCCTGACCCGGCGGCAGGCCATCCGCCGGCACGGCCTGCGCACCTCGCTGATCCCGGTCGCCACCTCGATCGCCTTCGCCATCCCGGCGCTGTTCACCGGGGCGGTGCTCACCGAGACGATCTTCGCCTGGGAGGGCATGGGCCGGTACTTCATCCAGACCATCTCCAAGAACGACGTGCACGGCGCCGTGGCGGTCGCCGCGTTCGGGGCGCTGATGACCGCGATCGGGGCGATCCTGGCCGACGTCGCCGTGGTGGCCCTCGACCCGAGAGTGCGGGTGAGCTGATGGCCGCCGAGATCCCCGGGCCCACGATGCGCGGTCCGATCCTGCCCGGGACCGACCTCGGCCTGGACGGCCCGCGGCCGGACGACCCGGCCGGTTCGACCACGCCCGCGCGCCGGCACCTGACCCGGCGACGGCTCTACCTGCGCCGGTTCCTGCGCAACCGGGGCGCGGTGGTCGGGCTGGTGGTGCTGGGCCTGCTGGTGCTGTTCGCGCTGTTCGGCTCGCTGTTCACCCCGTTCGACTACACCGACGTCGACTTCACCGCGCTGACCGCCCCGCCCTCGCCCGAGCACCTGTTCGGCACCAACGGCACCGGCAACGACACCTTCGCCCAGGCGGTGCACGGCCTGCAGCGCTCGCTGATCATCGCGGTGACCGTCTCGTTGCTCACCACGACGATCGCGGCGGTGGTCGGGGCCGCGGCTGCGTACCTGGGCGGCAGGGTGGAGAAGCTCACCCTGGGGTTCATCCACTTCCTGCTGGTCGTGCCGTCCTTCCTGATCCTGGCGCTGGTCTCACAGAAGGCCGGCGGCGACTGGCGGGTGCTGATCGTGGTGCTGACCGTGTTCGGCTGGATGCTCAGCGCCCGGGTGGTGTGGTCGTTGAGCACCTCGCTGCGCGAACGGGAGTTCGTGCAGGCCGCCCGGTTCATGGGGGTGCGCCCATTCCAGGTGGTGCTGCGCCACCTGGTACCGAACATCGGCTCGTTGCTGATCGTGTCGTTCACCCTGGGAGTGGTCGCCACGGTGATGGCCGAGACCGGCCTGTCGTTCGTCGGGTTCGGCGTGCAACTGCCGGACGTGTCGCTGGGCACCATGCTCAGCGACGGCGCCAACACGATCTACAGCGCGCCGTGGCTGTTCTACTTCCCGGCCGGCCTGCTCACCCTGCTCACCGTGTCCATGGCGTTGATCGGGGACGGCCTGCGCGACGCGCTGGACCCGACGTCACGCTCCGGGGGCCGGGTGTCCGCGCGCCGGGCGGCGCGCGACCTGGAGTCCGGGGGTATGGCATGACCGGGAGCTTGACCAATCCGGATGTGGCCGGCCCGGCCCCGGACACCGGCGCTCCGGTGCTGTCGGTGCGCGACCTGCGGGTGTCCTTCCCCTCCGAGGCCGGTCGGGTGGACGCGGTGCGCGGTGTCGACTTCGACCTGTACCCGGGGCGGACCCTGGGCATCGTCGGCGAGTCGGGCTCGGGCAAATCGGTCACCTCGATGGCGGTGATGGGCCTGCTGCCGGACTACGCGGCGGTCTCCGGGTCGGTCACCCTCGGTGGTCGTGAACTGCTCGGACTGGACGACGAGGCGATGTCCGGGGTGCGTGGCCGGGACATGGCGATGATCTTCCAGGATCCATTGTCGTCGCTGACCCCGATCTTCACCGTGGGCGGCCAGATCGTCGAGGCGTTGCAGGTCCACCAGGACGTGGCCCAGGACGCGGCCTGGAAGCGGGCGGTCGAGCTGCTCGACCTGGTCGGCATCCCGAGGGCAGCGGCCCGGGCGCGGTCGTTCCCGCACGAGTTCTCCGGCGGTATGCGCCAGCGGGTGGTGATCGCGATGGCCATCGCCAACGACCCCCGGGTGATCGTGGCCGACGAGCCGACCACCGCGCTCGACGTCACCGTGCAGGCCCAGGTCCTGGACGTGCTGCGGCTGGCCCGAGCCGAGACCGGTGCGGCTCTTATCATGATCACCCACGACCTCGGCGTGGTGGCCGGCACCGCGGACGACGTGATGGTGATGTATGCCGGCCGGCCGGTGGAGACCGCGCCGGTGGACGAGCTGTTCGCCCGGCCGCGGATGCCGTACACGATCGGGCTGCTGGGGGCGGTGCCCCGGGTCGATGCCCGGCAGCGGACGCCGCTGGTGCCGATCGTCGGCAACCCGCCGCTGCTGATCAACCAGCCGCCCGGTTGCCCGTTCGACCCGCGCTGCCCGGTCTCGCTGCCCGAGTGCGGGGAGCACGAGCCGGCGCTGCTGACGGTAGCCGCGGACCGCCCGGACACCCCGTTCACCGGCGGCGACCCTGCCGCGCCGCACCGGGCGGCCTGCATCCGGGCCCCGGAGATCCGGGACGGGCTGATCGACGGCGGGCCGGTGTACCCCACACCGGAGCTGCCGGTCAGCCCCGCCGCCGCGATCCCCCGCGAGCGGCGGGCAGCGGTGCTGGAGCTCTCCGGGCTGAGTAAGACCTTCCCGCTGCTCAAGGGCAGCCTGTTCAAGCGTCGAGTCGGCTCGGTGCACGCGGTCACCGAGGTAGACCTGGACATCCGGGAGGGCGAGACCGTCGGCCTGGTCGGCGAATCGGGCTGCGGCAAGACGACCACGCTGCTGGAGATCATGAACCTGCGCCCGCCCGAGCGCGGCACGATCACCGTCGCCGGGGTCGACGTGGCAACCCTGCGGGGCCGCGGCGAGGAACGGGAGCTGCGCCGGCGGCTGCAGATGGTGTTCCAGGACCCGATGGGTGCGCTGGACCCCAGACTGACCGTGTTCGACATCCTGGCCGAGCCGTTGCGCGCGCTCGGCGGGTCCGACGGCGTGGTGATCGGCGCGCGGGTCAGCGAGCTGATGGAACTTGTCGGGCTCGACCCCGAACACACCGACCGCTTCCCCACGGCGTTCTCCGGCGGCCAGCGCCAGCGGATCGGTATCGCCCGGGCGCTGGCCACCAGCCCGTCGCTGGTCGTGCTGGACGAGCCGGTGTCCGCGCTGGACGTGTCGATCCAGGCCGGCGTGATCAACCTGCTGGACGAGCTGAAGGCGAAGCTGGGGCTGTCCTACCTGTTCGTGGCGCACGACCTGTCGGTGGTCCGGCACATCGCCGACCGGGTGGCGGTGATGTACCTGGGGCGGATCGTGGAGATCGGCGCGGTGGACGAGGTGTTCGACGACCCCCGCCACCCGTACACCCAGGCGCTGCTCTCGGCCATCCCGGTGCCCGACCCGGCGGTCGAGCGCTCCCGGCGGCGGGTGATCCTCAGCGGCGACCTGCCCAGCCCCACCGACGACGCGACCGGCTGCCGGTTCGTCAGCCGCTGCCCGCTGCACCAGACGCTCGACGAGACGCAACGTGCCCGCTGCACCGACGAGGTCCCGGCGCTGACCGGATCCGGCGGTTCCGACCAGCACGGCTCCGATCAGCTGAACGCCTGCCACTTCCGTTGACCGCCCGAACCACCTGAGGGAGAAGCCCACGATGTCCGTGGTGAAACGAATCACCGCCCTGGCGGCGGTGGCCGTGCTGTCGCTGACCGTGTCGGCCTGCGGATCCGGGCCGGCGCAGGACCAGCCGGCGATCACCAACGACCAGGCCCAGTACAACCCGCAGCCCTACGAGAACCTGCGCGACGGTGGCACCCTCACCACGGCACTGCCGGAGATCACCCCGCAGTTCAACGTGTGGCACGGCGACTCCACCCTCTACACCCGCACCGTGTGGAACTGGCACAATCCGCTGCTGATCACCTTCACCGACGACGGCAAGGCCGTGTTCAACCCGGACTACCTGTCGGATGTCAAGCAGGAACTGGTCGACGGCAACACCCGGGTCGTGTACGCGATCAACCCGAAAGCCACCTACAACGACGGCACCCCGATCGACTGGCGCTCGTTCGAGACCGCGTGGAAGTCCAGCAACGGCACGAACCCCGCCTACATCCCCTCCTCCACCGACGGCTACGACCGCATCGCCTCGGTGACCCGCGGCACCGACGACCGGCAGGCGGTGGTCACCTTCCGCGGCATCAACCTGTGGTGGGAGAGCCTGTTCAACAACCTCATCCACCCGAAGGCGCTCGACGCGGGCGTGTTCAACCAGGGCTTCGTGGACAACGCACACCCGGAGTGGGGTGCCGGGCCGTACACCGTGCAGAACTTCGACAAGCAGAACGGCACCATCAGCTTCGTCCGCAACCCCAAGTGGTGGGGCAGGTCGGGCAAGCTCGACACCCGGACCTTCCTGACCATGGAGTCCGCGGCCAGCATCAACGCGTTCAAGAACGGCCAGATCGACGCGACCGGCGTCGGCTCCCAGGACCGGTTGGCCCAGGTCCAGGGCATGACTGGGATCGACATCCGGCGCAGCGTCGATCCGTCGCTGAACTACCTCACGCTCAACGGCCAGAGCCCGGTGCTGGCCGACCCGGCGGTGCGCAAGGCGGTGTTCCAGGCCGTCGACCGCCAGCAGCTTCAGGCGATCGAGTTCCAGGGCCTGGGCTTCGACCCGCCGCTGGCCGGATCGATGATCATCCTGCCGTTCCAGGACGGCTACCAGGACAATTTCTCCAAGGTGCTCACGTTCGACCCGGAGCAGGCCAGACAGGGCCTCGACGCGGCCGGCTGGGCGCCGGGGCCGGACGGTGTCCGGGTCAAGGACGGCACGCCGCTGGAGTTCACCTACGTCAACACCGGCGACGACGCGACCGGCAAGGCGCTCGCGGGAGCGCTGGCCGCGATGCTGAAGAACATCGGCGTCCAGCTGACCATCCGGCAGGTGCCCTCCAGCGAGTTCTCCGCGATCGTCACCGGCAAGCGGTTCGACATGTTCTACTCCGGAGCCTCGCAGACCGACCCCTACGGCGTCGCGTACTTCTGCCAACTCTGGTGCTCCGACACCCAGTTCATCAAGTCCGGGGTGAACGACCCGGCGCTGGACGCGGAGATCCGACGGATCAACTCCCTGGCCACCCCACATGAGCAGTACGCGGCCTCGAACGCGGCGGAGATCAAGGCGTTCAGCACCTACGGGGTGATGCCGACGATCCTGCGACCGGCGGTCGTGGCGGTCAAACAGGGACTGGCCAACTACGGGGCCGGCCAGTTCTTCACACCGACCCCGGAGAACATCGGGTGGCAGAAGTGAACAGGATCGCGGGAATGAAGAGAATCGCCGCCCTGACGGCGGCCGCCGCGCTGTCGCTGACGTTGGCGGCCTGCGGTGGGGGCCCGACCCCAGGCACCGGCGACACCAACGACTCCCTCGCCGCGCTGGCGCAGTACAACCCGCAGCCCTACGAGAACATCCGGGACGGCGGGACGTACACCACCGCGATCACCGAGGTGACGCCCCAGTTCAACACCTGGCACTCCGACGGCACGGCCGACACGCTGTCCGTCTGGCGCTGGTACAACCCGATGCTGATCACCTTCACCGCCGACGGGGAGGCGGTCTTCAACCCCGACTACCTCACCGACGTCAAGGAGGAGACGGTCGACGGCAACACCCGGATCACCTTCACGATCAACCCGAAGG
>JAJCYC010000370.1 GCA_029263115.1 Pseudonocardia sp. | reverse complement strand
GCCATACTGGCCCGTCTTGACCTGCTCAAACACCAGCGCTACCGCGCGTTCCCGCACCTCACGTGGGTACGTCTTACTCCGTGTCATGATCAGATTCTCCACTCCAGTGTGGAGCCTCCATCAGACCCGGGGCGGTTCACCCGCCCATTGGGTTCGGTGCGTGACGCGGGGCGTGTCACGACCGCGCGACGGTACCGACGCGAGTGTGGTCCGTGCCACCTCGAGCCGCGGAAGATCCCCCGGCCGCGTCTGGTTGAACGCTGAAGTAGACGACAGGCCCGACCACCAGATTCGAGGTACACCGGAATGTCGACCACCCCACTGAACCCGGACAGCCCGCTGCTGCGCCCGCTGCGGCTGGGGGCTCTGCAGCTGGACAATCGCGTGCTGATGGCCCCGCTGACCCGCAACCGGGCCGACGCGGACGGCACCCCCAACGCACTGCAGGCCACCTACTACGCCCAGCGCGCCGGGGCCGGGCTGATCATCACCGAGGGCAGCCAGCCGGCCGCGATCGGCAAGGGCTACCCGAACGTGCCGGGCGTGCACAACGACGCCCAGCAGGCCGGGTGGGCCCGGATCGCGGATGCGGTGCACACCGAGGGCGGGCGGATCGTGGTGCAGCTGATGCACGGCGGCCGGATCTCCCACCCCGACACCCTCGGCGGGGACACCCCGGTGGCGCCCTCCGCGGTGCGCCCGGCCGGTGAGGTCGTCACTCCGAGCGGGCTGCAACCGTTCGCCGAGCCCCGTGAGCTGCGCACCGACGAGCTGCCCCGGGTGGCGGCCGAGTTCGCCGACGCCGCCCGCCGCGCCGTCGCCGCCGGCCTGGACGGCATCGAGCTGCACGCCGCCAACGGCTACCTGCTGCACCAGTTCCTGACCGACGGCAGCAACCGCCGAACCGACGCCTACGGCGGATCCTCCGAGAACCGGGCCCGGTTCGTGATCGAGGTCGCCGAGGCAACCGCCGCCGCGATCGGCGCCGACCGGGTCGGCATCCGGCTCTCCCCGGGCGGCGCCTTCAACGACATGAGCGAGTCCGACCTGCAGGTCTACCCGCTGCTGGCCCGCGAGCTGCGCCGGATCGGGCTGGCGTACGTGCACGTGATCGCCGCCCCGGACGCGGAGATCCTGGGCGAGCTGCGCGCGCTGTGGCCGGACCGGCTGGTGCTCAACACCGGCTTCGCGCAGGACTCCGAGCGGGACGCGGTGGCCGCGATCCTCGCCTCCGGGGTGGCCGACGCGGTCGCGGTCGGCCGGCCGTTCCTGGCCAACCCGGACCTGATCCGGCGCTGGACCGAGGGCGCCGAGCTGAACGAGCCCGACCAGGCCACCTTCTACGGCGGGGACGCCCGGGGCTACACCGACTACCCGTCGCTGGACGAGGTGGTCGCCGCCTGAACGAGGGGCTGTCGCTGCCCGCTGCGCCGGCCAGGGCCGGGCACCTCGTCGGCGACCTCGTCCACCGCACCGGTGTGCAGGTCGAAGACGAAGCCACGGACCGTGGTGTCGGCCACCAGGAACGGGCTGGTGCGCAGCTGCTGCATGCCGTGGCGCACGTGCTGGATCGGGTCGGAGAACGTTCCCGGCCTCCAGGTCGGCGGCTGACCGGTCTCCTCCGCCAACTCGGCGATGAACTCGTCGTCGGTGAACGACAGCATGCCGCAGCCGGAATGCGCCATCAGCAGGATGTTGCGGGTGCCCAGCTTGCGCTGACTGATCGCCAGCGAACGGATCACGTCGCTGGTCACCACTCCGCCGGCGTTGCGGATGATGTGCGCGTCGCCGAGCCGCAGCCCGAACACCCCGAACGCCGCGATCCGGGCGTCCATGCAGGTCACGATCGCCACCCGCTCGATCGGCCTGGCGTCCAGGTTGCGCACCACCCCGGCCGGATTGGGGCGACGGGACAGCATCTCGTCAAGGCTCACAGCTGAGACTCCTCGGTACGGCGGGCGGGGAGGGCCCCCGGCTGCGCCGCCGGATCGGGCCATTACTTTCTCATGTGTACCGCAGGCCTCAGTGGTATCTCAGGCACCACGATAGCTCGGTGCGCTGATTCTAGCGCTCACCGCTCGCCCAGACGGCCTCGGCGATCTCGTAGGTGTTCAGCGCGGCGCCCTTGCGCAGGTTGTCGCCGCAGATGAACAGCTCCAGGGTGTTCGGGAAGTCCAGCGCCTGCCGTACCCGCCCGACCCAGGTCGGGTCGCCACCCACCGCGTTCGCCGGGGTCGGCCACTCGCCGGCCGCCGGGTCGTCGCACAGCACGATCGTCGGCTGCGCGGCCAGCACCTTGTGCGCGGCGTCCACCGACACCTCGCCGGCGAAGGTGGCGTGCACTGCCAGCGCGTGCGTGGTCACCACCGGCACCCGCACGCAGGTTGCGGACACTTTCAGCTCCGGGATGCCGAGGATCTTGCGCGACTCGTTGCGGACCTTCAGCTCCTCCGACGACCAGCCGTCGTCCTT
This sequence comes from Pseudonocardia sp., assembly GCA_029263115.1. Lineage (GTDB taxonomy): Bacteria > Actinomycetota > Actinomycetes > Mycobacteriales > Pseudonocardiaceae > Pseudonocardia. The sequence continues at coordinate 742 of JAJCYC010000370.1, read as the reverse complement.
CACCGAGCCCGCCCACGGCACCACGTTCAGCGCCAGCGGCGCCGGGAACGGCGAGTCGGAGTCGGGACCGCTGGCCAGTCCGGCGTCGGCCAGCGCGGCCGCCACGTCACCGGCCCGCGCGCCCACGTTGCGACCGGCCACCGCCGACAGCTCCGCCTGCAACCGGTCGACGCCGGGCTGCCCGGCGCCCGATGCCGCCTGGTAGGAGGCCACCACCAGCGCGGTCAGCCCGAACTCGCGGTGCAGCGCGCCCATCGCCGCCATCATCGACAGTGTCGTGCAGTTGGGGTTGGCGATGATGCCCTTCGGCCGGTTCGCCGCCTGCGCCGCATTGACCTCCGGCACGACCAGCGGGACGTCCGGGTCCATCCGGAACGCGCCGGAGTTGTCCACGGCCACAGCGCCGCGAGCAGCGGCGATGGGGGCCCAGTGCGCGCTGACCTCGTCCGGCACATCGAACAACGCGATGTGCACGCCGTCGAACACCTCCGGCGCCAGCTCGAGCACCGTCAGCTCCTCGCCGCGCACGGTCAGCCTCCGGCCGGCCGACCGGGCCGAGGCAACCAGCCGGATCTCCGACCACGGCACGGACTCCCGCGAGTCGATGATGTCGATCATCGTGGTGCCGACCGCCCCGGTGGCCCCGACAATGGCAAGAACCGTCATCTCAACGTCCCGTTCCGGCGTGCACGACCGCCTGTTCGTCACCACCCAGCTCGAAGGCATCGTGCAACGCCCGCAC
>JAJCYC010000369.1 GCA_029263115.1 Pseudonocardia sp. | reverse complement strand
GGTCCCACGACCACTGCGGGTGCGGTGCCGCGCCCGCGAGGGAGAAGCCGTGACCGCACGTCGTCCCGCCCAGAGCTCCCCCCGGACCACCGCCACCAGCGGTGCCGCCGGGTCTGGTACCACCTCGGTGAATGCTCCTGGCTCCACCTCGCTCGCCAGTTCGGCCGATACCGGCGAGGCCCGATCGGGTCCCCGCTGCTACGTCCTCGATACCTCGGTCCTGCTGTCCGACCCCTGGGCGCTCACCCGGTTCGACGAGCACCGGGTCGTGCTGCCGTTGGTGGTCATCTCCGAGCTCGAGGGCAAGCGGCACCACCCGGAGCTGGGCTGGTTCGCCCGGGAGGCACTGCGGCAGCTCGACGATCTGCGGATCACCCACGGCCGGCTGGACGCACCGGTGCCGATCGGCACCGCGGGCGGCTCGCTGCGGGTGGAACTGAACCACACCGACCCCGAGGTGCTTCCCGCGGGATTCCGCACCGACAGCAACGACAGCCGGATTCTGGCCTGCGCGCTGAACCTCTCGTCGGAGCGGGGTCCGGCGGACGGCCCGGTCGTGCTGGTCACCAAGGACATGCCGCTGCGGGTGAAAGCCGCCGCGGTGGGGCTGGCCGCGGACGAGTACCACGCCCACGACGTGGTCCCCTCGGGCTGGACCGGGCTCGCCGACGTCGAGCTCGGCTCGTCCGACGTGGTCGACGGGTTGTTCCGGGACGGGTCGGTCGAGGTCGCCGGCACCGAGCTGGACTGGGTCGCCGAGCTGCCCTGCCACACCGGGCTGCGGCTGGTCGGGGCCGGGACGGCCGCGCTGGGCCGGGTCGGACCGGACAAGCGGGTGCGGCTGGTGCGGGGCGACCGGGAGGCGTTCGGGTTGCACGGCCGGTCCGCCGAGCAGCGGATCGCGCTGGACCTGCTGCTCGACCCGGACGTGGGCATCGTGTCGCTGGGCGGGCGGGCCGGCACCGGCAAGTCCGCGCTGGCGCTGTGCGCCGGGCTGGAGGCGGTGCTGGAGCGTCAGCAGCACCGCAAGGTCGTGGTGTTCCGGCCGGTGTACGCGGTCGGCGGCCAGGAGCTGGGCTACCTGCCCGGCAGCGAGAGCGAGAAGATGGCGCCCTGGGCGCAGGCGGTATTCGACACCCTCGGCGCGCTGGTGTCCTCCGAGGTGGTCGAGGAGGTGCTGGCCCGGGGCATGCTCGAGGTGCTGCCGCTGACCCACATCCGCGGCCGCTCGCTGCACGACAGCTTCGTGATCGTCGACGAGGCGCAGTCGCTGGAGCGCAACGTGCTGCTGACGGTGCTCTCCCGGCTGGGCACCGGCTCCCGGGTGGTGCTCACCCACGACGTCGCGCAGCGGGACAACCTGCGGGTCGGCCGGCACGACGGGGTGGCCGCGGTGATCGAGAAGCTCAAGGGTCATCCGCTGTTCGCGCACGTCACGCTGACCCGCTCGGAGCGCTCCGCGATCGCCGCCCTGGTCACCGAGATGCTGGAGGGGGACGCCGGCTAGGGCCTTCGGCCCCGTGGGTGGCGGGTGCGCTCATCACCGCACCCGCCACTCACGGGCGGGGCGCGCCCTCGGCGTAGCCGGAGCGGGACTGCACGCCGAGCACCGCCCGGGTGTGCAACTCCTCGAGCGAGGTCGCGCCGGTGTAGGTGCACGCCGAGCGCACGCCGGCGCAGATCTCGTCGAGCAGATCCTCCACCCCTGGGCGCGCCGGGTCGAGCAGCATCCGCGAGCTGGAGATGCCCTCCTCGAACAGCGCCTTGCGGGCCCGGTCGAACGCTGTGTCCTTCCGGCCCCCCTGGGCCAGACGCGCGGTCACCGCACGCTTGGACGCCATCCCGAACGACTCCTTGTACGCCCGGCCCGACTCGTCGCGCATCAGGTCGCCGGGGGACTCGTAGCTGCCGGCGAACCAGGACCCGATCATCACCGTCGACGCCCCGGCGGCCAGCGCCAGCGCCACGTCGCGCGGGTGGCGGACCCCGCCGTCGGCCCATACGTGCCGGCCCGACGCGCGCGCCGCAGCGGCGCACTCGGCCACCGCGGCGAACTGCGGTCGGCCCACCCCGGTCATCATCCGGGTGGTGCACATCGCTCCGGGGCCGACGCCGACCTTGACGATGTCCGCCCCGGCGGCGATCAGGTCGCGTACCCCCTCGGCGGTCACCACGTTCCCGGCGACCACCGGCACGGTGCGGTCTGCCGCCTCGTCGACACAGGCGCGGACGGCGGCCAGCGCGGCCAGCATCTTCTCCTGGTGACCGTGCGCGGTGTCCACCACGAGCACGTCCACGTCGGCCTTGAGCAGCGCGCGGGCCTTCGCCCCGACGTCGCCGTTCACCCCGATCGCCGCCGCGGTGCGCAGCCGACCCCGCCCGTCCACGGCCGGACGGTAGATCTCCGCGCGCAGGGCCCCGAGCGCGGTGAGGATGCCGGCCAGGCGGCCCTCGGCGTCCAGACCCAGCGCCACCCGTTCCGGCCGGTGGGCCAGCGCGTCGAACACCGCCCTCGGCGGGGTGTCCAGCGGGAGCGTCACCGGGTCGGTGGCGAGCACGTCGACCAGCCGGCTGAACCGGTCCACCCCGTGGCAGTCGGCCTCGTGCACCGTGCCCAGCGGCCGACCGTCGCCGTCGACCACGACGACGGTGTCGTGCGCCCGCTTGGGCAGCAGGTTGAGCGCGTCGGCCACCGCCCGGTCGGCGTGCAGCTCCAGCGGGGTGTCCCACACCGGGTGTCGGGACTTCACCCAGGCCACGGTGTCGGCCACCGCCTCCGGCGCGACGTCCTGGGGCAGCACGGTCAGCGCGCCCCGGCGGGCCAGCGTGTCGGCCATCCGTCGCCCGGCCACCGCGGTCATGTTGGCCGCCACCACCGGCAGCCGCGCGCCTGACCCGTCGACGCTGGTCAGGTCGACGTCGAAGCGGGAGACCACCGACGACCGGCGTGGCACCAGGAACACGTCGTCGTAGGTGAGGTCGCGGGAAAGGGCGTCATGACCGTCGAGGAAGCGCACAGGCCGGGGAGCGTACGCGGGCGCTGCGCCGCCCGCCGCCCGGAGCCCGCTCCGCGCCCGCCCCGGTGAGGTCCCGCCCCGGTCAGTAACGCAGCAGGGCGCGCACGGCGTCGATGGTGTCGGCCTGGTCCGGGGTCTTGTCCGGGCGGTAGCGCTGCACCCGGGCGAACCGCAGCGCCACCCCACCCGGGTAGCGGCGGCTGACCTGTACCCCGTCCAACTCGATCTCCACCACGAACTCCGGGGGCAGCCGTGCCACGTGGCCGTCGTCGGTCAGCGCCCGGGCGGAGAACGTCTCGGTCTGCCAGGCCAGCAGCGCGTCGGTCATCCCCTTGAACGTCTTGCCGACCATGATGGGCGGTCCGCCGTCGGGGTCGCGGGCGCCGAGGTGGATGTTGGACAGCCACCCGGTGCGCCGGCCGGAGCCCCACTCGGCGGCCAGCACCACCAGGTCCAGGGTGTGCGCGGGCTTGACCTTCTGCCAGGACCGGCCGCGCCGACCGGCGGCGTAGGGCGCGTCCAGCGACTTGACCATCACACCCTCGTGCCCGGCGTCCAGCGCGGCGGCCAGCAGCGCGGCGGCCGCCCCCGGGGTGGGGGTGAGCACGCCGGGCATCCGGTGCTCGCCGGCCACCGCGGCCAGCGCGGCCAGCCGTTCGCGCAGCGGGGTGTCCAGCAGGTCGGCCCCGTCGAGGTGCAGGCAGTCGAAGAACCGCGGCCGCAGCAGCCCGGCGCTGGCGTTGCTCATCGACTCCTGGAACGGCCGGGGCCGGGCCTGGGGATCGTCGGGGTCGGTGAGGGCCAGGGACTCCCCGTCCAGCACTACCGACCCGCACGGCAGCGACCGGACCAGCTCCACCAGCTCGGGGACGGCGGCGCTGATGTCGCGCAGGCTGCGGGTGAACACCCGCACCTCGGCGCCCTCGCGGTGCACCTGGATGCGCGCGCCGTCCAGTTTGTACTCCACGCTGACCTGCTCACCCAGCTCGGCCAGCGCCGCGTCCAGATCGTCGGCGGGGGAGGCCAGCATCGGCTTGACCCCGCGCCCGACCCGCAGCCGGAAGGCGGCCAGCGCCCCGGCGCCCCCGGTGAGCGCCGCGTGGGCGGTGGTCGGCAGCTCGCCGGCCAGCATCAGCGCCCGCCGCACCTGCTCGGCGGGGATCCCGGCAGCGGCGGCCACCGCCTCGACCAGCACACCCTCCAGCGCGCCGTGCCGCAGCTCGCCGACCAGCAGCCGGCGCAGGAAGTCCTGCTCCTCGGCGGTGGCCGCGCCGAGCAGCCCGACCAGCAGCCCGGCGCGGCGGGCGACCGAGCCGGGGCCGGTGGCGGCGAGCAGCGCGTCGAGCATGGCGTCCACCCCGGCCACGGTGAGGGTGGGCGCGGCGGCGGGGACGGCCCGCACGGCGGCCAGGGTGCGCCAGCCGGTGCCGATCCGGCCCTGGCGGGGCTCGCCGGCGAGCCACCCGACCGCCGGCGCGACCTCGCCGCCGGCCAGCCGGCGCAGCAGCGCGGCCAGCAGCTCCACCTTGGCCTTGCGCGAGCGGGTGGCACCGACCGCCGCCGAGGTGGCGACGACCTCCGCGAGCAGCATGCGGATGATTGAACCAGCAGGCACCGACGAACCCGTCCCGGAGCCGGCCCGCGTCCCGGAGCCGGCGCGGGTCAAGCCTCGTCGGCCGTTCTCGGCGGGCGGGTCATGGCGAGCACGTCGAGAGCGGCGTCGAGCTGTTCGAAGGTGAGCCGGCCCTGGTCCACGTGCCCGCGCTCGAGCACCACCTCGCGGATGGTCCTACGCTCCTTCAGCGACTGCTTCGCGACCGCCGCCGCTTCCTCGTAGCCGAGGTACTGGTTGAGCGGGGTGACCACCGACGGCGAGGACTCCGCGTACTCCCGGCACCGGTCGACGTCCGCCGACGCGCCGGCCAGCACCTTGTCGGCGAGCAGCCGGGTCGCCGCGGCCAGCAGGCGGGCGGACTCCAGCACGTTGCGGGCCATCACCGGCATCATCACGTTGAGCTCGAGGTTGCCCTGGGTGCCGGAGAACGCTACGCACGCGTCGTTGCCGATCACCTGCGCGGCCACCATCATGCTCGCCTCGCAGATCACCGGGTTGACCTTCCCCGGCATGATCGAGCTGCCCGGTTGCAGGTCCGGCAGCCGCAGCTCGGCCAGCCCGGTGCGCGGTCCGGAGCTGAGCCAGCGCACGTCGTTGGCCACCTTGAACAGCGACACGGCCAGCCCGCGCAGCGCCGCCGAGCACTCCACCAGCCCGTCCCGGGAGGCCTGCGCGGCAATGTGGTCGACGGCCTCGGTCAGCACGTCCAGCCCGGTGGCCTCGCGCAGCCGGACCACCACCGCCGCGCCGAAACCGGCCGGCGCGTTCAGCCCGGTTCCGACCGCGGTGCCGCCGATCGGCAGCTCGGCCAGCCGGGGCAGGCAGTCGGTCAGCCGCGCCACCGCGTGCTCGACCTGGGTGGCCCAGCCGCCGGCCTCCTGCCCGAGGGTGACCGGCACGGCGTCCATCAGGTGCGTCCGGCCGGCCTTGACCACCTCCGACCAGTCCCCGGCCCGGGTGCGCAGGGTGGCCGCCAGGTGCCCGGCGGCCGGGATCACCTCCCGGACCACCGCCTCGGTGGCGGCGAGATGGATGGTGGTCGGGAAGACGTCGTTGGACGACTGGGAGGCGTTGACCTGGTCGTTGGGGTGCACGTCCCGGCCCAGTGCCGCGCCGGCCAGGGTGGCGATCACCTCGTTGGCGTTCATGTTCGACGACGTGCCCGAGCCGGTCTGGAACACGTCCACCGGGAAGTGCGCGTCGTGCCGGCCCTCGGCAACCTCGTCGGCGGCCGCCGCGACCGCCCCGGCCACCTCGACGGGCAGCACCCCGAGGTCGGCGTTCACCCGTGCGCAGGCGGCCTTGACCAGCCCCAGCGCGCGGATCTGGGCGCGTTCCAGACCTCGCCCGGAGATCGGGACGTTGTCGTGCGCGCGCTGGGTCTGGGCCTGCCACAGGGCGTTCGCCGGTACCTGGACCTCACCCATGGTGTCGTGCTCGACCCGGAACTCATCGGTGCTCATGCCACCAGTCTGGCCGCCGACGGGCCAACCCGGCCGGCTGGAACCGGAGATCCCCGCTACCGGACGACCTGGACCACGTCGCCGACCGAGAGCGCGCCGAAGAACCGCTCGGAGGCCGAGGACGACAGGTGGATGCAGCCGTGCGACAACGAGCTCAGGCTGCCCTGGTGGAAGGCGATCCCGCCGTTGAAGAACACCGAGTTCGGCATCGGCGCGTCGTCGAACAGGCTGCTCTTGTGATCGGCGTTCTTGAAGCTGACCTTGAAGGAGCCCGACGGCGTCAACCAGCCCTTGCGGCCGTGGGTGATCTTCACCGGGCCGTACACGGCCTTGCCGTCACGGATCAGCCAGGCCTGGTTGCTGGACAGCTTCACGCAGGCATCGGCGGTGCTCCAGCACGGCGCCCCCTTGGCCTTGACCGGCTTGGGCCTGGGCTTGGGCGGCGGGGGAGGCGGCGGCGGTGCGGCCGGCGTCGGGAGCGGCGGCAGGGCGGAGGGTACCGTGGGCGTCGGGACGGTGCTGGCGTCGTCCTGGGCCGACTCGACGACGGACTTCTGGCTCGGCGCCGCGATCGTCGACGAGCGGGGTTGCCCTACCTGGAGCACGACGGCGCAGATCAGGCTGGCCGCAAGCGCGAGGGTGACCAGGGCGGTCATCGGGGCACGGTGCAATGGTCGCATGCGCACGCGCCCCCGTTCCGCTGGTGTTCACCCGCCCGGTCACCGGACCTGCTCGGTAGACGCACACACCGTACTGAAGGGTGCGTCTGCTGGTGACATCAACCCGATCGGGTCGAGCGTTACCGAGCCCTGGTCGCGAGGCGTGGCCGTCGGCGGCTCTACGACGGCCCGGTTACGGCAAGGGGGGCAGGCCCGCCCCGGTGCCCTCGATGTCGTAGTCCACCGAGGAGTACTCGCGGAGCTTGGTCAACCGGTGGTAGCCGTCGATCATGCGCACGGTGCCCGACTTGGAGCGCATCACGATCGACTGCGTGGTGCAGCCGCCCGGGGTGTAGTGCACCCCGCGCAGCAGGTCGCCGTCGGTCACCCCGGTGGCGCAGAAGAACACGTTGTCGCCGGACACCAGATCGTCGGTGGTCAGCACCCGTCCCAGGTCGTGCCCGGCGGACACCGCCTTGTCCCGCTCGGCGTCGTCCTGCGGCCACAGCCGGGCCTGGATCGCGCCGCCCATCGACTTCAGCGCGGCGGCGGCGATGATGCCCTCCGGGGTGCCGCCGATGCCCATCAGCATGTCGACCCCGGTGCCCAGCCGGGCCGCCGAGATGGCCCCGGCCACGTCGCCGTCGGAGATGAAGTGGATCCGGGCGCCGGTCTCGCGCACGTCGCGGACCAGGTCCCGGTGCCGGGGCCGGTCCAGGATGCAGACCGTCACGTCGGCCACGTCGATCGAGCGGGCCTTGGCCACCCGGCGGATGTTCTCCGAGACCGGGGCGGTGATGTCCACCGAGTGCGCCGACTCCGGGCCGACCGCGATCTTCTCCATGTAGAACACCGCCGACGGGTCGAACATCGCCCCGCGCTCGGCCACGGCGAGGACCGCCAGCGCGTTGGGCATGCCCTTGCTCATCAGCGTGGTGCCGTCGATCGGGTCGACCGCGACGTCGCAGTCCGGGCCGTCGCCGTTGCCGACCTCCTCGCCGTTGAACAGCATCGGGGCCTCGTCCTTCTCACCCTCCCCGATCACCACCACACCGCGCATCGAGACGCTGCCGATCAGCTTGCGCATGGCGTCCACCGCCGCCTGGTCGCCGCCGTTCTTGTCGCCGCGCCCGACCCACCGCCCGGCGGCCATCGCGGCCGCCTCGGTGACCCGGACCAGCTCCATGGCCAGGTTGCGGTCGGGTGCCTCCCGCAGGCGCTCACACTGGTCAGGCCGCTCGCTCGGTGTCCCCATGTGGTGATCCTAGAAGGGTGGCGGCGACAATGGCGCGGTGACGTCGCCACCGCGCAGCCGGGACATCGTGCTGTCGATCCTGGTGCTGCTGCCACTGATCGGCCTGGTCGCGCTGGTCGGGCGGGGCTGCTCGTTCAGCCCCGGCGGCCCGACCGTGGACGATTCGGCGGCACCGAGGGTGGACGCCCGTGCCGCGCTGGCGGATGCCGCGCGCGGGCTGGACTTCCCGGTCCGGGTGCCCGAGCTGCCGCCGACCTGGCGGGCGAACTCCACCGACCGGCGGAGCGCTCCGGGCGGTGCCGGCGCGGTCCGGGTCGGCTGGCTGACCGACGGCGGGCGCTACCTGCGCCTGGTGCAGGCCTCGATCGTCGAGACCGCGAAGCCCGGGCGGCCGGCCGACGAGGGGCCACTGGTCGCCGCCGAGACGAAGGGACCGCCTGAGGCGCGCGGCGTGGTGACCGTGGCCGACCAACCGTGGGTGCGCTACCAGGCGCCGAACGGCGAGCAGGTCTGGGTGCGCACCGCGGACGGGGTCCGCTGGCTGGTCACCGGCAGCGGCACCGAGCCGGAGTTCCAGACGCTGGCCGCCGCCGTCGGCGCGGCCCCTCCGCTGCCCAGGGGTTAGCCCTCGTCGCGGCCGACGTCCAGGACGGCCTCCACCCGCTCCCGGGCACCGGCCAGCCGTTGCTCGCACAGCCGGGCCAGCTGCTCGCCGCGTTCCCACAGCGCGAGCGACTCGTCCAGGCTCAGCCCGCCGACCTCGAGCCTCTTGACCACCTCGACGAGTTCGTCGCGGGCCTGCTCGTAGCCCATTTCAGCGGAGACGCCGCCCGATGCGCCCGGCTGGTTGCCGCCCTCGCCTGCCTGGCCCATCCGGTCATCGTGCCGTACGAGCGCGCTCCGTCGGCCCCGACCCGGCCGGTCGGCGCGTCGGCCCCGGCCGGATCGGCGCCGGAGCACCCGGTCCGCGACACCGCGCCCAGCATCGCGTGCGCGAGCGCCGCGTCGTAGCCGGCGAACGCCTCGGCGAACCCCGCGCCGTCGCCGTCGGCCAGCGCCTCGGTCAGCCAGCGCTGGTACCGACCGGTCCGGTCCCGGTGCGGGCGGCCGGGTCCGTCCCACCAATCGGCGCCGGTGGCTGTCCGCACCGCGCCGGACAGCCGCCGCAGCCGGCCGGGGAACCGGGCGCGCACCGGGCAGGAGCAGCCGCCCAGCAGCGCCTGCCAGGTCTCCCAGGCCTCGGACTCGACCCGGTTCGCCGCGTCGGCCAGTGCCCGCCGGCCCCGGGAAGGATCGGGCAGCTCAGCCAGGACACCGAGCGTCAGCGGCAGGAACGCCGCGCTTGCGGGCATCGTCGCCTCCTCGCTCGCCGTCGCGGACCGGCCGGCCACCGTGCACAGGCCGGTCGGGTCTCACGGGTCGGTCGGGTCTCACGGGTCGGTCGTGGTGGCGACCACGACCGGAACTGACCCGTCGGCCAGCCGGATGCGCAGCCGGTCGCCGGGGTGGGCCTGCCCCGTCGAGCGCAGGACGGGCGGCACCGGATCCCCGGTGACCCGCTGCACGACGGCGTACCCCCTGGCCAGAGTGGCTGCCGGTCCGAGACTCGTCAAGCGGGATCCGAGGTGGCTCAGCTCGCTCTCGCGCTGGGCGAGCGCCCGGCGGACGTCGCGGCGGGCGGTCTCGCGCAGCGTGGCCACCTCCGCGGCGCGTCGGTCCAGGTCGCGGCGGGGGTCGGCCAGGACCGGGCGGGCCCACAGCGCGTCCAGCAGCCGGCGCTCCCGCTCGACCCACCCGCCCAGGGCGCGCCGGGCCCGGTCACGCAGCCCGGCGATCCGCCCGGTCTCCTCGGTGAGGTCCGGGACGATCGTCCGACCAGCCGCCGTCGGGGTCGAACAGCGCAGGTCAGCGACGTGGTCGAGCAGCGGGGTGTCGGGTTCGTGGCCGATCGCGGAGACCACCGGGGTGCGTGCATCCGCGACCGCCCGGCACAGTTCCTCGTCGGAGAAGGGCAGCAGGTCCTCCACGCTGCCGCCACCGCGGGCGATCACGATGACGTCCACCTCGGGGTCGCGGTCCAGGGCCCGCAGCGCGTCGATCAGCTGGGGCACCGCCAGCGCGCCCTGGGTCGCGGTATGGCAGATCCGGAACCGTGCGGCCGGCCACCTGGTCTGTGCGTTCGTCACCACATCGTGTTCCGCGGCACTGGCCCGACCGGTGACCAGACCGATGCGGCGGGGCAGGAACGGCGGCCGGCGCTTGCGCTCACGGTCGAACAGGCCCTCCGCGGCGAGCAGCTTGCGCAGCCGCTCGATCCGGGCGAGCAGCTCGCCGACCCCCACCGAGCGGATCTCGTCCACCCGCAGGCTGAAGCTGCCGCGGCCGAGGAAGAAGGTCGGCTTGCCGTGCACGATCACCCGGCTGCCCTCCACGACCGGCGTCTCGGCGGCCCGCACCAACCCGATCGGACAGGTCAGGGTGAGCGAGACGTCGGCGGCCGGGTCGCGCAGCACCAGGAACGCCGTACCGGTGCCAGGTCGGGCGTTGACCTGGGTGAGCTGGCCCTCCACCCACACCGCGCCCAGCCGGTCGATCCAGCTCGCCACCTTGCGGGCGACGGTGCGCACCGGCCAGGGATCCTCGCGACTGGTGGACGGGCCGGGCGTGGTCACCGGCCGGTCATGCTCGCCACCCGGTTGGACAGCATGGTGACGTAGGGCGGACGGTCCTGGTGGCCGGTCTCCCAGTCCAGCAGCGCTCGCACCTGGTCCAACGACAGCGAGCGGAACCGCCCGCGCAGCTGCGGCAGCGACCACGTGTCGTAGTCGTCCAGCCCCGCGGGCCCGTCGGCGGCGTCCCTCGGTGCCGGCACGGTGCTTGCTGCCGGCACCGAAGCCTTCACCGCCGGCCGTGCCCCGTCGACCACGGCGGACTTCACGTCCGGCTCGGCCCGGGTATCCGGTTCGGGCGCGGAATCGGGCTCGGGCGCGGACGCGCGCGCCACCGGGATCGAGGAGATCCGCCGCGGTGCCGGTTCGTCGTCCCAGTCCGCGACCGTGCCCACCCGGGGCAACCCGTTCGCGGCACCGAACCGGTGCTCCACCTCGTCCTCGTCGAACCGGGCCCAGGTGGGCGTTTCGGGCACCGGGCGCAGCGAACCGAGGGCCTGGTCGCCCTTGATCGCCAGCTCGGTGACCCGCTGCTGCATGCGCATGGAGACCTGCAGAACCTGGCTCACTGCGGTCACCGGCAGCTCCACCAGCTTCTTGGGTAGCCCCTGGACTTCTTCGAGGGCGGTGGCCACCAGACCGGCGGCGATCCTCAGCGGCATGGGCAGCGGGTTCATACCCCGCATTCTTACCGGTTTCCCGCTGGTTACGTCGGTCCGGGTCGCTGCCGCGGCGAGTCGGACAGGGTCAGACCGCTCACGACCACCCCGCCCGACGAGCCGGGCGCCCGTAGGCTGGCGGACATGTCGGCTACCAAACGTGTCCTGCTCGCCAAGCCGCGCGGTTACTGCGCCGGGGTCGACCGGGCGGTCGTCGCCGTGGAGAAGGCCCTGGAGGCACATGGCGCGCCGGTCTACGTCCGCAAGGAGATCGTGCACAACAAGCACGTGGTGCAGACGCTGCGAGATCGTGGCGCGATCTTCGTCGACGAGGCCGACCAGGTTCCGGAGGGCGCGCTGGTGGTGTTCTCCGCGCATGGCGTCGCACCGACGGTGCACGCGCAGGCCGCCGAGCGGGGGCTGCGCACGATCGACGCCACCTGCCCGCTGGTCACCAAGGTGCACCACGAGGCGAAGCGCTTCGCCAAGGACGACTACGACATCCTGCTCGTGGGCCACCACGGGCACGAGGAGGTCGAGGGCACCGCGGGCGAGGCTCCCGACCACGTCCAGCTGGTGGAGAGCACCGAGGACGTGGCGGCTGTCGTGGTCCGGGATCCGGACAAGGTGGTGTGGTTGTCCCAGACCACGTTGAGCGTCGACGAGACCATGGACACCGTCCGCCAGCTGCGCGAGCGGTTCCCCAGCCTGCAGGACCCGCCCAGCGACGACATCTGCTACGCCACCCAGAACCGTCAGGTCGCGGTGAAGGCGATGGCGCCGCACTGCGACCTGGTGCTGGTGGTCGGCTCGCAGAACTCGTCGAACTCCAAGCGGCTGGTCGAGGTGGCGCTGTCCGCCGGCGCGGGCGCCAGCTACCTGATCGACGTCGCCGGGGAGATCGACGAGGCGTGGCTGGACGGGGTCGGCACGGTGGGGTTGACCAGCGGCGCCTCGGTGCCGGAGCTGCTCGTCCAGGGTGTGGTCTCCTACCTCGGGGAGCGCGGCTGGGCGGACGTCGAGGAGATCACCACCGCGGAGGAGACGCTCACCTTCTCGCTGCCCCGGGAGCTGCGCACCCGCCGTTCGCGCGCCTGAGGCCCGGGCGGGCCGGCACGGTCCGGGTCGAGGCCGGCTCTCTCCCCGGGCGGACCGGAACGACCATGCGCCGCAATCGGCACATGGTCGCGGAAGTTCCGGACGGAGAGGGCGGCCACGTCGATCACGGTGACGCCGGTCAGGTCGGTCGCTTCTCCGCCCGGCGCTGGTCGGACTTGCGCTGGGTGCCGGACCGGGGCAGCCCGCCGGCGGGCGGTCCGAGGTCGGGTGCCGGCATCACCGAGGTCGGTTCGTCCGACGGGTCGGGCGCGGCGGGCCGGACACGCTGGGGCGCGCGGTCCGTCGGTCCGGGCTGCTCCGGCTCGCGGTCGCGGGGCAGCTCGCGGACCGGCTCGGGCGCCCGGTCGGCTGGCCGGTCGCGGACCCGCTCCGGCGGTGACAGCGGCCTCTGCAGCAGGTAGCGCCCGACGCCGATGGCGACCACCACGGTCGTGGTCACCGCCATCGTGGGGAACCCGTTGAGCAGCGGTGTGCCGATCGCCAGCAGCCGCGCGGCCAACCCGCCGTTGGCGCCGCCACCGCCGGCGGCCAGCACCACACCCGGCACCGCCACGGCCAGCAGCAGGGGTGGCTGCACCATCGGCCCGAACAGCGCGCGCCGCTTCACCCAGCACACCGCGAGCACACAGCCGACGAAGTAGCAGCCCTTGAACACGGTGCCCAGGCCGCTGACCCGTTCCAGGTCGATGAACACCCCGAGCCCGGTGAACCCCAGCGCGATCCCGATCGCGGCGTAGCCCGGCAGCCCCAGCACAGTGCCCAGTACCGAGCGCTCCAGCACCGGCCACCTGGCGGTGGCCGGGCTCTCGGCGGGGCGTGTCGTCACCCGTTAACGGTAGCCCGTCCGATGCCGGGATCGTCGTCGGCCGGGCCCGGCAGCTCCACCAGGGCATCTGCCGCCGAGGCCAGCAGCTCCGGGGCCTGCAGCCGGCGCGGCGCCTTCTCCACCTGGGCCGGGGTGGCCAGCTCGTCAGTGCTGACCTTGAGGTCGGTGAGCTTGCGGGCGGTGACCAGCACGCGGGACTCGAGCGAGGTGACGGTGCGGTTGTAGCTGTCCACGCAGGAGTCCAGGCTGCGGCCCAGCTTCGCCACATGGGTGCCCATGGTGGACAGCCGGGAGTGCAGCTGGCGGCCCAGCTCGTGCACCTTCGCCGCGTTCGCGGCCAGCGACTCCTGCCGCCAGGTGTAGCTGACGGTGCGCAACAGCGCGATCAGCGTGCTCGGGGTGGCCACCACGACGTTGCGGGCGAACGCGTGCTCCAGCAGGCCCGGATCGGCCCGCAGCGCCGCCTCCAGGAACGGGTCGCCGGGCACGAACAGCACCACGAACTCCGGCGTCGGCTGGAACGCGGCCCAGTACTGCTTGGCCGAGAGGTGGTCGACGTGCGACCGGAGCTGGCGGGCGTGCGCGGCCATCCGCTCGGCGTGCACGTCGGGGTCCTGGGTCTGCACCGCCTCCAGGTAGGCCGCGAACGGCACCTTCGCGTCGACCACGAGCTGCTTGTCGCCGGCCAGGTGCACCACCATGTCGGGTCGAAGGGCACCGTCCGCGCCGGCCGTGTGCACCTGCTGGCTGAAGTCGCAGTGCTCGACCATGCCGGCCAGCTGCACGATCCGCTCCAGTTGCAGCTCGCCCCACCGGCCCCGGACCTGCGGCGCCCGCAGCGCATTGACCAGCTGTTTGGTCTCGGTGTGCAGCTGCTCGGAGCTGACGTGCATCGCGGACACCTGCTCGCGCAGCCCCGCGTAGGCGGTCTGCCGGTCCTTCTCCACCTCGCGCAGCTGACCCTCCACCTTGCGCAGGGCGGTGGTCATCGGGTCCAGCAGCGCGTTGATCGCCTGGGTGCGGGCGGTCGCGTCGCCGTCGGCCTTGGCGCTGAGCGCGGCGGCGGCCTCCCGGATCCGGCCCTCGGCCAGGGTCACGAAGGTCTCGTTGTTGCGGGCCAGCACGTCGGCGGACAGCGCCTGGAAGCTCTCCTTGAGCTGGGCGTCGCGGCGGGCCAGCAGCGTCTCCCGCTCGATGGCGGCGGTGCGCTCGGCGTCGAGCGCGGCGTTGGACCCCACGACCTCGGTCTCGGCGCGGCGGGCCCTGGCCTCGGCGGACGCGGCCTGCTCGGACAGCTCGTTGTTGCGGCGCAGCAGCGAGTCGCGCTCGACGTAGAGCCCGGCGAGCTCGGAGCGGGCGCCGGCGGCGGCCTCGGCGCGTGCCCGGGCGGACTCGGCGGCGCTCACCCGGTAGCGCGCGGTGACCAGCATCCAGGCCAGCAGCGCGCCGCAACCGGCGCCCACGAGCAGCCCCACCAGCAGGACGTTCAGCGTCGTGACGGTGCTCATCCCCAGGCAGCCTCGGTGATCCCCATGAGCCCAGCGTGCCGTCCCGGACCGACAGTTCCGGGGAGGGCACGCCGATCGACCTGGTGTTCGAATGCCGAGCGGCGGCCGGTGGGCGCCGGACGGTACGGCGGGCTACAGATCTGGCGACCACTCTCTCCGGGACTCGGCGGCCCATGGCTCTCGGCCCGCCGTGGCCCGATCCGCCGGGCGCGGCCGACGGCCGGAGCTCATCGGTCTGGACCACCTGCTCGTCGAGCCACCCGCGGGGGCCTGACCGGTCCGGGCCGTGCGCCCGGGGCCACCGCGCCGGAACGCCACAGGTGCATCCCGGCGTACGACCGCCAGGGTCGCCACCGCTCGGCGTGGCGCAGCAGCTCGCCCGGCCGGTCGGGCAGCCCCAGCGCGGCCGCTCCCCGGCGCAGCACCAGGTCGGTGACCAGCAGCTCGTCGGTCGACCCGAGCACCCGCAGGACCACGTAGCCCGCCGTCCACGGGCCGATGCCGGGCAGCGCGAGCAGCTCGCGGCGCAGCTGCTCGGGGTCGCGCCCCGGGTGGACGTCCACCGTCCCGTCGGCCAGGGCGGCCGCCGTCCCGATCACCGTGGCGATCCGGGCGCGGGGTCCGCGCAGCACCTCGGACCCGTGCTCGGCGACCGCGGCGGCGGTCGGGAACAGCCGCTGCGGGCCGGCGGGGTCGGCGAGGGACGAGGGCAGCGGGTCGCCCAGCCGCTCGGCGAGGCGGGCGGCGGCGGTGCGGGCGGCGGCGACCGACACCTGCTGGCCGAGCACCGCGCGCAGCACCGTCTCGTGCGGGTCGACGCTGCCCGGTGGCCGGATGCCCGGGATGGCGGCCACGGCGGCGGCCAGCGCGGGATCGGCGGCGAGCGCGCCGTCCACCGCTGTCGGGTCGGCGTCCAGGTCGGCCAGCAGGCGGACCCGGGCGATCGCGCCGGCCAGGTCGCGGGGGTCGGTCAGCCGCAACCGGGCCCGCAGGTGGGTGACCGGGTCGGGTCCCGGCTGCACGCTGACCACCGCGGGCCCGTTGGCCAGGCGCAGGCTCCGGGTGTAGCCCCGGTCATCCACCCGTTCCACCCCGGGTGCCGCGCGGGCGGCCAGGAAGGCGAGCAGCCCGTCCCTGTCGTAGGGCGGGTGCAGTGGCAGTCGGCGCTCGAAGTCCGGCACCCGGCGATCGTGCCACCCGGGCGGGCGGCGGCCGGCGGACATCGGACGTCGACCCCGGGCGTGCCGGCGGCTACGCGTCCTCGACCGCGCAGATGAGGTACCGGCGTTCGTCGGCGTCCCGGATCGTGGGCTGCTGGCCCGACCCGACAGTTCGGGCGGGCCGACCGCCCCGGCTCCGGGGAAGCGGACATCGGCGGCGACTACCCTGGTGCCTCGTGTCTCTCACCCTCGGCATCGTCGGGCTGCCCAACGTCGGCAAGTCCACCCTGTTCAACGCGTTGACCCGCAACGACGTGCTCGCCGCGAACTACCCGTTCGCCACCATCGAGCCCAACGTCGGCGTGGTCGCGCTGCCCGACCTGAGGCTGGACAAGCTGGCCGAGCTGCACGCGTCGGCGAAGACCGTGCCGGCGGTGGTGTCGTTCGTGGACATCGCCGGCATTGTGAAGGGGGCCTCCGAGGGCGCGGGTCTGGGCAACAAGTTCCTGGCCAACATCCGCGAGTCGGACGCGATCTGCCAGGTCGTGCGGGTGTTCGACGACCCGGACGTGGTGCACGTGGACGGCCGGGTCGACGCCGCTGCCGATATCGAGACGATCGCCACCGAACTGATCCTGGCCGACCTGCAGACGTTGGAGAAGGCCATACCCCGGCTGGCCAAGGAAGCCCGGATGCAGAAGGACCGCCGCCCGGTGCTGGAGGCGGCCGAGGCGGCGCAGGCGATCCTCGACGGTGGGCAGACCCTGTTCGGGGCGGCGGTCGACCGGGCGCCGCTGCGCGAGCTGGGCCTGCTCACCACGAAGCCGTTCCTGTACGTGTTCAACGCCGACGAGACGGTGCTGTCCGACCCGACCCGGCGCAAGGAGCTGGTCGAGCTGGTGGCGCCGGCCAAGGCGGTGTTCCTGGACGCCAAGGTCGAGGCCGAACTGCTCGAGCTGGATGGCGAGGAGGCGTCCGAGCTGCTCGAGTCGATCGGCCAGGACGAGCCCGGGCTGGACGCGCTGGCCCGCGCCGGGTTCCAGACCCTGGGCCTGCAGACCTACCTCACCGCCGGCCCGAAGGAGTCCCGGGCCTGGACGATCCGGTGCGGCGCGACCGCACCGCAGGCCGCCGGAGTGATCCACACCGACTTCGAGCGGGGCTTCATCAAGGCCGAGATCGTCTCCTACGACGACCTGGTGGGCGCTGGTTCGATGGCCGCGGCGAAGGCCGCCGGCAAGGTCCGGATGGAGGGCAAGGACTACGTGATGGCCGACGGCGACGTGGTCGAGTTCAGGTTCAACGTCTGATCGCAGGATGCCCCGGAGGCGTATCCGGGCCTGCGGGGGGCGGGCTCCTCTGACCGGTCCGAGATCCCGACGGTCATGTCATCAGCCTCCAGCAGGTCGGAACCAGCTGAACGTCCGGCGTGGTTCAGAGCGTGGCGAGACGGTGGAGATGTCGAGGTGCCGCGTGTTCTGCGCCGCAGTCAGCCCGCGGTTCTGGGAGCGGTATCGGCGACCGCTCGTGCGAGTTCTTTTCCGGTGGTCGCGCCCGGAACCATGGGCTGATGGTCCGCCGGTAGCGCGGTGTCGACCTGCGTTGCGTGCACTGCGGCGAACCGATGCACGCCGGCGACGTCGACCTGCTGTCCGGCCCGGGCGCCGCCGGGTGATCGGCCCGGGCACCGGGGACCCCCGATGCGGGGGCGGACGCGGTATGCGGCACCGTGGTGTCGACCATTCCGACGTACCGGTGGCCACCGAGGCCCGCCGCGAGAGGTTGCCGCAATGACCGAGCAGGATCGGCCCGACACCTCGGACGACAACGGAGACCCGTCCGAGAAGAAGACCGCGGCCGAGGCTCCGGCCGCGGCGAGGCCAGTCGAGACGCCCGCCGCCGAGCCGACCGCGGCGGAGAAGACCGTCGCGGAGAAGCCCACCGAGACGGTCGTCGCCGACAAGCCCGTCGAGTCGCCCGTGGCGGCGAAGCCCGCCGAGTCGCCCGTCGCGGAGAAGGCGGCCGAGCCCCCGTCCGCCGAGTCCCCGTCCGCCGCGCCTGCTCCTGCGGCCCCGGCCCCGGCCAAGAAGAAGCGCCTGGCGGTGCTGCTCGGCGTGGGTGCCGGGGTACTGGCACTGGTGGCGCTGGCGCTCACCGCGTTCGTGTGGCCGGGTTTCCTGGCCGGGCCGGGTACGCCGGACGAGGTCGGCGCGGCGGCGACCACCGCGCTGGGCAGCAAGAACTCCGCCGGACTCGACTCGGTCTCGTGCCGCAGCGACGACGGCAAGGTGATCGCGCAGCTGCCGCAGGAGGCATTCCAGCTCGTCCAGTCCGCGAAGGTGGCCGGGCCGCCGACGCTGCTGATCGACACCCAGGCCCAGCAACCGATCGACCTGGTCCTCACCGTGCAGGGACAGTCCCAGAACGTGCCGGCGAACGTGATCCTGGGGGTCAACGACGGCGACTGGTGCGTGCTCGGACTCTCCATGCGGTAGCCGTCGAACGAGGCACGCCGGAGCCCGGTCCGTCGCTCCAGGGGTGCCACCGAACGGGTGGCGGCGGGTGACTCGACCGGGTGTCGCGGGCAACCCGGGACGGGGCCCATGCGACATACGGGTATGGACGACGACACCGATGAGGATCGGAAGCACCGTGGCCCGCTGCACGAGATGGCCCGGCGGTCGAGGTCCTGGGGCCTCACCGACGTGAGGGGCGTGCCGGCGCTGATGAGCGCCGCGGTGGTGGCGATGCTCGGCGCGGGCCTGGTCACCACTGCGCAGCTCGGGACCCGGGAGTCGGGGGACGCCCGGCCGGCCCTCACCCCGGCGCCGGACGGGTCGCCCGAAGCGCTCCCCGCGCCCCGGGCCGGCTCGCCGGCGCAGGTGCCCGAACCCCAGTGGGTCCCGCCGAGGAGCGTGCCGCAACCAGGGCGCGCCCCGGCTGCCGAGCGTGCCCCGGCCGTCGAGCGCGCTCCGGCCCACCGGCGTGCCGGGCCGGGCCCGACCGGGGGTGGTTCCGGTGCTCCGGCCGCGGGCCGGAACGTGCCGGCGCCGAGGGCCGTCCCGGAGCGGATCGACCTGCCACCGGCCGCCCGCGCGGAGGGCCGGGCGGTGCAGCGGTTCCGGCACTCGGAGCAGGCCGGACGGTCCCAGCGGGTCCGGGAGCCCCGACGGACCCGGGCACAGGTGGAGATGGAACGGGAGATCGCCCGGCGGGTGTGTGCCCGCTACGGCATCGACCAGCGCCAGTGCGACGACGCGGTCGAGCGGCGGTAGACCCGCCGGACCGGCGGTCGGTGGCAGAGCGACGAACCGTGTCGCGATGCCGCGCATGTGGGGGATAAGGCGGGTTTGACCCCACTCGATGGGGCCACCAGACTGCGGGCGTGGACGAACGCTTCGTGTCGAGGACCGTGTACGCAGACCAGCAGCGGGTGCACCTGGTGGAGGCCGGTTCCGGTCCGCTGGTGTTGTTCTGCCACGGGTTCCCGGAGTCGTGGTACTCCTGGCGTCACCAGCTCTCCGCGCTGGCCGACGCGGGGTTCCGCGCGGTGGCGATGGACATGCGCGGCTACGGGCGTTCCGGCAAGCCGCCGGCCGTGGCGGACTACCGGATCACCGAACTGGTCGCCGACTGCGTCGGCGTGGTGCACGCGCTCGGCGCGGAGACCGCCGTGGTGGTCGGCCACGACTGGGGCGCCCCGGTGGCCTGGACGGCGGCCTGGACCCGGCCGGACGTGTTCCGGGCGGTCGCCGGGCTCTCGGTGGTCTTCGGCGGGCGTGGGCTGATGGGGCTGCCCGGTGACCCGCTCGGCGAGCGCCGGCCGAGCCTGGTTCAGCGCGAGATCGCCGGCCCGGACCTGCTGTTCTACCAGGAGCACTTCCGCAGCGAACGGGGCAGCACGGAGTGGCGCGGCGACGTGGCGAATCTGATGCGCCGCGCGCTTTTCGGGCTGTCGGCGTCCGCGCCCCTGCGGCCGGAGCTGGCCGGACCGCCGATCGACGGCGACCTCACCCGGCTGCCGGACGAGGCGGTGCTGGCGTTCACCCGCGGCGCCATGTGCCGGCCGCTGGACAAGGGTCTGCTCGACGACGCGCCCGCCCTGGAGACCACCCCTGACTGGATCACCGACCACGACATCGACTTCTACGTCGAGGAGTTCGAGCGCACCGGGTTCGAGGGCGGGCTGAACTACTATCGCTGCGTCGATCTGGACTGGGAGCTGCTCGCCGGCTTCGAGGGTCGACCGGTGTCCGTGCCGTCCCTGTTCGTCGGCGGCGACCGCGACGTCGCCACGGTGTGGGCCAAGGAGGCCATCGCGCTGCTGCCCAAGACCCAGGCCGACCTGCGCGGCGCGCACGTCCTGCGCCACTGCGGGCACTGGATTCAGCAGGAGAAGCCGGACCAGGTCAACGCGCTGCTGATCGACTTCCTGCGCGGATTGTAGCGCGGCCAGGTCGGCGGCCCGGCCGACGCGGGTCAGCTCGGTAGCCGGCACTTCCCGCCGGAGAAGATCGGGCCGGCCAGCACCGGGCGTCCCGGCGGCGGGTTCAGCTCGGCAGTGGACCTGCCGGTGATCCGGTCCATGCAGTCGTCGGTGGCCGAGCGGCTGCCGTCGCGCCCGTCGATCCACACATCGAGGTGGTTCTCGCCCGACGAGGCGCCACTGTCCTCGACGATCACGTAGCGCTGCAGCTTCGGCAGGTAGAACCGGGTGCCCGGCTTCCAGTCCATCCCGCTGCCGCTGCCGGGCACCGCGACGGTGATCGGGTCGGCGTAGGTGCCGCGGCCACCGGCGTTCTCGTGCAGCACGCCGCAGCACACCTCGGGCGACCCGGCCGGTGAGTTGTCGTGGTAGGAGTACCCGGTCAGTGACACCCGCAACTGCCTGCCGGGCGGGCCGGCTGCCTTCGGCGCGGTCTTCGCCGGGGAGGGCTTCGGGGCGGCGGCCCCGGGGGTCGCGGGTCGGGAGGCGGCCGCCCCGGCCCGGGGTGCCCCGGCCTTCGGGGCGGCCGGTCCGGGCGCGGCCGGGGTCAACGGGGCAGGCAGGCCCGCGCCACCGGGTGGGACGCCGCCCGGTGGTTCCGCGGGGTTCGGGGCGTCGGCCGGCCGCGGCTCGATCGGGTCGGTCCCGGCCGTGCGGGCGGCGGCGGGGTCGGCACGGTCGGCCTGGCAACCGGTCAGCATGAGGGCCGCCAGAGCTGCGCCGACGGCGATGACTGCGCGGAGCATGGGCACTCTCCCGGGGGTAATCCAGATAGGTTATCGACGTCGTTCAATGGGCCGAAAGCGGGGTCTTCTGGGCAGTGGTGCCGGTGAAGTACTTCTTGTGAGTGATAATGGTGTGCGCGTACGCAGGGTGTCGCCGGACATCGGTTTGCCCCGCCGCGCCGGGGGGCAGTCTTTCCTGCGGCGGACACGACGAAGGGCGGATGCATGCACCCCGAGCCCAGCAGATCTTCGGAGGCGGTGGAGTACATCCACGAGAGCTGGCCCGCCGATCCGCGGCTGGGCAGCGAGATCCGGCACGCGGTGCACGACTGGCTGGGCACGCTGGCACTCGGTGAGGACCAGGTCGCGGACGTGGTCCTGGCGGTGGACGAGGCGGTGGAGAACGTGATCAAGCACGCCTACTCCGCCGACCGGCTGGGCAGCGCCGAGCTGGTGCTGTGGACCGAACCCGGCACCCTGTGCATCGAGGTCATCGACTACGGCGAGTGGCAGGCGCCGAGCGGGGAGCGGGCCGGGCTGGGCATCCCGATGATGGAGCGGCTGGTGGAGTCCGTGATGATTCACTACGACGGGCGCGGCACCCGGGTGCTGCTGCGATATCCGTTGCCCACCTCCGACCTGGACACCGGGTCCGGTGCGGTCGCGGTCGCCGAGATCCGCGAGCCGTCGCAGGCTGAGGCGCCGCCCGCTCGCTGAACCGCTGCTGGTCGCCCTGCGCGCGGAGTTCCCCCTCCACGTACCACCGAGGTCAGGCTGTCCAGGATGCCGCGCAGCAGCCGGACGATCCCGCAATTTGTCGACGGGTGCCGGCCGGCGAGCCCCGTCCCGGAGGCGGTTACCGTGTGGCCGTGCAGCCGGAAGATGAGACGCTCCGCCGAGCGACCGGGTCGGGGCAACCGGCCGCGGTCGTGCTCGTCGTCGACTACGGGGCGCAGTACGCCCAGCTGATCGCCCGACGGGTCCGCGAGGCCCAGGTCTATTCGGAGATCGTCCCGGCGGGCACCCCGGTCGCCGACATCGTGGCCCGCAGGCCCGCCGCGGTGATCCTGTCCGGCGGTCCGGCGAGCGTCTACGCCGAGGGCGCGCCCCGGGTCGACGACGAGCTGTTCACCAGCGGGATCCCGGTGCTGGGCCTGTGCTACGGCTTCCAGGCGATGGCCCGCTCGCTCGGCGGTGAGGTGGCCCCGGACGGCACCCGGGAGTACGGCCGCACCGAGCTCACGGTGGCCGGTTCCACCCCCGACCGGGCCGGGGTGCTGCACGACGGGCTGCCGACCCGGCACCCGGTGTGGATGAGCCACGGTGACTCGGTGGTGCGCGCGCCCGACGGTTTCGTCGTGACCGCGCGGTCAGCGCGGGCCGAGGTGGCGGCGTTCGAGGACGTCGAGCGGCGGCTGGCCGGGGTGCAGTACCACCCCGAGGTGGCACACTCGCCGCACGGCCAGGAGGTGCTGCGCCGTTTCCTCTACCAGATCGCCGGGATCGCCCCGGGCTGGACGACGGCGTCGATCATCAACGACACGGTCGAGGCGATCCGGACCCAGATCGACAGAGACGGCACGGCCGGGCACGCGGTGTGCGGGCTGTCCGGCGGGGTCGACTCGGCGGTGGCCGCCGCGCTGGTGCAGCGGGCCATCGGCGACCGGTTGACCTGCGTCTTCGTCGACCACGGGCTGCTGCGCACGGGTGAGCGGCGGCAGGTGGAGCGCGACTTCGTGGCGGCCACCGGGGCCCGGCTGCACACTGTCGACGCCCGGGACCGGTTCCTCGCCGCCCTGGCCGGGGTGACCGACCCGGAGGCCAAGCGGAAGATCATCGGCCGGGAGTTCATCCGGGTGTTCGAGGCGGCGGTGGAGGACGTCGCCGGTAGCGACGGCCGACCGCGCGTCGGTAGCGTCGACACAGCCGAGCACGGCGCTGTCGAGGTCGGCTTCCTGGTGCAGGGCACGCTCTACCCGGACGTCGTCGAGTCGGGCGGGGCGTCCGGCGGCTCCCACACCGCGACCATCAAGAGCCACCACAACGTCGGCGGTCTGCCGGACGACCTGGAGTTCGCGCTGGTGGAGCCGCTGCGCGCGCTGTTCAAGGACGAGGTGCGCCGGGTCGGCACCGAGCTGGGGCTGCCGGAGACGATCGTCGCCCGCCAGCCGTTCCCCGGGCCCGGGCTGGGTATCCGGATCATCGGCGAGGTCACCCACGACCGGTTGGAGACGCTGCGCGCGGCCGACGCGATCGCCCGCGAGGAGCTGACCTCGGCCGGGCTGGACAAGGCGATCTGGCAGTGCCCGGTGGTGCTGCTGGCCGACGTGCGCAGTGTCGGGGTGCAGGGCGACGGGCGCAGCTACGGCCACCCCGTGGTGCTGCGGCCGGTCAGCTCGGAGGACGCGATGACCGCCGACTGGACCCGGCTGCCCTACGACGTGCTGGAGCGCATCTCCACCCGGATCACCAACGAGGTGCCCGAGGTCAACCGGGTCGTCCTGGACGTGACGAGCAAGCCCCCCGGCACCATCGAGTGGGAGTAGCGCTCAGCTGCTCGCGGGCGTGACCGGGCCGTCGGGGGCGTCGGGGGCCCGTGTCCGATCCGCGCGGAGGGCGCCGGCCAGCATCGCCAGGCCGAGGATCACCGCGCCGGCGGCGAGCCCCCAGCGTGGGTCCAGCCAGCTCAGGTCGGGTGCCCATCCGGTGAGCACCAGGACCGCAGCGCCCAGGCTGACCAGGCCGGCGACCAGGGTCACCAGGTCGGGCCGTCCGCGGTCCGTCCCGTCGGGTCCCCGCCGCTCGTCGGGACCCTGCTCGTCGGGACCCTGCTGCTCGTCGTGGTCAGCCACGCCGCACCTCCACCGATCCGGTTCCCACGGTCGCATCGATGTCCAGGGGGCGTCCGCCGGCCACGCGGTCCGCGCCGAGGTCGTCCACCCGGGCCTGCGCGCTCGGTCCGTCCCGCCCGGCCCCGTCGGCGCCCGCTCGGGTCTCCGGCACGCCCAGGCAGTCCACCTCGCCGACCGAGGCGAAGCAGCGCACCCGGACGTCCGCGTTCGGCGGCACCCGCACCACCGCCTCGCCGAGCTCCACCCGGACGCTCGTGCGCACCGGCTGCACCGGTTCGCCGACGCTCTGGGCGGGCGCACCCGGTGCATCGGGTGCGGGTGGCTGGGCGGGTGCGCCGGCGCCGAGGTCGAGCCCGCGCAGGTCGAGTTCGACCCGGCCGAACGTGCGCTGGTAGGTGGCGGCCACCTGGGTGGGCGAGGTCGGCGCGGCCCGCAGCTCGCCGGCGCCCTGCCAGTTCTGCACCGGGGGGCGGGTCACCGCCCAGCCGACCAGCAGCAGCGGCAGGGCCAGCGCGATCAGCCCGCGCCCGCCCCGGGTGAACGAGCCGACGATCAGTCCCGCGCCGACCACGGCCAGCAGCACGCCGACCACCAGTCGTGGCCCGGGCGGGCCACCGCCGCCGATCAGCAGCACCGCGCCGCCGACCCCGGCCGCCAGCAGGGCCGAGGCCATGGTCACCGGGGTCACCCGGGAGCGCGGCGGGCGGGGAGGTCGTGGCCGGCCGCCCGGTGCCGGCGCGCCGACGATGCCGGGTGGGTTCGCGGTGACCGGCGCGGCGGTCGCCCGGGCCAGCTCGAGGCCGTGCTCGCCGCGGGTGGTCTGCAGCAGGTAGAGCAGCCCGCCGACCACCAGCAGGCCGATCAGGAAGTCCAGTTCGCCCTGGGCGAGGGCGAAGATCCCGCCCAGCGTGGCCACCGCGAGCACCGCGTACACCACCGCCCGGACCACCGACCCGGCCAGCGCCGCGCCGCGCGGCGGGTCGGCCGGGTCGGCGGGCAGCGCCACCCAGGCGGCCAGGTAGACCGGGACGCCGATGCCGTAGAACGCGGCCACCACGAACCCGATGCGGACCAGTACCGGGTCGATGTCGTATCGGCGGGCCAGGGCTCCCGATACGCCGGTGAGCATGCGTTCGGACTGGCGGCGGGCCGGCCGGGTGCGCCACAGCTCGCTCATCGTCGAGCGCACGTCGGTCGTCGGGCGGGTGGTGGGGCTCATGGGATTCACTCTGCTCGTGCGCGGTCCCGCCGGCATCGGGGACCACCCGGAGCCGGCCCTGAGAACGGTGCCGGTGATGCCGGGCAGGATCGGGTATCGCCCCGATGGGCCCGGCCCGGGTTCCGTGTGACCATGGGTGGATGAACCGGACCCCCGCGCTGCGCAGGCACCGCTCCGGCCGCCTGGTGGCCGGCGTCGCGGGTGGTGTCGCCGAGCACCTCGGGGTGGGTGCGGTCTGGGTCCGCGCCGGGTTCGCCGCGCTCACCGCGTTGCACGGGGCCGGAGCGTTCGTCTATGCCCTGGCCTGGGTGTTCGTCCCGCTGGAGTCCGGTGACCGGGCCCGGACGGTCACCGGGCGGGAGCGTCGGCAGGCACTCGGGATGGCCGCGATCGGCGGCGCCGCCTTCGTGCTGTCCACCGCGGGCGACGCGCTGCTGGGCTGGGTCGTGGGCCCGCTGGGCGTGGCGGCGGTCGGCGCGCTGCTGGTGTGGCTGGAGGTCGACGAGACCCGCCGCCGGCGGTGGGTGGCCGCAGGGCACTCCGGCGTGGTGGGCGACGGAAGCAGGTGGGGAACGTGGGTCCGGCTCGCCGTGGGCGGACTGCTGGTCGCCGGCGGTCTGGCACTGTTCCTGCTCGGACAGCTCGACGCCGGGCGGCTCACGTTCGGGCTGCTCGCCGCACTGGCCACCCTGGTCGGCGCGGCGGTGCTCACCGTGCCGTTCTGGGCGCGGCTGTCCGCCGAGCTGGGCGAGGAGCGGCGGGAGCGGATCCGGGGCGCCGAGCGGGCCGAGATC
>JAJCYC010000368.1 GCA_029263115.1 Pseudonocardia sp. | reverse complement strand
GGTCTACCCGCTGTACGGCTTCCACTACCTGGTGCAGAAGTCGATCACCGCGACGACGAACTCGAAGTTCTACATGTACCTGTTCGGGGACAGCTCGGCGGCGGTGCACTACATCCAGGCCCTCGGCTACGACCTGGGCCGCAAACCGATCGAGCAGAGCGGGTCGAACTTCGGCACCGAACTGCGGCACGACACGCCCTACCACACCACCATCGGCCAGTCGACCATGGTGTCCGACGTACTTTCGATCATGAACGCGGACTACTCGGGCACCTCGTTCCGGGTCTCCCCGGTGGTCATCGGCGAGCGCAACTACTTCGGCAACCACATCGCCTACCCCGCGGGCGGGCGCACCGGGGAGAACGTACTGCTGGCCACCAAGGTGCTGGTGCCGATCGACGGACCGGTACGGGAGAACTGCGGCCTGCTCGGCTCACCGCCGTTCGAGATCCCCCGCTCGGTGGAGCGCGACAGCCAGTTCGACCACCTGAAGGAACCCACCGTGCTGCGCCAGCGGCTGCGCGGCAAGAACCGGCACAACCTGGTCACCGCGCTGCTCTACCTCGGAGTCGGCTTCGCCCAGACGTTGATCGGGCTCGGGTTGGTGGCGGGCACCCTGGGCCTGTACCGCCAGCTCGGCGAGTTCGCGATCATGGCGGCCGCCGTGGCGGGGATCATCGCCTCGCTGACGGTGATGATCCTGGTGGAGCGGCTGGTGCTCGGTTTCCGGCGGCTGGCGCCCAAGTACTGCTCGATCTACGACCCGTACTTCTGGTCCCACGAGCGGCACTGGAAACTCGTCGTCACGCCGCGGTTCCCGGGCACCCCGCTGAACCCGCTGATCTGGCGGCTGGCCGGGGTGAAGATCGGTAAGCGGGTCTTCGACAACGGCTGCGCCATCCCGGAGAAGACGCTGGTCTCGATCGGCGACGACTCGGTCCTGAACTCCGGCAGCGTGATCCAGTGCCACTCGCTGGAGGACGGCACGTTCAAGTCCGACTACACCCGGCTCGGCGCCGGCGTCACCCTCGGCGTGCACGCCTTCGTACACTACGGCGTGACCATGGGCGACGCCTCGGTGCTGGACGCCGACTCGTTCCTGATGAAGGGCGAGGAGGTCGGCCCCGGCGAGTGGTGGGGCGGCAACCCGGCGAACGAGGTCCGCGGCATCGAACGCCCGTCGGACGCGATCCAGCAGACCATGGTGCTGCCGGTGGTGCGGCGGCCCGGGGCGCTGCCCGACGGTGCAGCGCCACCGATGGCCGCGCTGCCGCCGTCGGTGGCCCGCGTGCTGCCGGCGGCCCCGCAGCCCGGCTATGCGCCACCGGACCATGCGCCACCTGGCCATGCGCCACCGGGGTACGCGCCGGCCGAGCAGGTGCGGCCCGGAAACCCGCCGGTCGGCTACCCGCCACCGGGGTACGTACAACCCGGGTACCCGCAACCGGGATACCCGCAAGCCGGCCAGTCCCGGCCCGGGCCCGCCGGCTACGGCCCACCCGGGGGGTCCCAGCCGGTGCACCCTCCGGCCGCGGCCCGGCCCGACGGCGCGGACAACGCCGCCCTGCTCGACCGGGTCGCCGAGCTGGAGCGGGCGCTGGAGGAGGAGCGCCGGCGGCGCGGGAACCCCGGCCGGTAGTGCAGACCCGACCGGTGGTGGCGACCCGACCGGTGCCCTACCGACCGGCACCGGCCGCGACGCTCACCGCGACCGTCGCTGCACTGATCATGTTGTTGGCCGGCTGTGCCGGGCCGTCGGCGCCGCCCGGGACGTCCGGCGCACCGGAGCGGGTGTGGCGCACCGACGGTTACGGCTGGACCTACGTGTTGGGTGACGGCCGGCTGCGGGTCTACGAGACAACCCGGATCAGCTGCCTGCCGGCCGAGACCCTCCGGCAGATCGGCGGACCCGACCCGGACGGCGTGCTGCGCTTCGGCGAGGACGACGTCGCCGAGCAGACGGTGCGTCCCGGCGATGACGGCCGCGCGACGCTGCGGCTGCTCGGCACCGCCGCCGACATCGACCTGCTTCCACTGCCCGGTCTTCCGGAGGAATGCACGATCGGGGTCGCGGACGACCCGGTGACCACGTTCGACGTGTTCTGGACGACGTTCGCCGAGCACTACAACTCGTTCGACCGCAAGAACGTCGACTGGGCCGCCGTCCGCGACCGGTACCGGCCGAGGGTGGACGGGGAAACCGGGTCGGCGGAGCTCTTCGGCATCCTGCGCGCGATGATCGAGCCGCTCGGGGATGTGCACACCGGGGTCACCGCCTCCAGGGACCGGGACTTCTTCGGGCTGCGGCCGGGCACCCGCGAGCTGCCAGAGCGACCGGTCATCGAGGCGGTCGACAACCACCTGCGTGAGCTCGGAGTGACCCGGTTCCGGGCGTTCGCCGGGCGCAAACTGGTGTACGCCGACCTGCCCGACGGCCGCGGTTACCTGCGGATCACCGCGTTCGAGGGCTACGACCCCGACGACGACTCGCACCTGGCCAGCAAGCCCGAGCTGGACCGGATGCTCGACGCGGTGTTCACCGAGTCGCGGGTGCGGGCACTGCGCTCGCTGATCATCGACGTGCGGCTGAACACCGGTGGCGACGACGCGCTGTCGCTGCTGGTCGCCGGGCGCTTGACCGACCGCCCGTACGTCGGGTTCACCAAGTCCGCGCGCAACGATCCGGACGATCCGGCCCGGCACGCGCGGGCCCACCCGGCGAGTGTCACTCCGGCCGACGGCCCGCAGTTCACCGGCCCGGTCCACCTGCTGACCAGCGACATGACGGTCAGCGCCGGGGAGACGTTCATCCAGACGATGATGGGACGCACCCCGGCGCCGGCCCGGATCGGGACGACCACCCAGGGGGTGTTCGCCGACAGTATGACCCGCCGGTTGCCGAACGGGTGGTCGTTCAGCCTCGGCAACGAGGACTACGTCGGGCCGGACGGCCGCAACTGGGAGGGAGCCGGCATCCCGCCCACGGTGACCACCCCGGTGTTCCCCGACGACGAGCTGGAACGTGCCGCCGACTCCGCCCTCGACGCCGCGAACTGAAGCCGACCACGACGGTCCGGCCGATTCCGCGCGCACCGTTCAGAGCTGCCCGGTCCACGGCGCGTGCGGCAGCCCGACCGGATCCGGGCTGTCCACAGCGGATTCGTAGCGAGCCCACAGCTCGGATCGGGCACGGCGGGCCAGTATGGTCAGATGATCAGCCGCGTACACATCCGATCACGCGACCGGGTCGGCGGCCGGGGCCGGGGCGGACCCGGTGGGAACAGCCGGGGCCGCGGGCGGACGCTTCCGGCCGCCGCCCTGCTGGTCGCTCTGGTGGCGGTGCTCGCCGGCTGCGGCACGCCCGCAGGCGCTCCGGGGGGAAGCGCGGCGCAACCCGAACGGGTGTGGCGCTCGGACGGCTACGGCTGGGTGTACGCGCTGCGCGGCAACCGGCTGGCGGTCTACGAGGTGACCGCGATCAGCTGCCTGCGCGGCGAACAGCTGGAACGCACGGGCGGTGCGGACCCGGACGGGGCACTGGAGTTCGGCAGCGACGACACCGCCGAGCAGACCCTGCGGATCCGACCGGACGGCGGCGCGACCGTGCACGTGATCGGCACCGCTGCCGACGTCGACCTGCTGCCGCTGCCGGCGGTTCCGGAGCTCTGCGCCCGCAAGCCGGCCGGCGACCCGGTCACCACCTTCGACGTGTTCTGGGCGACGTTCGCCGAGAATTACAACTCGCTGGCCGGCAAGCAGGTCGACTGGGCGGCGGTGCGCGACCGGTACCGTCCCCGGGTCACCGCGAGCACGGACGACCAGGAGCTGTTCGGCATCCTGCGGGAGATGATCGAGCCGTTCGGCGACACCCACACCGGGATCGAGGGCTCGAACGACTCGGACAACGACCTGGAGTTCGCCGGTCTGCGCCAGGGGACCCGGGAGCTGTCGGCCCGGACGACCGGCCGGGCGGTGGACAACCACCTGCGGGCCCTCGGAGCGGGCGAGTTCCAGCGGTTCGCCGACGATGCGATCGCGTTCACCGAGCTGCCCGGCGGCCGGGGTTACCTGCGGATCGATGCGTTCGAGGAGTACGACGAGGACGACGACACGTTCCAGGCGAGCAGCGCCGTGCTGGCCCGCGCGCTCGACGCCGTGTTCACGCCGGACCGGGTCCGGTCGATGCGCTCGCTGGTGATCGACGTCCGGAACAACTCCGGCGGCGACGACGCGCTGGCGTTGCAGGTCGCCGGGCGGCTGACCGACCGCCCGTACCCGGCCTACACCAAGGCGGTGCGCAACCACCCTACGGAACCGAACGGGTTCGGCCGCGCACAGCTGGTCACCGTGACCCCGGCCGACGGACCCCGCTACACCGGGCCGGTCACCCTGCTCACCAGCGACATGACGGTCAGCGCGGGCGAGACATTCGTGCTGGGCATGATGGCCCGGGTCCCGCAACCACCCCGGATCGGCTCGACCACCCAGGGCGTCTTCGCCGACACGCTCGACCGGCAACTGCCCAACGGGTGGACAGTGACCCTGGGCAACGAGCGCTACCTCGGTCCCGACGGGCGATCCTACGAGGGGCCGGGCATCCCGCCGACCGTCCGCACCCCGGTGTTCACCCCGGACGAGTTGGCCGCCAACCAGGACCCGGCCCTGGACGCCGCGCTGCAATCTGCCCGCTGAGCGCACTCGGCCCGACAGTTCCGCCGGCTGCCGGGCGGGTGGGTGTTCACCGAGCTGCCCGACGGCCGGGGCTACCTGCGGATCAACAGGTTCGAGGAGTACGACCCCCGCGACGACTCGTTCCGGGCTCGACCCCGACGGTCGCTGCTACGAGAGCACCGGCATCCCGCCGATGATCGAGGTCCCGGTGTTCACCAAGGCCGAACTGGCCGCCAAGCGCGACTCGGCCCTCGATGCGGCCCTGGATGCGGCGGCCCTGGATCCGGCCGACGACTCAGCCTTCGACCCGGCACCCGGCGGGACTCAGCCGGCGGGGTGGACCGTGGCGCCCAGGTCCAGCAGCGCCGCGCGGAATCGCCGACCGTGGTGGCCGCAGAACAGCAGCTCGCCCCCGCACGGCAGCACGGCCCGGGCCAGCGCGCGGGCCCCGCAGCGGTCACAGCGGTCCAGCGGGCCGAAGGTCGTACCGGTGGCTGGCGTCATCGTCGGGGTGGTCATGGGGTCCTCCACTGGGGTGCTCCTGCTGGTCCGGCCGCCGCGTCCGCGGCTGCGGCCGATCCCGCAAGAATCCGCCGGAACGGGGCGCCGGGCCATCGAGCACTCCCCCGTCGGTCCGGGGGGCAACCCGCCGTCCGAGGTAGGGCAGACCCCATCGGAGACGCCCCATACCGACGCGGCCGAACACGCCCGCGGCACCACCCTGGAGTTCGGCGGGTACAGCTCCGCCGCGCAGCTGCGGCGGCTGTTGTGCGACGCCTGCGTCACCCCGGCGGTGCTTGGCGGCGACGGGGTACCGCTGGACCTGGGCCGCACCCGACGAACAGCACGTCCAGGCGAACGCCGTCGACGGGTTCGGGTGCGCTCAGCCGCCGATGTTGAGCACCGTCAGCGTGCCGCTGTCCAGGTTGGTCACGTATGCGGTAGCGCCGTCGGGCAGCACCGCGACGCTGGTTGGGCTGCGTCCGGTGGGGATCGTCGCGGTGACCCGGGCTTCGTCGGCGCTGATCACCGACACGGTGCCGTCGCCGACGTTGGCCACGTAGGCGTGCCGACCGTCCGGTGACCAGCTGATCTCCTGCGGGTTCTTGCCCACCGGCACGGTCGCCGTGACCTGGTTGGTGTTGGTGTCGATGAACGTCACCGAGGCACCGTCGTAGTTGACGTTCGCCACCAGCGGCCGCTCGGGGTTGACCGCGACCGAGTGTGGGCTGGTGCCGACCGGTACCTCGGCGAGGACCGCGTCGGTGGCCACGTCCAGCACCGAGATCAGGTTCGACTCGTGGTTGGCGGTGTAGGCGCGCGAACCGTCGGGCGAGAACTCGACCCAGTGCGGGTTGGGCGCAACCTTGATCTCCTTGACCACGGCCAGCGCCTGGGTGTCGATCACCGAGAGGGTGCCGGAGTCGTGGTTGGGGACGCAGAGGTACTTGCCGTCCTTGGTCACCGCCGCCACGAACGGCCTGGTCCGCACCGGGATGGTGGAGACGATCTTGTTCGTCGTGGTGTCCAGCACGCCGATGGCCGCGATCGTCCGCTCGGGGTTGAAGATGCTCACGTACACCCGCTTGCCGTCCGGGGCGAACGTGAGGAACTGCGGCGGCCCGGCGTCCACCGGGATGGTCGCGGTGACCTGGTTGACCGCGGTGTCCACGACCGTGACGACCTTCGCGCCGCGGTTGGCCACGTAGACCTGGCGGCCGTTCGGGGACACCGCCGCGAACCCGGGGGTGGCCCCCACCGGGATCGCCGCGCCGAGG
This sequence comes from Pseudonocardia sp., assembly GCA_029263115.1. GTDB lineage: Bacteria > Actinomycetota > Actinomycetes > Mycobacteriales > Pseudonocardiaceae > Pseudonocardia. The sequence goes on along the minus strand of JAJCYC010000368.1, from coordinate 10,440 downwards.
CTGGGCACCGGCAGGCTCGACTTGCGGACGACCGGCTCGGCCGGAGCGGCGGCCACCGTGTTCGGCGTCGAGCCCGCCGCCGCATCGGTCCCGCCGCCGAGGGACGGCAGCCCGAACCAGTGCAGCGCGAACGCCAGCACCACCCCGATCACCAGCACGGCCGCCGCGCCGACGCCCAGGGCGGCCCAGCTCAGGCCGCCGCGGGCCGAGCGCTCGGCCGGTGGGCCGGCGGGCGACACGGCGGGGTCGGCGGACCACCGGTCGTCCGGGGACGATGTCGACGGCTGGACCGACGGGCGTGGCGCAGCCAGGCCCGGGCCCGTCGCGGCCGCCGCCGCACCACCGAAGGCCGGCGGGCGGGGGGTACCGCCGCGACTGGGATCGCTGCTCGGCGGCGCCGGAGATCCGGCCACAGTGCCGGATCCGGCGGTCCCGGAGCCAACGGGCCCCGAGCCGGGGCGCGCGGTCAGCGGGACACCCGGCAACGACGCCCCCCTGTTCGCCGGCCTGACCGGCGGATCGTTCGGCACCGAACGGCCGGCTCCGGTCGGCGGGCCGGACCGCTCCGGCCGGTCGGCTACCGCCGGGGAGTCCGGCCGCTCCGGTCCCGCCGGTGCCCTCGGGCCCGCCGGCCGGTCTGTCCCCACGGCCCGGTCGGTCCCTGCCAGTTGGTCTGTCCCAGCCGGCCGGTCGGCCCCCGCCACGCGGTCGGTCCCCGCCGGCTGGTCCGGGCCCGGCGGGTCCGGGTGGGTGAGGACGCCGGTGGCGGCCGGAGCGGCCTCGGTACCGGGCGCGCGCCCACCGGACCCGCTCCGCCCGTTCTGGCCGTTCGTCCCGCCGTGCCCGTTGCTGGTCAGCCCGGCCAGTGCGGTAGCCGCGGACCGGGGAGCCCGGGCGGCCGACCGGGCCAGGGTGGCGGCACCGAGCGCGACCGCGTACTTCGGGTGGGTGTCCACCACGGTCGGCCGGCCCAGCTCCTCGGACACCATCCGACCGACCAGCGGAATCCGCGAGGACCCGCCCACCAGCAACACCGCCGACAGCTCGTCCGGCGACACACCGGCCGACCGCAGGGTGCGCGACAGCGCCCCGATCGTCGACTCGACGGGCGCGCGCACCAGGTCCTCGAACTCGGAACGCGTGATCGAGACGTCGAAGTGCCGGCCCGGCAGGAACACCGGCAGGATCGTCTCGTTGTCGATCGACAACGTCTCCTTGGCCAGCACGCAGTCCTGCCGCAGCCGGGCCATCGCGATACCGGTCTGCGGGTCGCGCAGGTCGAGCTCGCTGAGCGCGCCGCCGGAGGTGTAGTTGACGAAGTTGAGGATCGCCTCGTCGAAGTCGACGCCGCCGAGTCGCTCGATCCCCTCCGGCTCGCCGAGGATCTCCACACCGTCGGCGTGGTTGCGCAGCACCGTCGCGTCGAACGTGCCGCCGCCGAGGTCGTAGACCGCGACCACCTCGCCCTCGCCGAGGTCACGGGACGCGGCGTAGTGCGCGGCCGCAGCCTCGGGCTCGGTGGTCAGGTGTGCGCCCTCCAACCCGGCGAGCACCGGCACCTGCTCGAACAGGCCGCGGCGGAACGGACCCCAGTTGGCCGGGTGGGTCAGCACCACCCGCTCGGGCCGCTCCCCCTCGTTCTGCACGACCCGGGTCAGCACGTCGCGGAGTACCGCGGCCAGCAGGTCGGTCACCGCGTGCGGTGCGCCGGCCAGCATCACCGGGGTGGGGTCACCCATCCGCCGCTTGAACTCCCGCCCGACCCGGTCGGGGTTGCTCACCGAACGCCGGTTCGCCGCTTCTCCGGTGACCACCGCGCCGTCCTCGCGCAGGTACACCACCGCCGGGGCCACCACCGACCGGTCACCCAGGGTGAACATCTCGATCTGGGTCGGGTGCGCGATCGCGGCCGCCACGAAGGTGGTCCCGAGATCGACTCCGAGGCTGTAGCTCATCTGGCGTTCTCCCTGGTGCGCGAGGGCTGATGCTAGCCGCGCAGGCCGGCGGAATCGACGATCGAATTGTTACGTGGAGGCATCCGTTGCCCCGGGGACCATCGGAGCGGCCCCGACGATCATTACCCTCGGCGGTCGGGCCACCGGTTCGGCGTCCCGACGCGCGGAGTCATACGGCGAGCTGGGCGCGCCCGGAATCGGTCAGCCGGGCCGGCCCGGGACCCGTGGCGCCCGCGCGGCAGGCGATCAGGCCGGCCCCGGCCAACCTCGGGCCGACGAACTGGTCGGCGCAGCACAGCCCGTCGATGGTGAGGGTGTCGGCGTGCGCACCGGACACCGTGCACCGCCCGGCGGCGACGGCCCGCAGCACCGCGCGGTCCCGGCTGCTCAGCGTGCTGGTCATGGTGGTCATGGCGGCGCTCCCTTCCCGGTTCGCCGGGTTCTCCCGGACACGAGAAGCATCGCGCCGGCGAGGCCGCCGCGACATCGAGCAGACCCCCGGACGCGGCGGTGGACACCCGCCGACCGAGGTGGGGCAAACCCCCGTCTCAGCCGAGCCCGCGCAGCTTGCTGACCACGGTGAAGGCCAGGTACGCCACCACCACGGCCAGCACCACCAGGGCGAGCCCGTAGGCGATGGCCCGGCCCACGGACTGCCCGGCGCCGCTGCCCGGTGCGGATCCCTGCGGCGGGTCCTGGTGCCACTGCTGCGGCTGACCCTGGTACGGGTACTGCCCGGAGCCGGTCGGCGGTCCGTAGCCCGGGTACTGCCCGTACTCCTGCGGCTGGCCCTGGTAGGGGTTCTGCTCGGGGTACTGGGCCGGGTACTGGTTCTGCTCCGGCGCCCCGGCGGGGTACTGGGGCTGGCCCCAGGCCGGTTGTTCCGGCGCCCCGTGCGGGTCGGCCGGCGGGTAGCCCGTGCCGCCACCGGGCGGCTGGTAGCCACCTGCGGGCGGCTGGTAGCCGGACGGGTCGCGGGGCGGCTGGTAGGCCGCCTGCTGGTATGCCGACGACGGGGTGTTCTGCGCCGGCGGCGGCCCGGGTGGCGCACTCGACGGCGGGCTGGGCGGTGCGCTCGGCGGCGGGCTCGAGGTGGTGCCGGCCGGCGGGGCCGGTGGCGCGCCCGGCGGGCCGTTCTGCCCGGACGGCGGTGGCGTGGGCGGCGACATGTAGGCCGACGAGGTGGACGAGGTCGGCACCGCGCCGGACGCAGCGACCGGTGCCGACGGCAGCAGTTGCTGCAGTGCCCTGGTGGGCTGCTCCGGCTCGGCCGGTGGCTTCGGTGGTAGCGGCGGGGCCGCCGACGCGCGAGGCCCCGGGCCGCCCGGCGCGGTCGCGGCGAGAGTGGCGGCACCGAGCGCGACCGCGTACTTGGGGTGGGTGTCCACCACGATCGGCCGGCCCAACTCCGCCGACACCATCTCGGCCACCAGCGGGATCCGGGACGACCCGCCGACCAGCAGCACCGCGTTCAGCTCGGCCGGCTCGATCCGCGCCGAGCGCAGCGTCCGGGACAGCGCGCCGATCGTCGACTCCACCTGGGCCCGGACCAGCTTCTCGAAGTCCTCCCGGGTGATCCGCACGTCGAAGTTGCGCCCCGGCAGGAACACCGGGATCAAGGTCTCGGTGTCCACCGACAGGCTCTCCTTGGCCAGCACGCAGTCCTGCCGCAGCCGGGCCAACGCGACCGCGATGGACGGGTCCCGCACGTCGAGCTCGGCGAGCGCGCCGTCGGAGGCGAAGTTGATGTGGCTGAGCACCGCCTCGTCGAAGTCGATGCCGCCGAGCCGCTCGATGCCCTCCGGGGTGCCCAGGATCTCGATCCCGTCGGCCTGCTTGCGCAGCACCGTGACGTCGAACGTGCCACCGCCGAGGTCGTAGACCGCGACCGTGTCACCCTCGTTCAACTGCCGGGAGGCGGCGTAGTGGGCGGCGGCGGCCTCCGGCTCGGTGGTGGTCAGCGCATCGGCGATACCGGCCAGCCGGGGCACTTCCTCGAACAGCCCCCGCCGGTAGGGCCCCCAGTTCGCCGGGTGGGTCAGCATCACCCGCTCCGGCTGTTCGCCCTCGGTCTGCGAGACCTTGGCGACCACGTCGCGCAGCACCGCGCCCAGCAGGTCGGTGACCGCGTGCGGCGCGCCGGCCAGCATCACCGGGGTGGGATCGCCCAGGCGGCGCTTGAACTCCCGGGCCACCCGGTCCGGGCTGCTCGGCGCCCGCCGGTGCGCCGCCTCGCCGGTGACCAGCGCATTGTCCTCACGCAGATACACCACCGACGGCGTGACCACCGACCGGTCGCCCAGGGTGACCATCTCGATCTGCGACTCGTAGGTGATCGCGGCGGCCACGAACGTGGTGCCCAGATCAACGCCCAGACGATAGGCCACCGACCGCACCCCTCCCACCGGACGACGAGGCTGCCCGCTGCCACGGGCACAATAGGGAAAACCCTACCTTCGTCTGGGGTGTGCACCCTTCCCGCCACCCACCAGGTCGGAGATCATTCGCCGATGGGCCTCGGCGCCGACAGGTGGCGGCGGAGGATCCGGTTGGAGCGCCAGCTGCACGACGGGGCCTCGCTGCGGATCTCCGCACTGTCGCTGCGCCTGGGGCTGCTGCGCCCGGACGACGACCGGTTCGAGCGCGCGGTCGGCGAGCTGCAGGACGAGCTGCACGCCGTGCTGGACGAGCTGCGTGCGGTGGCCAACGAGATCTACCCTGCGCTGCTGGACGAGGCCGGCCTCGGCGCCGCCCTGCGGGAGCTGGTCGACCAGGCCGGAATGCGGGCCACCGTGCGGGCCGACGAGGAGCGGTTCGGGGCCGCGGTGGAGGGGGCCGCCTACTTCACCGTCCGCGACTGCCTGCTGGCCGCCGCGGACTCGGCCGTCCACCCGGGCCCGGTCGAGGTGACGGTTCGCCGCGACGGAGCCGACCTGGTGCTCTCGCTGCGCGGCGTCACCGCCTGCCATGCTGAACACGTCCATGACCACGCGCGGCCGCTCGGCGGGTCGGTACTCGTTGCGGCGCACGGCTCCGCAACGGAGAGCACGCCGGTCGACGGCCGCACGATCACGGTGAGGATTCCATGCGAGTAGCGCTGGCCGAAGATGGTGCCCTGTTCCGCGAGGGGCTGCTGATGCTGCTGAAAGCGGCCGGGCACGAGATCGTCGGCGCGGTAGCCGGCGGCGACGAGCTGTACGCGCTGCTGGCCACCGAGCAGGCCGACGTGGCGATCCTGGACATCCGGATGCCCCCGGAGCCCGACGGCGGCCTGACCACCGCCGAGCGGCTGCGCGCGGTGCACCCGGAGATGGGGCTGCTGTTCCTGTCGCACTACGCCGAGTCGCACTACCTCATGCGCATCCTGCAGATCGGCACCGACGGCATCGGTTACCGGCTCAAGGAGAAGGTGGGCAGCGTCGAGGTGCTCACCGACACCCTGGACCGGATCGCCGCCGGCGAGATCGTCATCGAGCCGGTGCTCGCTAAGCGGCTGGTCGAGCGACCCCGCGGCAACAAGAAGGACGCGGTCTCCACGCTCAGCGAGCGCGAGATCGACGTGCTGCGGCTGATGGCCGAGGGCCGCTCGAACAACGGCATCGCCGGGCAGTTGTTCGTCACGCCGAAGGCGGTGGAGAAGCACATCGCCAACATCTTCTCCAAGCTCGGCCTGCACACCGACGCCTCCGAGCACCACCGCCGGGTGCTCGCGGTGCTCACCTACCTCCGCTCCCAGCGCGGCGTGGGCTGAGCCGCCAGCGAGTGAGCATCGCAGCGGGCGAGGAGCGGAGCGAGCGTCGGCGGCGAACCATCGGCGCTGAGGAGTCCCTGCTCAGGCGGTGCCGGCGATGTTGAGGACCGTGATGGTGCCGTCGGCCAGGTTGGTCACGTAGGCCTGCCGGCCGTCCGGGGACACCGCGACGCTGGTCGGGCTCTTGCCCACCGGGACGGTCGAAGTGATCTTGAAGGTCGAGGTGTCCAGCACCTGGACGGCGTTCTGGTCGACGCAGGCCAGGTACGCGTGCCGGCCGTCGGCGGCGAGGGTGATGTCCTGCGGGTGGCTGCCGGTGGGCACGGTGGCCACCACGGTGTTCGTGCTGGTGTCGGTCACCGACACGGTGCTGCTGTCGTAGTTGACGTTGAACACCAACGGCTTCGTCGGGTGCGCCACGATGCTGTGCGGGCTGCTGCCCACCTTGACCGTGCCCAGCACCGCGTTGTTCGAGGTGTCGATCACCGAAATGACGTTCGACTCGTGGTTGGCCGCCCAGACCCGGGTGCCGTCGGTCGAGATGTCCAGCCAGTGCGGGTTGGGCGCGACCTTGATGTCGCCGCTCACCTCGTTGGTCACGGTGTCGATCACGGTGATGTTGCCGGAGTCGTGGTTGGGCACGTACACCCAGCGCCCGTCCGGGCTGACGTCCAGCGCGAACGGCCGGATGCCCACCGGCACCCGGGCGATGAACGCCCCGGTCGCGGTGTCCAGCACGCCGACCTCGTTCACCGTGCGTTCGGTGTTGAAGATGCTGATGTAGGCGCGGTTGCCGTCCGGCGCGAACGCCACGAACTGCGGGCCGCCGCCCTTCACCGGAATGGTGCCGGTGACCGTGTTGCGCACCGCGTCGAACACGGTGAGCACGCCGGCCGCCCGGTTCGCGATGTAGCCGTAGGCGCCGTTGGGCGCGATCTCCAGGTACCCGGGGGTGGGGCCGACGAACACGCTGGCCCCGACGGTCGGCGTGGGCACGCTGGTGCCCACCGGGATCTTCACCTCGGTCAGCGGGCCGGCGCTGACCACCGCCGGCACACCGGGCGTGGGCGCGGGCCCGCCACCACCGTTCAGCACCGCCACCGCGGCCACCGCGACCGCCACGAGCGCGACCAGCGCCAGCACGGCGAGGATCCGCCCCGAGCGGGGTGGTGGGGGTGGCGCCGTCGGTGGCGTGTTGAACTCCGTGGACCACTGATCGGTCTGTCCCACTGCCGTCTCCCCGCCAGCCGCGCACCGTGACCCGGACACGGGCATGTCCGAGCACCTACTCCGGAAGTGTGGCCAGCGATCACGCGTTTGGCTAGGCCCGCACCGGTCAGCTCAGTAAAATCTGGCCGTCCACGACGGTGACCGCCCGTTCGCCCAGAGCCCGGGGCGCCGGGCCGGCTGCCACCGAACCGTCCAGCCGGAAGCGGCTTCCGTGGCAGGGGCACTCGATGAGCCCGTCGGCGACCCGCGCGACGGTGCACCCGGTATGCGTGCACACCGCGGTGAAGCCCCGGTAGTCCTCGGCGCCCGGGCGGGTGACCACCACTTCCCAGGCCTCGAACACCGCCCCACCGCCGACCGGCACGTCCGCGGCCGCGCCGAGCCGGGTGCCCGCGCCGCCGCCACCGGCGCTCGGGTCCGGCGGCGGCCCGGGCGCCGCCGGCACCCCTGGAGCGGACCCGCGCACTCCCGGGGCACCCGACGCCGCGGGCCCGGAGCCGCCCGGCCCGACCTCGGCCCCGCCACCTGCACGGCCACCCGCGCCGCAGCCGGCCAGGGCCGCGCCGAGCGCCGCCAGACCGCCTGCGCCGGCCCCGGTGACCAGCGCGCGCCGGCCGACACCGGGGCGAGGCGATGTGTCGTCCGGAGCCACAGCGCAGACCATACTGGCCCGCATGGAGCGGACGGTCCTGGTGCGGGCGCTGCGGCTGCTCCTGGTCTCGTGCGCGGTCGCCGTGGTGTTCTCGGTGGTGATCGGCGGCCTCGGCGGCTCGGGGCGAACCGGCGAGCTGGCCGTGCTGCTGCCGATCGCCGCCGCCGCGATCGCGGTCGTCGGGCTGCCGGTGCTGCTGCGCGGGGTCGACCGGATGCTCCAGCTGGTCGCGCACGACACCGGTAAGACGCCCTACTCCGCGCTCGCCGAGACCGCCGCCCGGGTGCGCGCCGGCTCGCTGGACCAGGCCATGCCGGGGCTGGCCCGGGTGCTCGCCGAGGGCACCGGCGCCCAGTGCGCGGTGCTGTGGCTGGCGGTGCGCGACCGGCTGGTCAGTGCCGCGTGCTACCCGCCGGGGGGGCAGCCGGCCGGCCACACGGTCGACAACCTCGCGCTGCTGCTGGCCCGCCCGGACACCGACCACGTCGTGCCGGTGCTCGACGGCACCGAGCTGCGGGCCGTGCTGGCGGTGAGCAAGCCGGCACACCCGTTCACCTCGGCAGACCGCCGGCTGATGACCGACGTGGCCAACGGGGCGGCGATGCTGCTGCGCGGGGTCGCGCTGAACGCCGAGCTGCACGAACGGGTCCGCCGGGCCGACGAGCTGGCCGAGGAGCTCGCCGCGTCCCGGCAGCGACTGACCACCGCCCGCGAGGTGGAGCGTCGCCGGCTGGTCGGCGAACTGGCCGGGGTGACCACCGACCGGATGGCCGCGCTGGCCGACCAGTTCGACGAGGCGGCCGCGGCGATCACCGAGGAGGAGGTCGCCGACGACGCAGACTTCGCCGCCGAAGCCGCGCGGGACACGCTGCGCCGTGCCCGGGTCTCGCTCGACGAGCTGCTGGAACGGTTCCGGGTGATCGCCCGGGGCGTGTACCCGGCGGTGCTGCGCGACCAGGGCCCGTTCGGCGCGCTCGAAGAGGTCGCCACCGATCTGCCCAGGACCGTACGGCTCTCGGGGAGCCTGCCCGAGCGGCTGGCCTGGGAGGTCGAGTCGGGCATCTACTACCTGGCGGCCTCGGCGATGGCGCACCTGGGCGACCGGCCGGCGGTGCACCCGTTGCGGGTGTTCCTGGAGCACTCCGAGGCGCGGCTGACCGTGCGGTTGGACGATCCCGCGCCGCCCAAGCCGGCCGCCGAGGTGCTCGCCGAGCTGGCCGACGACGTGGAGCGGCTGGCCGCGCTGGGCGGCGACGTGCAGGTCACCGAGGATGCGGCCGGCGGCATCGAGCTGCGCGCGTGGCTGCCCGAGGCACTGGAGCCGACCGTGGGGGCAGGCCCGCGGATCGGAGTGCCGGGGTGACACTCCGACCGCTGCTGGTGGTGTACTGGCTGGTCCTGGCGCTGACCACGGTGTTCTCGCTGCCGTGGCTGGCACTCGGGGCGCTGGTCGCGGCGGCCGCGCACTCGACCGCGACCCGCGACGCCGTGGTCGCGGCGGCCGGCGGGGGCAGCACCTGGGCGGCCGGGGTGCTCGACGCGGCCGGGCGGGCGGAGCCCCTGGGCCAGGCGGTCCTGGACTACACCTTCTCCGGGTTGAGCCTGCTGCTGGCCGTGGTGCTGCTGACCCGGGCCCGGGGCAGCTGGGTGGCCCGGCTGCTGGCGCTGGCGATGGTCGGCTCGGCCGGGGCGTTCAACCTGCAGGCGCACGGGGCCACCGCGGCGGTGGAGCGCGCGGTCGGGCTGGGCATCGGGCAGCTCCACCAGGTGCAGCTGCACGGTGTGGCGTGCGCGGCCTACATCGTGGCGCTGCTGCTGTTCCCGACCGGGCGCTGGCGGTTGCGCCCCGGCTCGGCCACCACGGCGGCCACACAGGCAGCACCGGCAGCCGGGCGGCTGCCGGTGCTGCTGCCGGTGCTGCTGCCGGGAGCGGCCAGCCTGGTCCTGGTCGGGGTCGGCACCGCGCTGCTGCCGCACACGGTGAGCTGCATCCTGTTCTTCGGGTTCGCGGTGCCCCTGGTCGGGTTGGCCGCCCTGCGCCGGCGCACCGTCCGCGGCGCCACCGCCGACCTGCGCACCCAGGCTCGGCTGCTGTTCAGCGCGCTGGTCGGCGCGTTCGGCACCATCGTGGTGCTCGCGCTGATCACGTTCGTGTTGCTGTTCCTGCGCCAACCGGGGTTGACCCTGGTGGACCCGACGGCTCCCGGCTCGGCCGCCCAACCCACGGCGCTGCTGTTCTGGTTCTCCCGGTTGTCCGCCGTGGCGATCGCCGCCGCCGCGCTGGTCGCCACCCGACGGGGCGGGCTGTGGTTCGCCGAGCGGGTGTTCAGCCGTGGGCTGGCCTCGGTGCTGGTGGTGGTACTGATCGGTGGCGGCTGGGTGGTCGTCCGCGCGGTGATCGACCGGCTGTACGGGTTGCCGACCGCGTGGGCCTCGATCGCGGCCACGCTGGTGTGCTCGGTGGGGTTCCTGCCGCTGTACCAGCGGGTGGAGCAGCTGGTGGAGCGGCTGCTCTACGGCAGCCGGCCGACTCCCTACCGGGTACTGGCCGACGTTGCCGCGCTGTCCGGATCCCAGGCCGGCGGGCCCAACCTGGCGGCGGTGGCCGAGGCCATCGGGCGCGCGCTGGGCGCGAGCTCCTGCCGGCTCACCGTGCTGCGCCCGGGCCTGCGCGACCGCACCTACGGCTGGTCCGCGGGAGACGGGGCGGACTCGGGCGCCCGCGAATGGTCCGGGTCCCTGCATGAGCTACCCGGAGCGGCGGACATGCTGGCGCTGCCGATCCGGCAGGGAGCTGCGGAGATCGGCGCCATCGGGGTGGACCGCGGCGCGGTGGTCGGGCTGCAGAACGA
>JAJCYC010000367.1 GCA_029263115.1 Pseudonocardia sp. | reverse complement strand
GGATCACGGCCTGGGACGGCACCACGGAGCACCACGCAGCCCAGCTGAACCGCATCCCGACCCCCTCCAGGAGCCCGCATGACCCGCCTACCGAGCAGATCTCAGTCCCGAACCGGCTGTTCGACACCGGCCACCTAGTCGATCCCCGATCAGCCGATCTTGGTGCCCTGGTAGTAGCGCCGGGCGCCCGGGTGCAGCGGGACCGGCTGGGTGCCGATGGCCGAGCGTCGGTCGATCGCCCGGCCCGCGCTGTTCGCCGCCACCAGCAGCTCACGCTGCTCGAGCAGGGCGGCGACCAGGGCGGCGGCCAGGTCGTCGGGCATGCTCGCGGCCACCAGCAGGAAGTTGCGCACCAGCACGGTGGCCACCGGCTCCGCTATCCGGTAGAGGCTGGCCGGCACGGTGCCCACGTCGTACACCGGGTAGGCCCCGCGCAGCGCGGGCACGATCGGCCCCAGGTCCAGCAGCCGGATCGGGCGGGCCGAGGCGAGGGCGGCGACCCCGCCGGTGGGTAGCCCACCGGACCAGAAGAACGCGTCGAGGCCGCCCTCGCGCAACGCGATCACCGAGTCGTCGATGCCCAGCCGCAGCGCGGTCAGGTCGCGTTCGGCGGCCAGCCCGGCGGCGGCCAGCACCCGGTTGGCGATCACCGTCACCCCGGAGTCTGTGGCACCCAGCGAGACCCGTCGGCCGCGCAGCGCGGCCACCTCGGTGATCGGTGAGTCGGCTGGTACCACCAGCTGCACCACGTGGTCGTAGACCCGGGCCAGGGCCCTGGGCGCACGCTCGGGCGGCACGGCCGCGGCGCCGTCGACCACGTCCGCGGCACTGAACACCACGTCCGCGAGCCCGCCGGCCAGCACGGCCAGGTTCTCGGGCGAACCGGCGCTGCCCCGGACGGTGGGTCGTTCGGCCAGCTGCAGCTCCCGCTGCCAGGCCTCGGCCAGCGCCCCGCCGAGCGCGTAGTACACCCCGCCGGCACCCCGGTGGCCAGCGTCAACCGGGTGCCCTCGAACGGTCGCGCGCAGCCGGTGGGTCGAGCAGCAGCCCGGCGCCGACCAGCGCGCCACGCAGCAGCGCACGCCTGCCCAGCGCGCGCCCGCTCGACGGTCCACCGGGGTTCATCCGCGGATCCTGCCGGTCGGACCCCGCGCGCACCAGCGGAGCCCGTGACTGGCGGGTGCGGCTGTAGCCGCACTCGCCACGCACGGGCCGCGAAGCGGCAACTACCCTGGGCCGGTGAGCCGCAGCTACGCCCTCCGCACCTACGGGTGCCAGATGAACGCGCACGACTCCGAGCGGCTGTCCGGGCTGCTGGAGTCCGCCGGGTACTCGTGCGCCGCCGACGGTGAGCAGGCCGACGTGGTGGTGTTCAACACCTGCGCGGTGCGGGAGAACGCGGACAACCGGCTCTACGGCAACCTCGGCCACCTACGGCCGGTGAAGGACGCCCACCCGGGCATGCAGATCGCGGTCGGCGGCTGCCTTGCCCAGAAGGACCGCGCCGAGATCCTCCGCCGGGCGCCGTGGGTGGACGTGGTGTTCGGCACGCACAACCTGGGCTCGCTGCCGGCGCTGCTGGAGCGGGCCCGGCACAACGAGGCCGCGCAGGTGGAGATCCGCGAGTCCCTGGAGGTATTCCCGTCCAGCCTGCCGGCCCGCCGCGAGTCGGCCTACGCGGCCTGGGTGTCGATCTCGGTGGGCTGCAACAACACCTGCACCTTCTGCATCGTGCCCGCGCTGCGCGGCACCGAGGTGGATCGCCGGCCCGGCGACGTGCTGGCTGAGGTGTCCGCGCTGGCCGCCGACGGGGTGCTGGAGGTGACCCTGCTCGGGCAGAACGTCAACTCCTACGGCGTGGAGTTCGGCGACCGCGCCGCGTTCGGCAAGCTGCTGCGGGCCTGCGGGGAGATCGACGGCCTGGAGCGGGTGCGGTTCACCTCTCCGCATCCGAAGGACTTCACCAGCGATGTGATCGCCGCGATGGCGCAGACGCCGGTGGTCTGCCCGCAGCTGCACATGCCGTTGCAGTCCGGCTCGGACGCGATCCTGCGAGCCATGCGCCGCTCGTACCGGTCGGCGCGCTACCTGGGCATCCTGGAGGAGGTCCGGGCCTCGATCCCGGACGCGGCGATCACCACCGACATCATCGTCGGCTTCCCCGGCGAGACCGAGGCGGACTTCGAGGCCACCCTGGACGTGGTCCGCTCCGCGCGGTTCTCCAGTGCGTTCACCTTCCAGTACTCGCCGCGCCCCGGCACCCCGGCGGCCACCATGCCCGACCAGGTGCCGCGCGAGGTGGTCACCGAGCGGTACCAGCGGCTGGTGGCCGTGCAGGAGGAGATCTCCTGGGAGCTCAATCGGGCGCTGGTCGGGGCATGCGTGGAACTGCTGGTCGCCGACGGCGAGGGCCGCAAGGACCGCGAGACCCGCCGGCTGAGCGGGCGCGCCCGGGACGGCCGGCTGGTGCACTTCGCCCCCGGCTCGGCGGCGGTGCACCCGGGTGACGTGGTGGAGGCGGTGGTCAGCTACGCCGCGCCGCACCACCTCGTGGCGGACGGGCCGCTGGTGTCGCACCGGCGCACACCGGCCGGTCAGCGGCACGCGGCCGGCTACGCTCCGGGCGTGACGGTGCTCGGGCTGCCCGGCATGGGCACCCCGCCGGCCGGTCCCGCTCCGGCGGCGCCGTGCGGCACGAACGTCCAGCTGGGGAGTGCGTGATGGATCCGATGTCGGACGACCTCGACCGGCTGGACGCGGAGCTGTCCGGCCGGCGAAGCTGGCCCCGGATCGACCCCGGTCTCGGCGCGGTGGTCGCCGCCGTGGGCGTGCTCGGTCTGCTCGGGGCCGTCGCCCTGCCGTGGATCGGGCCGACCAGCGGATGGGAGCTGCTGATCTCCCTCGGCGACCCGGCCCCTGGTGTCGGTCTGCTGCCCCGGCTGTTTGCGGTGACCGCCGTGCTGGTGGGGGTGGTCGGCTCGGCGGCCGCGCTGCTCACCCGGCTGTGGGCGCTGAGTTGGGCGTGCGCCCTGGGTTGCGGGTTCTCGGTGGTGACCGGGGTGTGGGCGGTGTGGTCGCGGCAGACCGCGCCGGCCGGGGCCCCGGGCCCCGGGCTCGGCGTGGTGTTGGCGCTGCTGGTCACGATGGTGCTGACCGTGGTGTGGGTGCGGATCGCCTGGTCGCGCCCCGGCGGCCGGGCAGAGGGCTGATCAGACGGCGCCCGGACCGCCGGATGCGGGCTGACCGTCAGCTCTGGACGGCCTTCTCCGCGGTGGCAAGCCACTCCCGCCACTGCTCGGCCTGACCCTCGGCCTGCTCGGCCCGGCGCAGGTCACCGGCCGCCCGCGCCTTGGCGGCCTGGGCCTCGAACTGGGTGACCCGCTCGCGGAACTGCGCGACCCGGGCGTCGACCTCGGGGTCGGAGCGGTGCCACCGCCGGTCGAGGTCGGCGCGGACCCGGTCCTCGACGGTCTTGAGCCGGTCCTCCAGCTCCCGGATGCGTTCGCGGGGCACCTTCCCGGCGTCCTCCCAACGCTCGTGGATCGAGCGCAACGCCGCCCGGGCGGCGTCCGGGTTCCTGGTGTCGATCCGCTCCGCCTCGGCCAGCAACTGCTCCTTGCGGGCGGCGTTGGCGCCGAACTCGGCGTCCCGCTCGGAGTACACCGCGGAGCGCCGGCTGAAGAAGGCTTCTTGGGCGGCCCTGAAGCGCTGCCAGAGCGCGTCGTCGGCCTCCTTCTGCGCCCGCCCGACGGCCTTCCAATCGATCATCAGCTGCTTGTACCGGGCGGCCGTCGGTCCCCAGTCGTTGGACTCGCTGATCCGCTCGGCCTCCTCGACCAGCTCCTCCTTGCGGGTTCGGGCGGTGGCCCGTTGCCGGTCGAGATCGGCGAAGTGCGAACCGCGGCGGCGGTTGAACGCGTCCCGGGCCTTGGAGAACCGCTTCCACAGCTGCTCGTCGGTCTTGCGGTCGATGCCCCGGATGGTCCGCCACTCCTCGAGGATCGCCTTGAAGCGGTCCCCGGCCTGCTTCCACTGGGTGGTCTCCTCGGCGATCTTC
>JAJCYC010000366.1 GCA_029263115.1 Pseudonocardia sp. | reverse complement strand
GGAGCTGTACTTGAGCTCGCGGGCCACCTTCGTCTGCTTTGCCTTGGCTCGGCCGCGCCCCATGGCTCGTCCCCCTTACAACAGGGAAGGGGCGGCCGGTTTCACGCGGCGGCCCCGTTCATCTCGTATGAATGTCCTGCCATCTACCGTACCTTGCCCCGGTAGTTCTGTGCGACGTGGTACGGCCTACGGGCGAGCCGGCCTCCCCGCCCGCAGCTGAGCGGCCCGGCCGGGGCGCTCAGCAGAGTCCCCGTCGGTCACCGAATCGGGGTCGATCCGGGCCGGAGCCGCGATCTCCTGCCCGGCCACCAGCTCCGAGTCCACCGGCACCGACCTCTTGACCAGCGCCAACGCCACCCCGCCCAACTCGTGGTGCAACACCGCGGTGCCGACCCGGCCGACCACTCGTCCGTCGAGGGTCACCGGATCTCCGACGGCGGGATGGTCCAGGTCACCACCGTCCAGGTGTAGCAGCACCAGCCGACGCGGCGGCCGGCCCAGGTTCGCCACCCGGGCCACCGTCTCCTGACCCCGGTAGCAGCCCTTCTCCAGGTGCACCGCCGGTCCGATCCAGCCGACCTCGTGCGGGATGGTCCGCTCGTCGGTGTCGCGGCCCAGCCGCGGTCGCAGCGCGGCCACCCGCATCGCCTCGTAGGCCATCATTCCCGCGGCCGCGATGCCCGCCTCGCGCAGCCGCCGCCACATCCCGACCAGCTCCGCGCGGGGCACCAGCAGGTCGGCGGCGTCACGCCCCGGGCCGGGCATCCGGCGTACCAGCCCACCGTCGGGCAGCGGCAGGCAGTCGTAGGGGCGCGCCGGCAGCGGCAGACCCGCCGCGGTCAGCGAGGCCGCCGTGTCCGGCCCGACCACGCTGAGCACGGCCAGCTCGTCGGTGGCATCGCGGGGCTGGACCTTCGACCAGAACACCATCGAGCTCAGGTACTCCAGCAGCGGGCCGCCATTGCCTGCCTCCACGTCCAACCACACCGTGCCGGCGACGTTCGCGAGCACCGCGTGGTGCTGCACCCGGCCGTTGTGGTCGAGCACCAGGGCCTCGGTGCCGGCGCCGTCGGGCAGCTCGCTGACGTGCTGGGTGAGCAGCAGGTGCAGCCAGGACAGCCGGTCCTCGCCCGGGACGGCGAGCACCTCGCGGTGCGAGCGGTCGACCACCGCCGCGCGGCGGTCCATCGCGCGCTGCTCGGCCAGCGGGTCGCCGTGGTGGGCGGGCACCGCCGCGTCGGGCGGGTCGCCGGCCACCGTGCCGGGCAGGGACAGCAGGGGGTTGGTCATCTGCGGGACGCACCTCGTTCGTCGGTGGCCCGGGCGTCGGCCCGGGCGTCGCGCCGGGCGTCGTGCCCGGCATCGGGTTGGGCATCGGGCCGGGGACCGGGCGGGTCGCCGGTTCGGGGAGGGGGATGGGCGTCCGGCTGGGCGTCGATACAGCCCGCGCAGGAGCCGGACAACGCGACGTGCGAGGCGTCCAGCCGGAAACCGGCCCGGACCCGCAGTTGCCGGCCCAGCTCCTCGAGCAGTGCGACCGGCGCCTCGCTCACCTCGCCGCACCAGTGGCAGACCAGGTGCACGTGCTCGTGCTCGCGGACGGAGTAGCTGGGTGCCCCGTGACCGAGGTGGGTGTGCCGGACGACGCCGAGCCGCTCCAGCAGGTCGAGGGTGCGGTAGACGGTGGTGATGTTCACCGCGGGCGCGAACCGCTGCACCGCCGCGCAGATCTGCTCCGGCGTGGCGTGTCCCAGCTCGGCGACCGCGTCCAGCACGAGTTGACGTTGCGGGGTCATGCGCAGACCGCGTTCGTGCAGCGTGCGGCGCAGGGTGTCCACGTGGTCGATGGTAGTACCGTCCGGCGGCACCCGTCCGGCCCAGCGCCGGCCCGGGTGCGGCCGAGCGGGCTCACGCCGTAGAGTGATGCCCAACCCGGGTGTACGCCAGGCGCCTACGCTCGGTGCTGCCCGCTCTGCCCCAACCCAGTGCCGGGGGCGTTCAGCCTTCTCGGCCGCCACCGCCTCCTGGAGGTGTGACCGTTGACCGCTGACCACGGCGACAATCCCAACCGGCACACGACGGGCGGTGACCCGTCCGGCCCGTCCCGGTTCGACATCGTGCTGCGCGGCTACGACCGGCGCCAGGTCGAGGACCACATCGGCACCTTGGAACGGACGATAACCCGCCAGCGCTCGGAGTTGGAGCAGGCGCGCGGGTCGGGTTCGGGCGCCAACGGCACCTCCCAGGACAGCGCGGGTGCCCGGCCGGGTTCCGGGTCGCTGTTCAACCCGCCCACCGGTCAGAAGGCCGTCGCCGAGGGTTCGGGTTCGTCGCGCGACGGCGCGCTCACCCCGGAGATGATCTCCTCGTTCACCACCCGCCTGCAGTCCATCCTGCAGGCCGCGGAGGAGGAGGCGGAGGAGGTCCGCGGCAACGCGCGTGCCTTCGCGCACGCCGAGGAACAGGCCGGCCGGGCCCGGCTGGAGGAGCTGGAGCGGCGGCGGCAGGCCGTGCTCAGCGAGCTCGGCCGGGTGCGTACCCAGCTCGACGGGCTGCTCGGCCAGCCCGAACCGGCGGTGTCCGCACCGGCCGGCCCGCCGAATACCGGGTCGGGTCCGGAGTCGGGCGCGGTGGCCACCGAGGTGGTGCGCGCGGAGACCGGGAGTCGGCCGGCCCCGCCCCGGTCGGACTCCGGCCGTTCGGATCTCGGCCGTTCGGATCTCGCTCGTCCCGAGGGTGGCCGTCCGGAAGGTGGCCGTCCGGAGGGCGGGCCGGACAAGCCGTCCGCCTACCCGCTGCCGCAGCGGCAGTCACCGAACCGGCCCACCGCCCCGGTGCCGCCGCCCAGCGGTGGCCGCCCACCCGCCCCGCAGCCGGCGGGTCAGGCGCCGCGTCCGGTGCAGCAGCCCGGGCAGCCGGCCGGGCCGCCCAGCCCGCCGCCGTCCCAGGGTTCCGGGCACCCGCAGTCCAAGCCGCGGCCCTCGCCGTCGCCGAGGCCGCGCACCTCGCCTCCCACGTCGAACCTGCCGGGCAAGGACATGCCGGCCGGCAAGCCGGGGCAGGGCAGCCGCAACGGCTCCGCCGGCCACGACAACGGCGCCCACGACAACGGCGGTCGGGACGACGACGGCCGCTCGGCGTTCGGCTCCGGCGCCCGGTAGCGGCACGCGGCGCCCGGCAGGGAACGGCCGCCGGATGCTGGCGCGCCTAGGAGCTGCTCGGCCGCAGCCGGACCACGCACCCAGGCCGGGCCTGGGCCAACGCGGGCAGCCAGTCTTCGTCGACGACGCCGACCACCGGATACCCGCCGGTGGTCGGCCCGTCCGCGAGGAAGACCACCGGCTGCCCGCCCGGCGGCACCTGCACCGCGCCGGGGTACACCGGTTCGCTGGGCAGCTCGCTGTCCGTCCGGTCCGGGTGCCGGCGCAGGGGGTCGCCGCGCAACCGCAGGCCGATCCGGTTGCTGGCCGGGTCGACCGTCCACCGGGTGCGGCGCAGCGCCTCCGCCGGCCCGTCCAGCCAATCGTCGCGGGGGCCGAGCAGGATCGGCACGGTGATCGTGTCCGGCGGTACCGAGACCGGCACCGGGTCGGCGTGGGCCGGCGGGTCGGAGGCCGGCCCCGGCAGCAGCCGGTCGCCCGCGCGCAGCGGCGCCGGGCCGAGGCCGGAGAGCAGGTCCGACGAGCGGCTGCCCAGCACCGGGGCCACGTCCACCCCGCCGGCCACCGCGAGGTAGTTGCGCAGGCCGCCGCCCGGGGCCGCCACCACGAGCCGGTCACCGGCGCGCAGGTACACCGCCCGGTGCGATCCCACGGCCCGACCTCGGGTGTCGCCGCCGTCCGGGTCGCGGCCACCGTCGCGGTGCAGGGCGACCGCCGTCGGAGCCCCGGTGACGGCCAGCGTGCACCCGGCCTCCGCCCGCACCTCCAGTCCGCCGAGCAGCACCTCCAGACCGGCCCGGCACTCAGGGTTGCCGACCAGTCGGTTGGCCAACCGCAGCGCCGGCGCGTCGAGCGCTCCCGAGCGGGGCACCCCGAGGTGGGACAGCCCGGGCCGCCCGAGGTCGGTGACCAGCGTCAACGGGCCGGTGCGCAGCACGGTCAGGGTTCCTTCGCGCACGGATGCACCGCGCTCGGCCCGTCCGGGAGCGGACACCTCGGCGACCCCGGCGCGCTGGCTCACGCCAACCGGCTCGAAGCGCACCCGGGTGCCGGGGGCGAGCCGGGCCGGCGGGTCCGCATCGGGGTCGAAGAGCACCTCGTCGGTCCGCCCGAGCAGCCGCCACCCGCCGGGCGAGGCGCGCGGGTACACCCCGGTGTAGTCACCCGCGATCCCGATCGACCCGGCCGGCACCGACGACCGCGGCTCGGGCAGCCGGGGCTGGCGCAGCGGCTCGGGCAGCCCGACGAGGTAGCCGAACCCGGGAGCGAACCCGCAGAACGCGACCGTGTACCCGGCGCCGCTGTGCAGCCGGACCACCTCGTCGACGCTCAGTCCGGCGGTCCGCGCGACCAGGTCCAGGTCGGCGCCGTCGTAGCGCACCCGCAGGGTCACCAGCGATGGTTCGGGCCGGGTGTCGGCTCCGGTGTCGGCTCCGGTGTCGTCGAACCCGGCCGGACCGCGGCGGTGCTCCGCCCCGGTGGCCGCGCGCAGCAGCCCGCGCAGGTGGTCGACGGGGGGCGGCGCGCCGTCGGTCCGGACCAGCACGGTGCGCGCGGCCGGCACCAGCTCGGTGATCCCGGTCAGCCGGCCGTCGTCGCACGCCCCGCGCAGCGCCCGGTAGGCCGCGGCGGCCGATGCGCCGCCGTCGAACTCCAGCAGCACGCCGTGCCGGCCGTACCGCGCCACCCGCACAGCCCGGCTACCCCGCGATGCGCTGCAGCTGCGCCGAGATGTGCGGCTGCAACGGTTCGCCGACCATCGCCCGTTGGTCGACGTAGGCCAGGTCCTTGGCGCGGTCCCCGTTCTCGTCGGCTGTGTCGGACTCGATCAGTCCGTACAGCCGGTGACCGGAGGTGACCTCCTTGGCCGACGCGGTGAGCCCGACCGCCTGGGTGGCCAGCTCCCACGACGTCAGCCCGCGCGGCTGGCCGAGGTAGACCTCCGCGATCCCGGTGGCGTGCACCAGCAGCGCCTCGATCGTGCCGTCCTCCTGCGGGCGCCACCAGCCGACCTCGCGCGCGGCCGGCCGCACGACCGCGCCGCCCGGCCCGTCCAGCAGCCACGCCCGCGCGGAGTAGCTCAGGAACGGCCGGCCGTCGTGCGCGAAGACGATCTGCTGGCCGAAGTGGAACGGACCCTCGATCGTCGGGTACACGATCTGCCCCTGGCCGCGCCACACGCCGACCAGCGGCAGCAGCGGCGCGCACAGCGGGTGCAGGTCGGGGCCCTCGCGCAGGTTCGCGGTGTCGACCGGGATCGGCAGCTCGGGCAGCCCGGCCAGCGGGGCGATGTTCAGCCCGGCCGACGGGCCGGGTTCGGGCATCGTGCTCATAGTTCGACGGAGCGTAGTCGAGTGGGAAAACGCACGGGCGCCCACCGCCCAACCCGGCCCGTCGGGTGCCGACCCGGAGCCGACCGGAGCTGGACCCGGCGCCGGACCGGAGCGCGTTCCGCTGAACGCGCCGCCGGGTGCCGACCCAACGCGGCCGGCCGCTCGATCGTCACGGTCGCCCGATGACCATCGACGGCCTGCTCACCCAGCTGACCGACCTCACCGGGCTCCCGAGGCGCTCGTGAGTGGCGGGTACGGCTCCGGCCGCATGGGCCGGCCTCGCCGATTCACCCGGCGTCGGCGTTACCCGCGCGGGCGCACCCGGATCCGGGCGCCGCGGTGCGGAACCAGGGTGACGTGCTTGACCCGCTGCTTCTCCCCGCGTGCCGTGGTGGTCTCCGGGTGCACCCGGAGCAGCACCTCGCGCAGCACCACCCGCATCTCCACCTGGGCGAACGTCGCGCCGAGGCAGCGCCGGCCGCCACCGCCGAAGGGCAGCCAGGTGGACGGGCTCAGCGGTGGGAGACCGCGCGGCGAACCGTCCGAGGTCACCGGACCGAGCATCCGCTCGGGGTCGAAGCGCTCGGGGTCGGGGTAGACGTCCGGGTCGGCGTGCACCAGCCCGATCCCGGGGGCGACCGTCACCCCGGCCGGCAGCCGCCAGCCGCCGACCTGCACCGGCGCGTGCAGCACCCGACCGACGTCGAACACCACCGGACGCACCCGCAGGATCTCCTTGGCCACCGCGTCGAGGTACTCGTCGCCGGCCGGGTCGCCGGTCGCGCTCGCGTCGGCCGCGGCGATCGCGCGGTCCAGCTCCGCCGGGTGGCGGGTCAGTCGTTCCAGTGCCCAGGACAACCCGGTGGCGGTGGTCTCGTGCCCGGCGAACAGCAGCGTCATCAGCTGGTCGCGCAGCTCGACGTCGCTCATGTGCCGGCCAGCCTCGGCTGTGCCATCCCCGGCGGCGCGCACCAGCATGGCGAGCACGTCGGTGCGGTCGGCGAGGTCCGGGTCGGCCCGACGGTCGGCGATCTCGGCGTAGATCAGCGCGTCGGCGGCGGCGATCCGCCGCTTGACGAACCGCCACGGCCGCTTGTCCAGCAGCTTTGGGTTGATCATGGCGAGCATGGCCATCGTGCCCATGTTGACCACCGGGGGCAGTGCCGCACGCAGCGCCGCCAGCCGCTCGGGGTCGCGGGTGCCGATCACCGTGCGCAGGATGACCTCGAGGGTGATCTGGGCCATCCGCGGCGCCACCGGGAACCTCCGACCGAGCGGCCACCCGGCCACGTTGGCGGCGGTGATCTCGGCCATCTCCTCGACCTGCCGGCGCACGGCGTCGCGGTGGAACGGCGGCAGCATCAGCCGTCGCCGGTCGCGGTGGGTGGCACCGTCGACCACCAGCACCGAGGTGTCACCGAGCACGCCACTCAGGAACGCGCCGTTCAGCTCGCCGGCCCGCAACACCTCGGGGTCGCCGCCGAACACCGTTCTGACGTCCGCCGGATCGGCCAGGTAGACCATCTCCCCGGTGAGTGCGATGTCGACGGTGAAGATGCGGCCGTGGCGGCGCCGGGCGGCGCGCAGGAAGCCGGGCCAGTACCGCAGCATGATCGCGGTCTGCACGGCGCGGGGCAGCCGGGGCCCGGGCGGCACACCGTCGCGGACGGTGTCGGGAACCACTCGCACGGTGTCGGTCATGACCTGAACTATACGTTTGTCTAATACGTTCGTCTAGATTCTTGGCTACACTTCGGTCATGGGACACCGGGAGGACCTGCTCGCCGGCGCGCGGCGTTGCCTGCAGGAGCGCGGGTACGCCCGGACCACCGCGCGTGACCTGGTGGCCGCCTCCGATACCAACCTGGCCTCCATTGGCTACCACTTCGGGTCGAAGGAGTCGCTGCTCAACGAGGCGATCACCGAGTCGTTCCAGGAATGGGCGCTGCGGGTGCGCGACCTGGCGATCGGTGTGCAGGGCACCGCGCCGCCCGATCCGGCCGCGGTGCTGGCGGCCACCTGGGACGCGATGCTGGTCTCGTTCGCCGAGTACCGGGGACTGGCCCTGGCGTTCGTCGAAGCGCTGGCCCAGGCCGAGCGGCAGCCGGAGCTGCGCGCGATGCTGGCCCGCGCCTACGCCGACAGTCGTCGGCAGGTGGCGGCGATGGTCACCGACCTGCTCGGCGGCGCCGGCGCCGAGGTGGCGCCCGCGCTGGCGTCATTCCAGATCGCCATGTGCGACGGGCTGCTGGTGCAGTGGTTGCTGGACCCGGAGGCCGCCCCGTCCGGGCCGGAGATGGCCACCGCGCTGGCCGCCGTGCTCGGCGCCGGGCGCGGGTGAGCCGGGGTGGCGGCGGCCCCACTTCCAGGTCGACCGAGCAACGACTCTAGCTCGAACGGGTGAACGAGGTCACCTGCGGTGAACGGGATCGATCATGCCGCCGTACTCCCCGGTGACCGTGATCGCGGTCGATCACGCGAGTATCTCTGGAAGGGACCGCCATGCGCCCTCGCCGCACACCCCGCCTGGTCACGGCCGTCGCCGGTGCCACGCTGCTGCTGTTCACCACCGTCGCCTGCTCCTCGCCAGAGCGCACCGCCGACGGGTCCGCCGCCCTCGGAGCCGCCCCCGGAGCCGCCGCCAAGATCGTCGGGCTGACCGACGACAACAAGCTCATCGATTTCACCTCTGCCGACACCGCCGTCCGGGAGACCGGCACGATCAGCGGCCTGGACGGCGGGGACACCAAGCTGATCGGCATCGACTACCGTGTGCAGGACGGCAAGCTCTACGGCGTCGGCGACAAGGGCGGGCTCTACACGGTCGAGCCGGCCGGCCAGGCGACCAGCATCGGGCGGCTGAGCGTCGCGCCGGCGGGCACCTCGTTCGGCGTCGACTTCAACCCGGCGGCCAACGCGCTGCGGGTGGTCAGCGACACCGGCCAGAACCTGCGCCAGCCGATGGCCACCACGCCGCTGGCCGCCACGATGAACGACACCGCGCTGTCCTACCCGCCGGCCACCCCGGCCGCGACCACGCCCACCGGGATCATGGCGGCGGCCTACACGAACAACGACACCGACGCCAACACCGGCACCTCGCTGTACAACCTGGACGCAGGCACCGACCAGGTGGTGCTGCAGTCGCCGGCCAACGCCGGGTTGCTCGCGGCGACCGGCAAGCTGGGCGCCGACGCCAGCACCGACGGCGGCTTCGACATCCACACCGCCGGGACCGACCAGGTCGGCTACGCCACGATGTCGGTCGGCGGCCAGTACTCGCTGTACCGGGTGGCGCTGTCCTCCGGCAAGGCCGAGTCGGTCGGCTCGCTGGACCGCAACGTGGTCGACCTGGCCATCCCGCTGGCCCAGTCCTGATCCACCCGACGCGCTCAGGCGGCCGGTCCGGGGCACGCAGGACGAAACTGATGTGCCGATATGCACATCAGATTCCGGACCGGTCCGAGAGACCGAGGCCGGACGCACACCGCCCCGACGCCGCGACGAACGCGGCACCGGGGCGGTGGTCGAGCGCGAGGAAAGTCCTACCCGACGGTGATGATTGCGCGGCTCAGCCGACGGTGATGATTGCGCGGCTCAGGCCCGGCCCGTCGGCGGTCACCGAGGTCTCGCCGTTGCCCGAGCGGGACAGCGCACGCAGCGTCCAGGTGCCCGGCCCGGCGAAGAACCGGAAGTCGCCGGTCGCCGAGGACACCACCTCCGCGGTGAACTCGCCGGTGCCGTCCAGCAACCGGACGTAGGCCCCGGCCACGCCGGACCCGTCCGAGCCGACCACCCGGCCGGTCAGCACGGTTTCCTTGCCCACGTCCACCCCGGCCGGCACACCGACGTTCTGGTCAGGCGCAGCGCACATCAGGCACCACTCCCCAGCTCGATCGGCACGCCGACCAGCGAGCCGTACTCGGTCCACGAACCGTCGTAGTTCTTCACGTCCGCGTGCCCGAGCAGTTCGTGCAGCACGAACCAGGTGTGGCTGGACCGCTCGCCGATGCGGCAGTAGGCGATGGTCGGCTTCGAGCCGTCGAGCCCGGCCTCGGCGTACAGCTCGGCCAGATCGGCGTCGGACTTGAAGGTGCCGTCCTCGTTGGCCGCCTTGCTCCACGGCACATTGATCGCCGAGGGGATGTGCCCGGGCCGCTGCGACTGCTCCTGCGGCAGGTGCGCCGGCGCCAGGATCTTGCCGGAGAACTCGTCCGGGGAGCGCACGTCGACCAGGTTCTGCACCCCGATCGCGTCGATCGCCTCCTGACGGAACGCCCGGATCGACAGGTCCGGCTCCTGCGCGGAGTAGCTGGTCTGCCGGCGGGCGGGCACGTCGCGGGACAGCGGCCGACCGTCCAGCTCCCACTTCTTGCGGCCGCCGTCGAGCAGTTGCACCTTGTCGTGGCCGTAGAGCTTGAAGTACCAGTAGGCATAGGCGGCGAACCAGTTGTTGTTGCCCCCGTAGAGGACCACGGTCTCGTCGGGCGCGATGCCCTTCTCCGAGAGCAGCTTCTCGAACCCGGCCTTGTCCACGAAGTCGCGGATCACCTGGTCCTGCAGTTCGGTTTTCCAGTCGATGCGGACCGCGCCCGGGATGTGGCCACCCTCGTAGGCGGTGGTGTCCTCGTCGACCTCGACGAACACCACCCCGGGGGCCTCGAGGTTCTCCTCGGCCCAGTCGGCGGAAACCAGGACGTCCTGGCGGCTCATGCTGTCGTACTCCCTCGTCGGCTGTGTGGTTCAGGGTTGTGTGGTGCGTGGCTGGTGCCGTGCTCCGCTGCCCGGTGCGGTACAGGGCAGCGCGGGCGGGGCAGGGCCGGGTTGGATCAGGGCTGGGTTGGATCAGGGACGTGCGGATACGGCGGGCGAATCGCCGGGAAGAGTGGTCGGCGCCCGCTCAGCAGGCCCGACAGAGGCAGCTGCCGACGCGGCACAGATCGACAGCGCGGCGTTTGGTCAGCGGCCAGTGCACGCCCACCAGAGTAACCGAGAATCGCCTCAGCGCGAGGCGGGAGTCGTACCTTCCGGGTTGCCGATCACCAGGTTGCGGCCCGACCCGGACACCTCCAGGGCGTTGTCCACCGCCTTCAGGGTGGTCGGGGTCAACCCGAACGGCAGCGTGCCCGGGTCGATCCGCAGGGTGAACATCTGCCGCAGCCCGCTCTGCATGATCCGGGGCAGTGCGGCGGCGTCGGAGCCGGAGCCGAGCCGGATGTCGCGTGGGACGAGCTGCACCTCACGTCCGGACAGCCGCAGCTCCGCGATCACCGAGGTGTTGACCTCCTGGCCGAGGATCGTGGTGGTGGCCACCATGCGCACCGCCCGGTCCGGGTCGATCCCGGACACCGTCGAGCCGGGGGTGGCCTCGCCCGAGGCCTGCGCCGCCCGGTCCAGGGTGGCCGCGTCGACCGGCTCGATCCGCAGCTTGGTCACCCCGGGCAGCAGCCGGGCCAGGTCCTCCTTGGTGATCAGCACCGAGCCCTGCGCCTCGTCCACCGTCATCCCGGCCACCGACCCGTTCACCACCCGGGTGAACGGCACCCGCACGTGGTAGAGCCGCGCGACCAGCCCGACGTCGGTCAGCTCACTGACGTCCAGCTTCTCCGCGTAGACCTCGACCTTGCGGTAGTCGCCGGCCAGGGCCTGGGTGAGGAACGGGAAGCCGCCGATCCGCACGTCCGGCTCGGTCGGCAGGGCGAGCTGCTCCTGCAACCTGGTGGACACCTGGTACTCGGCCACTGCGGCGGCCGCGAAGTCGGCGACCACCAGCAGCGCCACGGCGACGAGCAGGGTGATCACGATTCGCTTCATCCGACATCTCCCAGCGGGTTCGGGTCGACCGGCCACGGGGTGACCTGTGACGCGCTGGGGTTACGAGGAGCGGCCACCAAGGTATCCTCCTCGTTACCCGTTTTCCGGTTTGTACCGGGTCTTGGCCGGGTGGCGCACCACAGGAGGCAACCATGGAGCTGTTGCTGCTCACAGCGGACCCCCATCCGGAGTCGGTGCTGCCCGCGCTGTCGCTGCTGCCGCACGGGGTCCGCACCGCCGCGCCGGAGGTCGCCGCGCTGCTCGACGCGGGACCGCACGACGCGGTGCTGGTCGACGCGCGCACCGAACTGGTCGCCGCCCGTGGGCTGTGCCGGCTGCTCGGCACCACCGGGATGGAGGTGCCGGTGGTGGCCGTGCTCACCGAGGGCGGCCTGGTCGCGGTCTCCGCCGAGTGGGCGGTCGACGACATCCTGCTGCCCGGGGCCGGCCCGGCCGAGATCGACGCCCGACTACGCCTGCTGCGCGCCCGCCCGGGCTCCGACTCCGGTGCCGGCAGCGGCGCCCTGGTGCTCGGTGAGCTGGTGATCGACGAGACGACGTACACCGCCCGACTGAAGGGGCGCGCGCTCGAGCTCACCTACAAGGAGTTCGAGCTGCTCAAGTACCTCGCGCAGCACGCCGGCCGGGTGTTCACCCGCGCCCAGTTGCTGCAGGAGGTGTGGGGCTACGACTTCTTCGGCGGCACCCGCACGGTCGACGTGCACGTGCGGCGGCTGCGCGCGAAACTCGGCTCGGAGCACGAGCAGCTGATCGGCACCGTGCGCAACGTGGGCTACAAGTTCGTCCGCCCGGTGCGCGGCGGCCTGGGCGCGTCGCGCGATGCCGACGCGGCCGAGCTTGCCGAGGCCGAGGCCGAGGAGAGCGACGCGGTCGACTACGGGTTCGGCGACAGCGGGCCGCTGATGGGTGCGCCACGCCGGTGGGCGGCCGACGTGGTGGCCGACCGCCGGGTCTGACCGCGTGGTTGGCTCGTCGGAGCCAGGGTCAACCTCGGATTGACGTGCATCGGGGTCGGCGTGGCCCCTGGTCGACCGGCGATCGTCTCCCGCTCGCTACTCGGCGATCACCTGGTGTTCGTTCAACGGTGGTTCTCAGCGTGTCGGTAACCTCCGCCAATGCATGGGGCGGGTGAGTCGGATGAGGGTGACGAGCTGGATGTGATCGTCCGGCTGCCGGTGGCGCTGGACCCGGTGCTGCACCGACGGCTGATCCGGTGGTGCCAGGAGACGGCGCGTTCGCTCGACGTGCTGGAGCTGAGCCGGGCCGCGGTGCTCGAAGCCCTGATCGAGCAGCTCGACGACGACCCCCGGCTGTCGGCCGCCGTACGCCGGCGCCTGGCCACCGCCCCGGAGTCGTCCACCCGGGCAGGTTCCGGGCGGGGTGCGGGGCGCGGCCGGGGGGTAGCCTCGGCAGGGTGACGGTTCTGGCGTGGCGGACGGCTCTCGACGAGCGCGACACCGCCGACGTGCTCGCCCTGCTCGACGCCTCCACCGCCGAGGACGGCACCGCGCCGGTGTCCGAGCACGTGCTGCTGCACCTGCGCCGCGGTGGTGACCCGCTGGCCCGGCACCTGCTGGCCCACGCCGAGTCCGCTGCCGCCGACGGGCCCGGTCGACTGCTCGGCTACGCGCACCTCGACGAGACCGACCAGGTGGCCGGCGCGGTCAGCGAGCTCACCGTGCACCCCGACGCGCGCCGCCACGGCATCGGTGCCGAGCTGGTGCGGGCGCTGCTGACCCGGGTCGGACCGGGCCGGCGGCTGCGGCTGTGGGCGCACGGAGAGCACCCGGGCGCGGTGCGGCTGGCCGACTCGCTGGGCTTCCGGCAGGTCCGCACCCTGTGGCAGATGCGGCGCAGCCTGCTCGCCCCGCTGGGTGGCGGTGGAGTTGCCGGCCGGGGGGCGGAGCTGCCGGCCGGGGTGCGGCTGCGCCCGTTCGTGGTCGGCCAGGACGAGCGGGAGTTCCTGCGGGTCAACAACGCCGCCTTCGGCTGGCACCCGGAGCAGGGCGGCTGGGACGTCGAGCAGGTCAAGCTGCGCGAGGCCGAGCCCTGGTTCGACCCGGCCGGGTTCCTGCTGGCCGTAGAGGACACAGCGGACGGAGGCGAGCACCGGGAGCGGCTGCTCGGGTTCCACTGGACCAAGGTGCACGGCGCCGCCGACCCCGACCCGGACGGCCACCAGCACGAACCGATCGGAGAGGTCTATGTGCTCGGGGTCGATCCGGCCGCCCGCGGCCGCCGGTTGGGTGTCGGTCTGACCCTGGCCGGGCTGCGCTACCTGCGCGGGCTGGGGTTGCGCCAGGTGATGCTGTACGTGGAGGCGGACAACGACGCGGCGGTCCGGGTGTACCGCGACCTCGGGTTCACCCGCTGGGCGACCGACGTGGCCTATCTGCACTGAGCCGCGTCGGCGGCGAACCATGTGCACTGAGGACGGCCGTCGATCCCGCCGGACGGGTGATGTGTGCCACGAATCGGGGCGCGGAGCCGTAACGATGTTCACCAACAGGTGATCTGTTCACCTCCCGTTCACCCCTTCAGGGGGTCCCGTCCATCGGGCCTGCCTAACGTCACCGCCGGAGCGGCCGCCCCGGGCCGTGCACAAACCTGAACCAACCGGAGGATGACTCGTGAAGCTCAAGCGGCACGGTGCCGTGCTAGCCACGGCGGCCGTCAGCGCACTGCTCCTGACCGCCTGTGGCAGTGACCCCACCAGCAGCGGTGCCGGCGCGCCGCAGGCCGGTGGAGCCAACGCGGCGAACTGCGGTGGCAAGGCCAACCTGACCGGCGAGGGATCGTCCGCGCAGAACAACGCGATGGCCGTGTTCGTCCAGGCCTACCAGCAGGCCTGTGACGGCCAGAACGTCGCCTACAACCCCACCGGCTCCGGCGCCGGGCGCAAGCAGTTCACCGCCGGCCTGGCCGACTTCGGTGGCAGCGACTCGGCGTTGAAGGCCGAGGAGGAGGGCCCTGCGGCCCAGCGTTGCGGCGGCAACCCGGCCTGGAACATCCCGCTGGTGTTCGGCCCGGTCGCGCTGGCCTACAAGCTCGACGGTGTCGACAACCTGGTGCTCAACGGCGAGGTCGCGGCCAAGATCTTCAACGGCCAGATCACGACCTGGAACGACCCGGCGATCGCCGCGCTGAACAGCGGCGTCCAGCTGCCGGCCACCCCGGTCACGGTGATCTTCCGGTCGGACGACTCGGGCACCACGGAGAACTTCCAGAAGTACCTGACCGCCGCTTCCAAGGGCGCCTGGACCCAGGGCACCGCGCAGAAGTTCGGTGGCGGGATCGGCGAGGGCCGTGAGCGCTCGGCCGGTGTCGCGCAGGCCGTCGGCCAGGGCAGCGGCGCCATCACCTACGTCGAGGTGTCCTTCGCCAAGGACAACAACCTGAGCATCGCCAAGATTGACAACGGCTCCGGTCCGGTCGAGCTGACCGATGCCACCGCCGGCAAGGCGATCGAGGCCGCCAAGATCAGCGGTGAGGGCAACAACCTCAAGCTGGACATCAACTCGATCTACGGCACCACCGAGCCGGGCGCCTACCCGCTGATTCTGGCCACCTACGAGATCGTCTGCTCCAAGGGCTACGCGCCCGACGTGGCCCAGGCGGTCAAGGCCTTCATGACGGTGGCCGCGACCACCGGCCAGGCGCAGCTGTCCGACGCCGGCTACGTGCCGCTGCCGGAGTCCTTCAAGGCCAAGGTGATGACCGCGATCCAGGCCATCGCCTGACCTGTCCGTCCGCTCGAAATCACGGAGTCGTTCATGTCTGAGCGTGCGACCATGACGGTAAGGCTCGCCTCGCCCCGAGGGGTGTGCTCGTGAACGACCCGGCTGTCTCAGGTACCTCGACCGGCACCGGTCTCACCAGTGCCGGTCGGGGCCTGCCCGACGAACCGAACGTCCCGGAGGCAGGCGCCAAGGTGCCCGAATCACCACAACCCCCGGCCGGCAACACGACCGGCACCGCCACGTTCACCCAGCGCGGCGACAAGATCTTCAAGGCCATGGCGGTCGGGTCGGGCGGCTTCATCGTCTTCCTGATCGGCGCGATCGGGCTGTTCCTGCTGATCCAGGCGCTGCCGCCGTTGCTGAGCAACCAGGTCAACTTCCTCACCAGCCGCGAGTTCCAGGTCTCCGACCCGGCCGACCTGCGGTTCGGCATCCTCGACCTGCTGCTGGTCACCATCGAGGTGTCGCTGTTCGCGCTGGTGCTGGCGATGCCGACCGCGCTGGGCATCGCCCTGTTCCTCACCCAGTACGCCCCGCCACGATTCGCCCGGCCGTTGGCCTACATCGTCGATCTGCTCGCCGCGGTGCCGTCGATCGTCTACGGCCTGTGGGGGCTGCTGGTGCTCGCGCCGGCGATCGCGCCGCTCGCGGTGTGGCTGCAGAGCAACCTCGGCTTCATCTTCGTGTTCGCCGAGGGCACCGCGAAGGCCGAGTTCGGCAGCACACTGTTCACCGCCGGGATCGTGCTGGCGGTGATGATCCTGCCGATCATCACCGCGATCACCCGGGAGGTGTTCTCCCAGACCCCGCGGACGCTGATCGAGGGTGCGTTGGCGCTGGGTGCGACCCGGCTGGAGGTCATCCGGTACGCGGTCTTCCCGTTCGGCAAGAGTGGCTACATCAGCGCCTCGATGCTGGGCCTGGGACGCGCGCTCGGCGAAACCATCGCGCTGACCATCATCGTGGCGGCGGTGGCCGCGAACTTCGCTGGCAGCCTGTTCAGCGGCGGCGCGTCGTTCGCGTCCAAGATCGCCCTGGCGGCCAACGAGTTCAGCAACCCGACGCTGACCGGTGCCTACATCGCGGCCGGCCTGATGCTGTTCGTGCTGACCTTCGCGGTCAACGCGCTCGCCCGGACGATCATTGCCAGAAGTGGGGCCCAGGCATGACCGCGACCATCGACGCGCCGGCCACCGGCCCCACCTTCATGCAGGTCAGCGGGGCCCGCAAGGTCAAGGACAGGATCGCCACGGTGCTGGTGTACCTGTCCTTCGCGGTCGCGGTGATCCCGCTGGTGTGGGTGGTCTACACCGTTTTGGTCCGCGGTCTCGGGGCGACCCTCAGCGCGACCTGGTTCACCGAGTCGTTGTCCGGGCTGCTCGGCCGTGATCCCGGCGGCGGGGCGTACCACGCGATCTTGGGCACCCTCCTGCAGGGCGTCGTGTGCGCGATCATCTCGGTGCCGATCGGCATCATGGTCGGCATCTACCTGGTGGAGTACGGCGGCAACTCGCGGCTGGCCAAGACCACCACGTTCATGGTCGACATCCTCACCGGGGTGCCCTCGATCGTGGCCGCGCTGTTCGTCTACGCGGTGTGGATCGCCATCTTCGGCCTGCCGCGCAGCGCGTTCGCGGTGTCGCTGGCCCTGGTCCTGCTGATGGTGCCGGTGGTGGTGCGCACCACCGAGGAGCTGCTCAAGATCGTGCCGACCGACCTGCGCGAGGCGTCCTACGCGCTCGGGATCCCCAAGTGGCGGACGATCACCAAGGTGGTCATCCCGACGGCGCTGTCCGGCATCCTCACCGGCGTCATGCTGGCGCTGGCCCGGGTGATGGGCGAGACGGCGCCGGTGCTGCTGCTGGTGGCCTACGCGCCCTTCATCAACACCAACATCTTCGAGGGCAACATGGCCTCGTTGCCGCTGATGATGTACGTCGAGCGGAACAACCCCACCGCGGCCGGAACCGACCGGATCTGGGGCGCGGCGGTGACCCTGATCCTGATCATCGCGCTGTTCAACGTGCTGGCGACGGTGCTGTCGAAGTACTTCGCAGTGAAGACCAAGTAGCCGGACCGAACTTCCGGAGTGACAGTGGCCAAGCGGCTCGATCTCAAAGACGTCGACATCTACTACGGCAAGTTCCACGCGGTGGCCGGGGTGACTCTCTCCGTTCCGCCACGCAGCATCACCGCGTTCATCGGCCC
Source organism: Pseudonocardia sp. (assembly GCA_029263115.1). GTDB lineage: Bacteria > Actinomycetota > Actinomycetes > Mycobacteriales > Pseudonocardiaceae > Pseudonocardia. Next base: position 7,399 of record JAJCYC010000366.1, on the reverse strand, counting down.
GTCCGGCTGCGGCAAGTCGACGGTGCTGCGCACCCTCAACCGGATGCACGAGGTGATCCCCGGGGCCACGGTGGACGGCCAGGTGCTGCTGGACGGGGAGGACATCTACGCCACGTCGGTGGACCCGGTGTCGGTGCGCCGCACCATCGGCATGGTGTTCCAGCGGCCGAACCCGTTCCCCACGATGTCCATCCGGGACAACGTGGTGGCCGGATTGAAGCTGATGGGCGTGAGCGACAAGAAGAAGCTCGACGAGCTGGCCGAGCGCTCGCTGCGCGGGGCGAACCTGTGGAACGAGGTCAAGGACCGGCTGGACAAGCCGGGCGGCGGCATCTCCGGTGGCCAGCAGCAGCGGCTGTGCATCGCCCGGGCCATCGCCGTGCAGCCGGACGTGCTGCTGATGGACGAGCCGTGCTCGGCGCTGGACCCGATCTCCACGCTCGCCATCGAGGACCTGATGTCCGAGCTGAAGAAGGAATACACGATCGTCATCGTGACCCACAACATGCAGCAGGCGGCCCGGGTCAGCGACCAGACCGGGTTCTTCAACCTGCGCGCCACCGGCGAGCCCGGCAAACTCGTGGAGATCGACGACACCGAGAAGATGTTCTCCAAGCCCAGCGAGAAGGCCACCGAGGACTACATCTCCGGTCGCTTCGGCTGAGGTGCAGGACCGCCGGCGCGGCACCGTCCGGTGGCGCGGGAGTGCCACGCGCGCATCCCGCCCGAGCCGATGACCACCACCGTCTACCACCACGGAGCCCGAGGATGCCCTCGCCCGAGCCGTTGACGCCGTCGAACCCCCGCCGCCCCCGCCTGCTGTCGCTGATCCCCGGCCGCCCGGGCGGCCGCGCGCTGCTGACCTGCCGCTACCGCTGCGGCAACGCCTGCGAGCACCCGCCGCCCAACCCGACCGACAACCCCTACATCGGGGACATCGTGGCGGCCACCATCAGCCGGCGGACGGCGTTCCGGGCGACCGGGATGATCGGGGTGCTCGGGCTTGTCGGCGGCGCGGGCGCGCTCGCCGCGTGCTCACCGACGCCGGCTCCCGGGCCCGGGCCCGGCGGCGCGCCGGTCAGCGGGCCACCGGCGGCGGGGCTGGCGTTCACCTCGGTCGCACCGAACACCGCGGACGCGCTGAGCATTCCCGACGGCTACGTCCAGCAGGTCGTGCTGCGCTGGGGCGAGCCGATCGTGGCCGGCGCGCCGGCGTTCGCGCCCGCCGCGCAGACCGCCGCCGCGCAGGCCGGCCAGTTCGGCTACAACAACGACTTCCTCGGCCTGCTGCCCGGCCCGGACGGGCAGTTGCTGCTGGTCGCCAACCACGAGTACACCAACGAGGAACTGATGTTCGCCGGGTACAACCCGGACAGCCCCACCCGGGAACAGGTGGAGATAGCGATGGCCGCGCACGGGCTGTCCGTGGTGGTGCTCGACCAGCGGGCCGGACCGGGGCTGGCCGTCTCCGCGGGGCACCCGCTCAACCGCCGGATCACCGCCACCACCCCGCACCAGGTGACCGGCCCGGCCGCCGGCTCGGCGCTGCTGCGCACCTCGGCCGACCCGGCGGGCACCACGGTGCTCGGCACGCTGAACAACTGCTCCGGCGGGCTCACCCCGTGGGGCACGTTCCTGACCGGCGAGGAGAACTTCAACCAGTACTTCGGCAACGCCAGCGCGGTCACCGAGCCCACCGCCACGGCCGCCCTGAAGCGGTACGGGCTCAAGGGCGAGGCCAGCGAGCGCAAGTGGGAGCTGTTCGACAAGCGTTTCGACCTGGCCCAGGAGCCCAACGAGGTCAACCGCTTCGGCTGGGTGGTCGAGCTGGACCCGAACGACCCGACGTCCGCGCCGCGCAAGCGCACCGCGCTGGGCCGGTTCAAGCACGAGGCCGCGCAGCCCAGAATCGCCGCCGACGGCCGGGTCGCGGTCTACATGGGTGACGACGAGAAGTTCGACTACGTCTACAAGTTCGTCTCCACCGGAACCGCCGACCGGGGCACCGGCCCGGACGCCCGCCAGCGCAACAGGTCGCTGCTCGACGACGGCACGCTGTACGTCGCCCGGTTCACCGGCGCCGTCCCCCCGCCGGCCGTCGACGGCTCCGGCGCGCTGCCGCCGGACGGCGCGTTCGACGGCACCGGCGAGTGGATCCCGCTGGCCCGGGGCACCGAGTCGCTGGTGCCCGGGATGAGCGCGGAGGAGGTGTACGTGTTCACCCGGCTGGCCGCCGACAAGGTCGGGGCCACCAAGATGGACCGCCCGGAGGACGTCGAGCCGCACCCGCGCACCGGGGTGGTCTACCTCGCGCTGACCAACAACGACGGTCGCGGCACGGCCGGCAAGGCCGCCGCCGACGAGGCGAACCCGCGCAACGAGAACAAGCACGGCCAGGTGCTGGAGCTCACCGACGAGGGCGGGGACGCCGCCGCGACGACGTTCGGTTGGCGACTGTTCCTGGTCTGCGGCGACCCGGCCGACCCGGGCACCTACTACGCCGGCTTCCCGAAGGACCAGGTCAGCCCGATCTCCTGCCCGGACAACCTGGCGTTCGACGACGCGGGGAACCTGTGGATCTCCACCGACGGCAACGCGCTGGACTCCAACGACGGCCTGTTCGGGGTGGCCGTGGAGGGGCCCCGGCGCGGCGAGGTGAAGCAGTTCCTCACCGTCCCGGCCGGCGCGGAGACCTGCGGGCCGGTGATCCAGCGCGACCGGGTGCTGGTGGCGGTGCAGCACCCGGGCGAGATGGACGGCGCGAACGTGGAGCAGCCGGCGTCCAGCTGGCCGGACGGCCCGGGCAACCTGGTGCGGCCCTCGGTCGTGGTGGTGCACCGCGGCGGCGACCCGATCGGCGCCTGAGCGGCGGAGAGGCAGGGCCCCGCCGGGCTAGGTCTGGGCGGGGGCCGGCATATCTCCGGTGACCACGTAGATGGTGCGCCGGGCGACCGCGACCGCGTGGTCGCCGTAGCGCTCGTAGAACCGGGCCAGCAGCGTCGCATCCACCGCGGCGGCCACCCCGTGCTCCCAGTCGTGGCTCATCATCAGCGTGAACATGTGCTTGTGCAGGTCGTCCATCGCGTCGTCGTCGGACTCCAGCTCGCGCGCCCGCTCGACATCGCGGGTGCGGATCACCTCGGCCGCCTTGCTCGCCAGCTCGACGGCCACCCGACCCATCTCGGCGAAGTAGGGCTGCACCTGCTCGGGCAGCACGTTGGCCGGGTGCCGTCGGCGGGCGGCCTTGGCCACGTGCAGGGCGAGGTCGCCCATCCGCTCGAGGTCGCCGGAGGCGTGGATGGACGCCACCACGACCCGCAGGTCGGTGGCCACCGGGGCCTGCAGGGCGAGCAGGGCGAACGAGTCCTCCTGTGCGTGGTCGCGCAGACTGTCGATCTTCATGTCGCCGGAGATGACCTCTTCGGCAAGTGCCAGGTCGGTGCCGATCAGCGCGTCGGTGGCCTTGCGCATCGCGCCTGCCACCACGTCGCACATGTCGGCCAACTCATCGGCGAGCCCGTCGAGCCGGGTCTGGTAAGCCTCACGCATGACCTTGAGCCTAGGTGTCGTGGGCTGCCTGGTCAGCAGGCCCGGATGAACGCGAGGTGAACGATAAACCGCCGGAGCCCGACACGTCACGTCGCCGTGAGTCGGCCGCCGGCAACCTGTCGGGTGGGGTGGTGGATCGGCCCGCGCGCTCGGCCCGGCAGGCCGCGGCCACCGCGGAGAACACCTTCAAGATCGCCAGGACCAACCGGCCCAACCAGATCCGCGCGCAGCAGGCGCTCGTCGCGAACGCCCAGGCGGCGGTAGTCGTGGCGCAGAGCTCGTTCAAGAACTCCTTCGTGCTGTCCCCGACGGACGGCACGGTGACCGCGATCGCCGGCACGGTCGGCGAGTTCACCGCGGGCGGCAACAACCTGAGCCCGTCCACCCCGCTGGCCCCGGGCAGCGTCACCAAGATCCCGAACGTCGGCGGACCGGCCACCCTGGACCAGAAGAACCTGACCGGTGGACAGGCCCCGAACCTGGGCCTGCAGTCGGTGCTTCCCGGCGGCAACGCCTTCATGCAGATCGCTGACCTGAGCGCCTTCCAGGTGGTGGCCGCCTACCCCGAGGCGGACGCCGTGCAGATGGTCCCGGGTTCGCTGGCGAAGGTCACCTTTGACGCCCTGCCGGGTGCCGAGTACGACGGCACCGTGACCGCGATCTCGCCGATCGGCATCGGGCTCAACGGCGTGACGAACTACTACGCCTCGGTGCTGTTGAACAAGGCACCGGACGAGATCAAGTCCGGACTGACCGCGAACGTCTCGGTGGTCGTGGCCACGGTGAAGAACAAGGCGATGGTGGTGCCCACCTCGGCGGTGAGCATGGACGGCGACGAGTCGTTCGTGGAGACCGTCGGCGACGACGGATCGACGGACAAGGTTCCGTTCACCCGGGGCGTGGTCGGCGACGACAACAGCGAGGTCGTGTCCGGTCTGTCCCCGGGCCAGAAGGTGCTGTTGCCGGAGTCCGGCAAGCTGCCGCAGCCCCGCGAGGGCTCCGAGGCGCCCAAGGTGCCCGGTGGGCAGCCGCTGCAGTTCCAGAAGGAGGACCCGCCGAAGGCGGAGTCCGTGCCCCAGGTCACCCGGGAGCCGGCACCGCTGTTCCCGGAGGGTGAGCCGGCGCCGCCGCCGTTCGCTCCGGACCAGTACCAGCAGTCCCCGCAGATGCTGCAGTCCCCGGACATGCAGCCCTCCCCCGACATGCAGCCCTCGCCCGGGACGCAGCCGGACCCGGGTGCGCAGTCCGCGCTGGACCCCAGCGGCCTCGCCGGTAACTGACCGCCGCCCCGAGCAGACAAAGGACCCACAACATGCGGATCTCCAGATCCCTTCTCGCCGCCGGTGCGGCGATCGTGCCGCTGGCCATCGTGCTTCCGGTCGCGATGGCCCAGCCGCCGACCCCCGCCCCGCCGCCACCACCGCCGACCACCCCGACCTACATCTGTGACAACGTGCTCGCCAACCAGCCGGCGGTGTTCGGGCACAACAACTGCGAGCCGTTCGGCGGGGTACCGATGAGCGGCCTGATCCCGAACTCCACGAAGTACGTGGTGATCCCGCGCAAGGGCGACAGCATGGGCAACATCCAGAAATGGAGCTGCTACGGCGGTAGCGCCGACATGCCGGTCTCGATCGCGCCGCGCGGGTGCACCCAGATCGGCACCAAGGTTCCGGAATCGGTCGCGCCCTCCGCGGTGCCCTACGGAGGGCCCGGTGGGGTCAGCCGTCCGCCGGCTCCGCCGCCCCCGCCGCCGAAGAAGTAACCGCTCTTCGCTCCGTGCCGCCCCGGCGCCGCTGGCACCACCAGCAGCGCCGGGGCGGTGTGCGGTCCTGACCCGGGCAGTGGTGGGTGTGCCGGGCCGGGCCGGCGTCGAGCTCAACGGTGGGGGCTCAGCGGTCGGGCGTCAGTGGCCGGAGTCAGTGGCCTGTGCTCAGCGGCAGGAGTCGTCCGCCGCGTTGACCGTGCTCAGGTCGGCCGACAGCGCGCCCGGGTTGTCCACCGCCGCCGCTTTGACCTCGCCGTCGAAGTTCTCCCCGAGGACCAGTTCCAGCAGCCCGGGTGGACCGGGGATGGCCCGGGTGACCGCCCCGGGCACCGCCGCCGCGACCGTGGCGGCCTGGTCGGCCCGGTCGGCGGAGTGCCGGATGACGCTCTCGCCACCCTCGGACGGCTCCGCGTCGCCGACCCGGTCGACGGTGAAGCCCACCGAGCGCAGGCTGTCGGCCACCTGGGTGGCCAGGCCCGCCCGGGACGAGCCGTTGCGCACCGCCATGGTGACCCGGCTCGGTGCCACGGTGTCGCCGGCGGCCACCCTGGGCGCGCTGTCGTCCCCGTCCCCGGCGGTGGGCCCGGCCCCGCCCACACCGGCCTCGCCGGGCAGCGGCTGGTCGGCCCGGATCGCGGCGAACAACGCCGTCGCATCGTCGGTGCGCAGCACCTCGTTGCCGGCCGCGTTCGCCTCGCCGACGGTGGGCACGGTGACGAAAGTGATCTTGGCGGGGTCGAGGTTGCGCAGCGAGCCGGCCAGCGTGCTCAGCTCGTCCAGCCCGGCGTTGTCGCTGAGGGTGTGCGCGCCGAACGCGCCGACGAACGCGCTGAGCCGGCCCGGGTTCAACAGCACCTGCTCGGACAGGCCCTTGCGCAGCAACGCCGAGAGGAACCGTTGCTGGCGCTCGATCCGGCCGTAGTCGGAGGTGGGGTCACCGCGGACGTTGCGGGCCCGGACGAACGCCAGGGCCTGCTCGCCGGCCAGCACGGTCCGCCCGGACGTGGGAACCACCTGGCCGAGCACCGAGTCGACCACCGGGCGTTCCAGGCAGATCGGCACCCCCTGCACGGCGTCGACCATCTCCTTGAACCCGGCGAAGTCGATCGCGGTGAAGTGGTTGATCGACAGCCCGGTCAGCTTCTGCATCACCTTCGTGACGCAGCGCGGGCCACCGATCTCGAACGCGCTGTTCAGCTTGACCCCCGACTCGGCCGGTGAGGTGCCGCCGGGGTAGCGGGCCCCGGCCTGGTCCCACCGGTCGCAGTTGGGCCGGTCGACCTGCAGGTCGCGCGGGAAGGACACCAGCACCACCCGGTCGCGCTTGGCCGGGATGTGCGCCAGCATCACCGTGTCCGAGCGGGCGCCCGGCACCGCCTTCGCGCTGCCCAGCCGGGCCGCCTCGGCTCGGGTATCCGGGCCGGCCGCCACGCCGGCCCGGGTGTCGGAGCCGACCAGCAGGTAGTTCAGATCACCGTCCTGGCCGGCCTTGTCCACGATCGAGTCGGAGTTCGGGTCGAGCGCGGCCACCGGGCGCAGCTTGCCGTCCAGCCAGGCCTTGGTGCCCCAGCCGACGCCGGTGGCCAGGAAGGCCACCACGGCCAGCGCGACCAGCGCGACCCGAGCCACCCGGACCAGCCCGGTCGGCGGCCGGTCGGCGAGCAGCCCGGTCACCCCGCCGGGTCGGCCGCGGTCCGCCCGCCCGCCGTGCCGGTTCCGGTCGCCGTGCCGGGCCCGATTGCCGTGCCGGCTCCGGTCGTCGCCGGGATTCCCGTCGGCGTCGGCCGACGCCGCAGCCCGGTTCACCACGGGCAACCGGCTCGAGCGGCTGACCCGCTCGGACATCTCCGAGCCCATGCCGGCGTGGATCGCGGTCAGCCGCACCAGACTCTCGTCGATCCGGCGCGCGCGCAGCGCCAGCTCGTGCTCCCGGTCGTCCAGGGCGTCCGGCCGCTCGGGGTGGCTATGGCCGTCCTGGTCGGGGCCGTCCTGGTCGGGGCCGTCGTGGTCGGGGCCGTCGTGGTCGGGGCCGTCGTGGTCGGGGCCGTCGTGGTCGGGGCCGTCGAGGGCGGGGCCGTCGTG
>JAJCYC010000365.1 GCA_029263115.1 Pseudonocardia sp. | reverse complement strand
AGGTTCATCAGACACAGCAGGTACGGCAGGGGCTTCTTCTCGATGCCCCGGATTCCCTCCCTGGCCGCCTTCACCTGAGCCGCGGTGAGATCACTCGCCGCGGTCATCTGCTCGAACGACTCGACGAGGAAACCCCCGGTGCCGGCTGCAGGGTCGAGCACCAGCTCGCCGGGCTTCGGGTCGATCCGGCCGACGATGAACCGCACGAGCGGGCGGGGGGTGTAGAACTCTCCAGAATCACCGGCCGCGTCGCGCATCTCCCGCAGCATCGACTCGTAGAGGTGCGCCATCGTGTGGATGTCGTCGGAGCTGGTGAACTCGACCTTGTCGAGTTGGTTGATCAGCTCCCGCAGCAGGTGCCCGGAGAGCATGCGGTTCTGCACGTCCTGGAACACCCGCGCGAGGGTGTCCCGCGGGTCGGTCGCCAGCCCCGTGCCCTTCAGCTTGCGAAGCTCAGGCAGCAGCGTGCCGTTCACGAAGGTGAGTAGTGACTCGCCGGTTCGACTGTTGTCGCTGGCCCAGTTCGACCAGCTCAGCTTGTCTTCCAGAATGTAGGTGTAGTTGCGCTGCTGTACTGCCCGCTGCTCTTCCAGGTCGTCGAAAGCCTTGAGGAACAGCAGCCAGGCCATCTGCGGGAGCCGATCCAGCTCTCCGTTGAGCCCGGCGTCCTTCCGCATGATGTTGCGCGATTCCTTGATCACCGCTGACAGTCGCGCCTGCGTGGTCTGCGGCTCAGTTGCCTTCGTGCGTGCGCGGGTCATGCGGGGCTCTCTCCGTCGGTGGTGGCGAGGGTGTGGTGGTACTCGGCAGCGACGGCCGTCCAGGCTTGCGCGGTGGTCGTGGCGGTCAGGCCCAGCTCGACAGCCATCGCGGCGAAGGGCGCTGTCCAGCTCACCGGCGGTTCAGGCAGCCGCGCCGGTGGCGGCGAGGAGTCTCGCACGTCGTAGACCTGGCGCAGCCGTACGCCCAACTGAGGCGACATCAGGACACCTGCTTCCACCAGCAGGACGAGATCGACGAGGTCCTTCACCCGGCTCGACGGGCGATTGTGTGCGTAGATGCGCGAATAGGCATGCAGCTTCTCCGCCGCGTGTTGGTGCACATCGACGGCAGGAATGGTCACCCGTTCATGGCCGGTGATGCCGGGGAGTACGGGTTCGAGGATCAGGTGCTCCACACCGCCCGCGATCTCCTCCGGTCGTGCGGCGACATCAAGTTTGATTGACTCGAACGGCGACCCGCCGACCGTCGCGCGGACAGTGACCCGCCATCCAGGATTCCCCATTTCGTCGGCCGTGATCGGGACGGGGAGTTCGACCTCGAACCGGAATCCGTCGCCCGCCGGATCGGTCGACAGCTCGGCGAACAGCAGATCCTGGATGTCCAACGCGGAGACCACTGATTCCTCCGCGACCAGGGCGACGTCGAGGTCCTTCGTCGCCCGGGCACCGGTGCCGAGCCGCGTTTCGAGACAGAACCCGCCCTTGAGTACCCAGTTCCCGGATACCGCCAGCCGCGCGAGCAGCCGCTGGAAGCTCAGGTGGCGGCGCAGCCGGGCCGGCTCGACCCCGCGCTCGGCGGAGAGGTTGCGGACGCGGTGCCCGAGGCTGCGCGCCAGGTCGGCGGTCACAGCTGCGCCTCACTTGCCGCGATCGCCCGCTCCAGCCGCAGCGCCGCGCGGTTGGTCGCCGCGTCGGTAGCGCGCAGGAGCATCCGCCGGCTGACCTTGCCGGTTCTGAGGGCATCGAGGACCGCCCGGTCGATGTGCTCCTGGGCGGGCTCGCCGGCCGCGACGTCGACGAGGGTGCGTACCGGGGTGGTCATCGACCAGGCACCGCGCGATTCGATGTCCACATCGGCGAGATCGGCCACATGCAGTACGACGGCGTCGTCGCGCCGGTGGAAGGACGGCTCGACGGTGAGGTGGATCCGCGCCGGGTCCAGGTCCGACAGTCCGTGAACCGAGAGTGCTGTCTCGTGCGAGATGACCGCGCGGCCGGCGCTCCACAGCGACCATCGCACGTAGGCGTCGTCGGGCGCAGCGGGAACGTCCGGGATCCGGTAGATGCCCCGGTCGACCCGCACCCAGTTGCCATGGTCTGCGTGGTACTTCTGCGCCTGGTAGCTGTAGCCGACATCCAGCGCCTGTGCCGAGGTGAAGTAGCCGGCTTGACCGAATGCGTGCGCCATCAGCCGACGTCGGAGATCCTGACGCGGTCCAGGCACGAACGAAGCATAGCACTCAATGATAACTTTAGTTCGATCATGATGCAGGTAAGGTCAAACTACAAACTATGCTGAGTACAACCACGCCTGGAGCTGGTCGAGCTGCTGGTGCCACCCGCGTGTCCCGCCGAACTCCTTGGCGATCTCGACGGGCGAGCCGACGCTCCGGATCGGCGGCACCGACAACACCTCGGTGGACGTGACGTCCCCGATCCCGTGTACGGCGTATCGATCGAGCAGCGTGTTGAGCACCTGCTGCGCCGTCGCCGACAACTCGGCGATCTCGGTCGCGTGCGTCTCCCGGACCCGCCGCGCGCGTTCGGCGCGGGTCCGGGCGGGGACGTTCCAGGCCACCTGGAGCAGAACGTCCAGCGGATCGACATCGGCGTGCGTGGCGCGATCTGCCGGTAGGTCGGCCAGCGCGATGCCGCGGGATGCCAGCTCGTCCACGATCTCGTCCCTGCTGGGCGAGCGCGCCCAGCGAGCGATGAAGTCACCCGCCGAGCTGGCCATCGAGCGCACGACCCCCTTGACGTGCTCGCCGTACTCGGTCAGCCGCAGGCGGCCGGTGGTGGTGTCGGGAACCTGCACTGCTTCGGCGACGACGTGGAACTCGCCGGTGTCGATGTAGAGCTTGGTGGGCTCCGACGGCGCGGGCGGCTGCTCAGCAGGCTTCGGATCGCCGGGCTGGAAGTCTGGTGCCGGCTCCGCGACGGTGTCGGCATCCGCTGGCTCGGCGGTCTGCGTACCGTCCTCCTCCTCGGCGGTGACTTCTCCGGTTCCGTCGACTTCCTCCCTCGATGTACGGATCGGCGGGCCGTCGAATCCCGGGTCGTCGAACTTCGCCGTCGCCCCGACGTAGTCGACGATCTCGAACGACGTCTTGCCCTTGGCCGGATACAGGCGAGTGCCTCGTCCGATGATCTGCTTGAACTCGACCATCGATCCGATGGGCCGGAACAGCACGACGAACTTGAGATCCTCGACGTCCACGCCGGTGGACAGCAGACGAGACGTGGTGGCGATGACCGGTGAGTCCGACTCCGGGTCGGTGAACGCTTCCAACAGCCGCACTTTGTCCGGCTCGCTGCCCACGATCCGGGAGACCCACTCCGGGTCGCGTGCCACCAGCTCGGGATTCGCGGCGATGAGGGCGCGACGCATGTCCTCGGCGTGTTGCTGGTCGACGCAGAAGACCATCGCCCGGGCGGTCGGATCCCGCCGCAGGATGACCGACAGGTGGGTGGCGGCGAGCTCGGTACGGACGAGCAGTGACACGACCCGCTCGAAGTCGCGCGTGCTGTAGAGCCCGTCCGGGATCTCCCGACCGAACCGATCGAGCTGGCTCGGTTCGGGCGTCCAGCCCTCGGCGTCCGGACTCAGCACCACCCGGCGCACCCGGAACGGGGCAAGGAAACCGTCCTCGATCCCCTGCCGCAACGAGTACTCGAACACCGGGGCACCAAAGTACGCGTAGCTGTCGATATGCGCATCGCGTTTCGGCGTGGCCGTCAAGCCCAGCTGGACCGCGCCGGCGAAGTGGTCGAGCACTCGACGCCACGAGGAGTCCTGGGTCGCGCTGCCGCGGTGACACTCGTCGACGATTACCAGGTCGAAAAAGTCCGAGGGGTAGTCACCGAAGAGGGTGTCGACATCCCCGGGGCCGGTCATCGCCTGATAGCTGGCGAAGTAGATCTCGCGGCTGGTGTTGATCCCGCCCTTGACCCGGTGCACCGGGTCGTCGCCGAACGCCGGTCGGAAGTCCTTGCTCATCGGCTGCTTCAGCAACACATCGAGATCGGCCAGGAAGAGCACTCGGTAGGTGCGGTCCGACCGGGTGGCGGCGTGGTAGGCACGCAGCTTCGCCACGATCTGCATCGCGGTGAAGGTCTTGCCGGTGCCGGTCGCCATGAGCAGCAGGACGCGTTGCTGCTCTGTAGCGATCGCCCGCAGCACCCGGTGCACCGCCACCGTCTGATACCAGCGGGGTTGGATCACGTTGCCGTCGATGTCGACGCGTCTGCGGTTGAACGACTGCTCGATGAGCCTGGCCCCGTCGGCGTCCAGTCCGTGCCTGGTCCGATACGCGGACCAGAGCTCGGCCGGTGTGCCGAACGAGTCGACGTCGCGTTCCGTGCCGGCGACGAGGTCGTGCTCGACGATGCCCCGCCCGTTGGTCGAGTACGCGACCGGGACATCGAGTTGCTGGGCGTAGCGGAGCGCCTGGCCCATACCGTCGGCGGGCTTGCGGTACTCCCGCTTCGCCTCCACGACAGCGACCGGTACACCGGTCACGGCCTCCAGTACGTAGTCGACGCGTCCGTCGCCGAGGTCCTTACTGATCCCACCCGAGGTGAGTACGCGGTCGGCCTTTACCTGGTACTCCGGGCGGACCTGGTCGGCCGACCAGCCCGAGGCAGCCAACGCGGGCAGCACGATGTCACGGCAGGTGTCGCGCTCGGACCTGCCTGACGATCCGGCCACGACGGCAGACTATCGAGTGGGACCGGCCGGTCGCCCACCTTGGTTCGCCCAGCCGGCGTCACGTCCTGTCTAGCGGCCGGGCTTGTCGAGCCCGGCCCGGCGCAGCGCGTCGGCCATCGCCCCGCTCGGCGCCGGCTGCGCCCGGTCCGCGCGGCCGCTGTCCGGTGAACGCTGCCGGCCCCCGCCCTGGCGCTGCTGGCCCGCCTGCCGCTGTTGCCCGTCGGGACGCCGTTGCCCGTCGGGACCCGGGCGGTCTCCCCGCCCCGCCCCGGGCTCGTCGGTGAGCCGCATGGTCAGCGAGATCCGCTTGCGCGCCTCGTCCACCGAGACCACCTTCACCCGGACCACGTCGCCGGACTTGGCCACCTCGCGGGGATCGGAGACGAACCGGTCCGACATCGCCGAGACGTGCACCAGCCCGTCCTGGTGCACCCCCACGTCGACGAATGCGCCGAACGCGGCCACGTTGGTGACCACTCCCTCCAGCACCATCCCCGGCTTCAGGTCGGACAGCTTCTCCACCCCGTCGGCGAACGTCGCGGTCTTGAACTCCGGCCGCGGGTCCCTGCCGGGTTTCTCCAGCTCGGCGAGGATGTCGGTGACCGTGGGCAGGCCGAAGCGCTCGTCGACGTACTCGGCCGGGCGCAAGGACCGCAGGGTGGCCGTGTCCCCGATCAACGACGGCAGCTCCGCGCCCACGCCGGCGAGGATCCGCCGGACCACCGGGTAGGCCTCCGGATGCACGCTGGAGGAGTCCAACGGGTCGTCCCCGCCGGGGATCCGCAGGAAGCCGGCGCACTGCTCGAACGCCTTGGGACCCAGCCGGGGCACGTCGCCCAGCGCGCGCCGGGTACGGAACGGACCGTGCGCGTCCCGGTGGCCGACGATGCTGGTGGCCAGGCCCCCGGTGATCCCGGAGACCCGGCGCAGCAGCGGCGCCGACGCGGTGTTCACGTCGACCCCGACCGCGTTCACGCAGTCCTCCACCACCGCGTCCAGCGAGCGGGACAGCTTCCCCTCGGCGATGTCGTGCTGGTACTGGCCCACCCCGATCGACTTCGGGTCGATCTTCACCAGCTCGGCCAGCGGGTCCTGCAGCCGCCGGGCGATGGACACCGCGCCGCGGATCGAGACGTCCAGGTCGGGCAGCTCGGCGGAGGCGTAGGCGGAGGCGGAGTACACCGAGGCGCCGGCCTCGGACACCATCACCTTGGTCGCCGTGCGGCCCTGGCCGGCGAGACCGGCGACCAGTTCGGCGGCCAGCTTGTCGGTCTCCCGGGAGGCGGTGCCGTTGCCGACGGCCACCAACTCGACGTCGTGCCGGGTGGCGAGCCGGGCGAGGGTGGCCAGCGCGGCGTCCCACTGCCGGCGCGGCTCGTGCGGGTAGATCGTCTCGTGGGCAACCACCTTGCCGGTGGCGTCGACCACGGCGACCTTGCACCCGGTGCGCAGGCCCGGGTCCAGGCCCATGGTGGTGCGGCCACCGGCCGGGGCGGCCAGCAGCAGGTCGCGCAGGTTGCTGGCGAACACCCCGACCGCGCCCTCCTCGGCGACCTGCCACAGCCGGGTGCGCACGTCGATGCCGAGGTGGACCTGGATCCGGGTGCGCCAGGCCCAGCGCACGGTGTCGAGCAGCCACCTGTCCGCCGGGCGGCCCTGGTCGGTGACCTCGAACCGGGCGGCGATGCTCTGCTCGAAGCTGGACGGGCCCTGCTCGACCGGCGGCTCGGGCTCCAGGGCGAGGTCGAGGACCTCCTCCTTCTCGCCGCGGAACAACGCCAGGATCCGGTGGCTGGGCAGCTTCCCGAACGGCTCGCCGAACTCGAAGTAGTCGGCGAACTTGGCGCCCTCGGTCTCCTTGCCCTCCCGGACCTTGGACCGCATCGCGCCGCGGGCCCACATGCGCTCACGCAGCTCGCCGATCAGGTCGGCGTCCTCGGAGAAGCGCTCCACCAGGATCGCCCGGGCGCCGTCCAGCGCTGCGGCGGCGTCCGGGATGTTCTCGTTCAGATGGCCGGCGGCCAGCACGGCCGGGTCCCGGGTCGGGTCGGCGAGCAGCGTCTCGGCCAGCGGCTCCAGCCCGTTCTCCCGGGCGATCATCGCCTTGGTCCGCCGCTTGGGCTTGTACGGCAGGTAGATGTCCTCCAGCCGGGCCTTGGAATCCGCAGCCAGCACCTTCTGCCGCAACGCGTCGTCCAGCTTGCCTTGCGAGTCGATGGACTCCAGCACCGCAGCCCGGCGCGCCTCAAGCTCCCTGAGGTAGCCCAGCCGCTCCTCGAGGGTGCGCAGCTGGGCGTCGTCCAGGGTGCCGGTGACCTCCTTGCGGTACCGGGCGATGAACGGCACCGTGGCACCGCCGTCGAGCAGCCCGACCGCCGCGCCGACCTGGTCGGCCCGCACCCCGAGCTCCTCGGCGATACGGCGCTGGATCTGGGCGGCGGTCTGCGGGGGTAGTTCGCTCACGCGGTCAATCGTGGCGCCTCCGAGACTCGCGCGACAGCGGGGGGCCGTCCGTTCCGGCGCGCCCACCCTCTGCTAACGCCACGCGGTTGTGGGGCGATACCGCTGTGAAGCGAGTTTCCGATGGGCTTTGGGGGGCAGGAATGACGGTTGTACCTGGTGGGGCCGGGAGCCCGATGCTGGTGTCCATCGGTGACATCGGCGTCACCCAGACCCTGGTCGTGACACCGAGCGGGCACCTGCCGATCGGGGAGGTGCACTGGATGTTCACCGACATGTCTCGCACCATGTCCCGCATCCCGGTCTGGGCGATCGTCTGCACGATCATCTTTTTCGTGTTCTGCTTCCTCGGGCTGCTCTTCCTGCTCGCCAAGGAGGAGCAGACGGACGGGTCCGTACAGGTGACCGTGCAGGGCCCGGGTTTCGTACATACGGTGCAGTTGCCGGTGTCCTCGCCGCACCAGGTGATGGACTACGCCCAGCGGGTCAACTACGCGCGGTCCCTGAGCGCCGCAGCACAGTGAATCCACGGATCGGCCAGGCGCTGGTCGGCTACGTGGTGCTCGCCGCGGTGGCCGGACAACGTGGCCTTCCGGCGGTGTGTCCACTACGTCGGCTGACGGACCGGCCCTGCCCGTTGTGCGGTACCTCGCGGTCGGTCGCGCTGGCGGCTCGCGGTCGATGGCGCGCGTCGCTGGCCATGCACCCGCTGGGCGTCCCGCTGATCGGATTCGCCGGATGGTGGGTTGCCCGGGCCATACGTCGACCGGGGACGGGCGGTCGCCGTACTGCAACGCCGGACCTCTGACGGCGCGGGCCCGACCAGCCGCGACGGGCTGGCCCGGCACGCCGGGGTGGTGTCCGAGCGGGCGCACAGCGCGCTGCGGGCCGACATCCGGCGGCTGGGCAGCCTGCTCGGCGACACCCTGACCCGGCACGGCGGGCCGGAGCTGCTCGCCCTGGTCGAACGGGTGCGCACGCTGTCCCGGGACGTGGCCGCCGAGCCCACCGACCGGCCGGCAACCACACCGGTCCGTCGCCGCGCCGCCTGGTCCCGGCTCGACCTGGTGCCGCTGTTCGAGACCGCCACCGAGCTGCGCACAGCCGGCGAGCTGCTGGACCAGCTGCTGTCCGACCCCGCCTACCTGGAGCCGTTGCACCATCTGCAGGTGTCGCTGCTGGCCCGGCGGCGCGACCGCGAGCCGGACCCCGACCTGCAACGGGCATTGCTGCTGACCGTGAACGGGATCGTCGCCGGCCTGCGCAACACCGGATGAGCCCCGCCGTGCCGGGGTCGGACGGTGCTCGACGTCACGATCACACGGCCGGGTGGGGAGGCTCCCTCTAGACTGCGGCATACGTCACACCCGGCGCGGGTGGACGGGTGCGAGGAGGTAGGTGGGCAGTGTCGTTCACCCCCGGCCCCGAGGCCGAAGAGCTGCGCGCGGTGGTGCGCGGGTTCCTGGAGAAGCGGTGCGGCGAGGTCGAGATACGCCGCTGGATGGAGACCGAGGACGGTCACGACCCCGCCGTGTGGCGCCAGGCCGCCGGGGAGCTGGGGCTGCAGGGCCTGGCCGTCGACGAGCGGTGGGGTGGGTCGGGGGCCTCCACGGTGGAGCTCGGCGTGGTGTTCGAGGAGTTGGGCCGCGCGCTGTACGGCGGGCCGTTCTTCGGCACCGTGGCGCTCGCCGCGACGGTGCTCACCGAGCTCGATGACCAGGCCGCCCAGGAACGCCACCTGCCCGGGATCGCCGCCGGCGACACGACGGCCAGCGTGGTGTGGGGCGGCTCGGACCCGCTCACCAGCACGCTGCGCGCGGACCGGGACGGCGCGGGGTGGCGGCTGACCGGGCGGGCCGAACCCATGGTGGACGCCGGCCTCGCCGGCCTGCTGCTCGCCGTCGCGGCCACCCCGGACGGCCCGGGGGTGTTCGCGGTGGACTGCACCGGCCCGGTCGAGGGCCTCACCCGCACCGCGCTGAACCCGCTGGACCTGACCCGCAAGCTGGCCGCCGTGGACCTCGCCGGGGTGTCCGCGACGGCGGTCGGGGTGCCCGGCGAGATCACCCCGGCGCTGACCCGGGCGCTGGACATCGCGGTGCTGGCCCTGTCCTGCGAGCAGGTCGGCGGGGCGGCCCGGGTGCTGGAGATGGCCGTCGAGTACGCGAACACCCGGGTGCAGTTCGGCCGCAAGATCGGCTCGTTCCAGGCGATCAAGCACAAGTGCGCCGACATGCTGGTCGCGGTCGAGTCCGCGCGGTCATGCGCCTACCACGGCATCTGGGCCGCCGCGCACGACCCGGCCGAGCTGCCGATCGCGGCCGGCCTGGCCGGCGCGGTCTGCTCGGAGTCCTACGCCCGCTGCGCCCTGGACAACATCCAGCTGCATGGCGGGATCGGATTCACCTGGGAACACCCCGCCCACCTGGACCTCAAGCGGGCCCGGTCGTCGCGGCGGCTACTGGGCACACCCGGCCGGCACCGGGCCCGGCTGGCCGACCTGCTCGACATCCCGGAGGTGTCCGCGTGAGCACCGATCTGGCGACGGTGACCGACCTGGTCGAGAAGTTCCTGGCCGAGCACCCACCGGCGAGCACCGACGACCAGGTGCTGCGCGGCGCCCGGTTCGACGCCGGACTTGCCTACCCACACTTCGACCAGGGCTTCGGCGGTCTCGGTGTGGACCCGACGCTGTCCCCGGTGGTGGAGCGGCTCTTCCTGGACGCCGGCTGTTCGGACTGGAGCTCGCGGAACGTGATCGGCCTCGGGATGGCCGCCCAGACCGTGCACACCCACGGCACCCCCGCGCAGAAGACCAAGTACCTGCGGCCGTTGTTCACCGGCGAGGAGATCTGGTGTCAGCTGTTCTCCGAGCCCGGCGCCGGCTCCGACCTGGCCGCCCTGGCCACCCGCGCGGTGCCGGACGGCGACGAGTACGTGCTCAACGGGCAGAAGATCTGGACCTCGCTGGGGCACATGGCACGGCGCGGGCTGCTGGTGGCCCGTACCGATCCCGACCAACCCAAGCACCGCGGCTTGAGCTACTTCCTGCTGGACATGACCACGCCCGGGGTCGAGGTGCGGGGTCTGCGCCAGATCACCGGGCAGGCCGAGTTCAACGAGGTGTACCTGACCGATGCCCGGGTGCCGGCGGCCGACCTGCTGGGCGCGGTCGGCGACGGCTGGCGGGTGGCCATGACCACCCTGATGAACGAACGGGTGGCGATCGGTCGGCGCGGAGGGGGGCGCGGTGACGGACCGATCGGCGCGGCGGTCCGGGCCTACCGGAAAGCCGTCGCCGAAGGCCGCGCGGACGCGGCCGACCGCGACCGGCTGCTGCAGCTGTGGACCCGGGTGGAGGCGGCCCGGCTGACGAACACCCGGGCCGCCGCCCGGGCCGGCCAGGGGGCGCCCGGCCCGGAGGGCTCGATCGCGAAACTGCAGTTCGCCGAGCTGAACAAGGCGGTCTTCGAGTTCGCGGTCGATCTGGCGGGCGACGAAGCGATGCTGATCGACGACTACACGTTCTCCCGGCCCGGAGCCTCGAGCGCGTCCCATGCCGCGCAGGACGTCCGCAAGGCGTACCTGCGCTCGCTGGCCAACTCCATCGAGGGCGGCACGTCGGAGATCATGCGCAACATCCTCGGCGAGCGGGTGCTCGGCCTGCCCGGCGAGCCGCGTATCGACCGCGACCGCCCGTGGAAGGACGTGCCACGCTCGTGAGCTCCACGAACGGGGTCGACCCCCGGCAGTTCCGCGACGTGCTGGGCAACTACCCCACCGGGGTCGCGGTGGTCACCGCGATCGCCGAGGACGGCCGGCCGGTCGGGATGGCGGTCGGCTCGTTCACCTCGGTGTCGCTGGACCCTCCACTGGTGGCGTTCCTGCCGGACCGGTCCTCCACCAGCTTCCCGAGAATCCGGACCGCGGCCAGCTTCTGCGTGAACGTGCTGGCCGCCGACCAGGAGGCGCTGTGCCGCGGCTTCGCCGTGCGGGGCGGGGACAAGTTCGCCGGGGTGTCCTGGGCCTCGACGAAGTCGGGCGCGCCCCGATTGGACGGGGTCGCCGCGTGGATCGACTGCGACTTCGAGTCCATCACCGAGGCCGGCGACCACTACATCGTGTTGGGCCGGGTCCGCGAGTTGCACGCCCCCGGCGACCGGCCGCCGCTGGTGTTCTTCCGCGGCGGGTACGGCCACTTCACCGCGTTCGAACGGGAAGGCTCGCTCAAGCTGCGCTGACCCGGCCGCCGGCCATCAGCGCGCGGGCCCGGGTGATGTGTCGCATCTGCAGCTCGGTGCCCCGGTAGCGCTGCGGCGCGGCCAGCATCGCCGCGCGGGTGGCCCGCAGCGTGGCGGTGGCGGCCAGATCGGCCGGCGCGAAGTCATGCGAGGGCAGGCCGTAGAGCCGGCGGGCCCACCCGGGCAGCAGCGCCAGCGACAGCGCGGCGAACGCCGGGTAGATCACCTTGAGCGGGGCCAGCCGGGCCGGCGCCGGGGTGTTGGCCCACATCCGCATCGCGGCCTTCGCCTCGTCGGTCAGCCGCAGCTCGGACAGCATGTCCTGGAAGTAGGCGTCCAGCTCGGCCACCGAGCCGGGCACGTACTCCGGGTCCAGCCCGACCACGGCGGCGGAGCGGCGCTGCTCGTCGACGTAGGCGTCGGCCTCAGCGGCGGTCAGCGGCACGCCGGCCCGCTGGGCAACCCGCAGATATGCGACGATCTCGCCGCAGTGCACCCAGCGCAGGTTCTCCGGCTCGTCCACCCGGAACTCGGCCCCGGTCTCCGGGTTGCGCCCGCGCAGCCGCCGGTGAATGCCCCGCACCCGGCGCCCGACCTGATCGACCTCGGCGAGGCTGCCGAAGGTGCGGACCGCGACGAAGTCGCCGGTGCGCAGCAGCCGGGCCATGGCCAGTTTGCGGTCGAAGAGCGTCGAGTGCTGCCAGGTGGCCCACATGGTCGGCGGGTGCAGCGACTGCACCGACAGCGCGTAGAACGCGGCCACCCACATCACCGGGTCGGTGTGGATCCGCCAGGTCACCGAGTCCGGGCCGAACAGCCCCCTGTCCGTACCCCTGTCCGTACCACTGTCGCCGTCCACAGCCACCTCCGCGTCGAGCCGTCGCGGAGCGCCGGTTCAGCGCGTCGCGCGTCAACACTGTGATACATAGATACTAAATCTGTATCTCTGTATCTGTCCAGCCCCAAATTCGGCCGGGCGGGCACTACAGTGGCTGCGTGCCGCCCGAACAGGTGCTCGCCGCCTCGCTGCTGGCCCGGGTCCTGGACCCGGAACCGGACACCGACGCCATCGCCGAGCGGATCCTGGACGGCGCCCTCGAGCAGTTCCAGGAGACCGGGCTGACCCGCACCACGATGGACGACGTCGCCCGCCGTGCCGACCTCTCCCGGGTGACCATCTACCGCCGCTTCCAGAACAAGAACGCACTGGTCGAGGCGGTCCTGCTGCGCGAGTGCCGGCGCTGCCTGGAGGCACTCGACCGGGCGGTGGCCGGGCAGCTCGGCATCGGGGACCGGATGGTCGAGGGCTACGTCTTCGCCTTGCGCTACGCCCGCGAACATCCCCTGGTCGGCGGACTGCTGCGGGTCGAGCCCCAGGTGATCCTGCCGTTCATGACCGTGCACGCCGAGCCCGCCCTGGTCGCGGTACGCACCTTCCTGGCCATGCACCTGCGCCGCGCGCGGGACGCCGGTGAGCTGGCCCAGCAGGCCGACGTGGAGCCGGTCGCCGAGCTGATGGCCCGGATCGCGGTCTCGTTCGTGATCAGCCCGTACGGCTGCATCCCGATGCGCACCGACGACGAGGCCCGCGAGTTCGCCCGCCGCTTCCTTATCCCGCTCATCTAAGCTAGACCGGCACAGTGCCTCTCTCTGCGGCCAAGCGCCGTGCAGTCGAGCGGATCCGCTCGTCGGTCACACCGAGCATGTCCACAGTCTCCACGGCTCGCAGGATCGAGTTCTCGATCGCCCAGTTGCCGTCGGCCCCCTCTTCGATCATGCAGAAGATGCGTGGCACGTCGGTGGGCAGCTCCGGGTCCACGTCCCGGATGATGCGGGCGACGTCGGCGGCAACCGCCTGCTTGTGCTCGTCGTCGAGGTAGCCCTGCTGGCAGCGAACGATGACCCGGTAATGCGGGTCAGCGTGATCCGCGACCTCGCCACCGACGAGGAGGGTGCCTGTGGGCTGCTGGTGGATGTAGACCCACGCGATGCCTCGATTGGCCGGGGTGTCGGGAATCTGCTCGTGGCCGAGGACGGCGCGGCTGAGCTCGGCGCCCAGCCGCTGCTGCGCCCCGGACTCGAGGCGTCCTTCCTGCACGAATAGATCGATGAGCGGCATGAGGAATCTCCTTCGGTCGTCGCTGGCCCGGCAGAGCTCCTCACACGAACGCGGTCCTCCCGCGCACGGGGTCGCACCGGCGATCCAAAATCTCCCACGCTGAGTTCAGAAAGTCAACTGATCTCTGGTTGGGGCTCACAGTGCACCCGGGCCCGGCCGGATTTTGATCTCGTCGACGGAGACGTGGCGGTGCCCGCGCTCGCACTCGAGTACGGCTCGCAAGGTCCCCCCGCACGTCGAGTGCTCGGCGACAACAGGCGGGACGTCGTCAGCCAGGTAGTGGTCACCCCACTGCATGAGCGCCATGAGGATGGGGAACAGCTCCCGGCCGCGATCGGTGAGGCCGTAGGCCGGCCGGGACCGCTGCCGCGGCTCCTTGTAGGACGACCGCTCGACGATCTCGTCGTTGACCAGACGCTCCAGGCGCTCGGCGAGGAGGTTGCGGGGGCAGCGCAGCACGGAGTGGATCTGCTCGAAGCGCGAGGCCCCGTAGAACAACTCACGCAGGATGAGGATGGTCCACCGGTCGCCGATCTGCGCAAGAG
>JAJCYC010000364.1 GCA_029263115.1 Pseudonocardia sp. | reverse complement strand
GGTCGGCCACCGGACCACCGCTCCAGGCCGCCAACGGCACACCGACCTCTTCGGCGAGCAGCTTCGACTCGATCTTGTCGCCGAGCCGGCGCATCACCTGGGCGGACGGTCCGACGAACGTGATGCCGAGCCGGTCACACAGTTCGGCGAACTCGGCCTTCTCCGAGACGAAGCCCCAGCCCGGCCAGACCGCGTCGGCGCGGCAGACGGTGAGAGCGCGCTCCAACTCGTCGTAGTCGAGGTAGGGGCTCGGGCCGAAGGTGGCCGAAGCGTCGGCCGCCTCATCGAGGTCGGGCCCGATGAGCACCGCCTCGTCGGCCTCTCGGACGAACATCGATCGCTTGTCGACCGCGGTGTGCACCGCGATGGTGCGCAGGTTCGGTCGGCCCTCGCCGTTCCACTCCCGGACGGCGTTGATCAGGCGCATCGCCGGCTCGCCGCGGTTGACGATCGCGAGTCGCCGGAACTGAGGTGCGATCGGTCCGGTCATCGGAGTGCTCCACCCTGGTTCGTTGCCGTGCCCACCGGGTCCCGCTGGTCGCCGGGACCACCGTCACCGACGGCCGCCGGGGCCCACCGACGATCGTGCTACGGATTCGTCGGCTGCGGCACCCGATGACACGGTGACATTCGTCCGGGGAGTCTGCCGGAACGCCGGGTGCGGCGCGCGACACCCCGACGTTCCCCGCGCCGGGGCGCGTGCCCGGGTGGGGCAAATACTTCCGGTTGCCGCGGATGCCGGGGTCGGACGGATTCGGTGGAGCCCGGCGCCCGCGCCGGGGAAACGACGTACGAAACGCACCGCCAAAAACGAGGAAATACCGCCGCTCCGGTCGGCGCGACGGCATTTCCAGGGAGATTATCCGGACTTCGGTGGGAGATGCCCTCGCCTCACCACAAACTCAGTACCAGTGCTTACGACCGCCCAGCGCGCGTCCACTGGAACCGAGCAGCAGCAGCACGAGTCCGACGACGAGCAGGATGATGCCGATTGTCTTCAAGATGGAGAGGGCAGGCACCACCAAACCGAGGACAATCAGGATGATACCGAGAACAATCACTTTTCCTCCTTTTTCCCGACCCCCGAGTCGGCTTTATCGAGTGGTGGCGAGACAGTAGCGCGACGGATCCGCGCGCGCTGGCCCTGCGGTGCGGATGTGATCAACGGGACGTGTGGGCCACAAGTTCTGCCCAGGGCCACCCGCGAACCCGGACGGCGCCCTGCGGGCCGGCACGGTGGCCGGCAGGTGCACCGGGTCACGATGCCGAACACCCTGAGCACACCGTCACGGTGCTACGCGGGATCCGGTCGGCACGCGGGCGGAGTGCGGGCGAACTGGGCGAACTGCTCGCCGGTACCCGCACCAGGACATGTAGGAACATGCGCCACATCGGCACCGGGCCGGTGGACGCCGAGCAGCGCGCCACCTGGCACGAGCGGCTGGAGCCGGAGGGCAAGCCGGTGCCCGGTGACCGACACCTACGCGGTGGACCAGGTGTTCGGGCCGCGATTCCTGCTGGAGCGCCTGCTGCTGACCGCGGTGCGCGCCGGTGACGGCGCGGCGGTGCTGGTCGACGAGATCGACCGGGCCGACGACGAGTTCGAGGCGTTCCTGCTGGAGCTGCTCTCGGACTTCCAGTCAGCACCCACGGCGGATCTGTCCGGTACTTCTGCCGAACGGGCTGCCGCGAGGCGTTCCGCGCCGATCCCACGCGCTATCCCTGACCCCTCCGTGCCGCCGCGCACCGTCCCGGCGAACCGACGAGTACGATTGGTGGCCCTCATCGGTGAGGCTGGTGCCATGTGACGGTCGCCGACTCGGGTCGGGGTGCCCCGACGACCGATGCCGCCTCCGGCAGGGCACCGGCGCCCTCCGCCATGGACCGGATCCGGCTGGCCGCCTACGAGTTGTTCAGTACGAACGGGGTACGCGCGGTCGGCGTCGACGCGGTGGTCGAGCGGGCCGGGACCGCCAAGATGACGCTCTACCGGAACTTCCCCTCCAAGGACGACCTGGTGCTCGACTTCCTGGAGCGCCGCGAGCGGCTCTGGAGCGACGAGTGGCTGCGCGCCGGTTGCCGGGCCCGGGCGGCCGACCCGAGCGGTCGCCTTCTGGCCGTGTTCGAGCTGTTCGGGGAGTGGTTCGCCGAGCCGGACTTCGAGGGCTGCGCGTTCGTCACCACCATGCTCGAGTACTCCGACCACGAGCATCCGATCCGGCGCGACGCGGTGACCCGGCTGGCCGGGATCCGCGGGTTCCTGTGCGACCTGGCGCGCGACGCGGGCCTCGGCGATCCGGAACACGTCGCGGCGCAGTGGCATCTGCTGATGAAGGGCGCGATCATCGCCGCACACGAGGGCGACCGGTCCGCCGCAGCGAAAGCTCGCGAGCTCGGCGTGCTGTTGCTGCGTTCGCACGGCCTGCCCGCGAGCTGACCGGTCACCCGCCGCTGCCCGGCCGGGCGGCGGCCGCCGCCGCGCACGCCGACTCTCGCCGATCGCCGGGCGGACCGGCCCCAGGCGGGGTGCTCAGATCAACGGATCGACGAGCGCGTCCGCCCCGGTGATCGCCGGGGTGAGGCTGCTCAGAGCCGACCCGGCCGGGGCGTCGCGACGGGTGCGGGCCGATGCCGTCCGGGTCGGTGTACGGATGGGCCGCGGCGGACGCTCCAGCACGACCGGACGCGGCACCGACGACCGCCATGCGCGCTCCACCGCCGCGGTGGTGACCACCGCGCGCCGTGGCGAGGCGACGGTCGGTGCCACGGGCGACGGCGCGGTCGGCACGCGCGAGACACCTGGGTACCCGCCGTCGGCGGCTCCAGCGCCCATCGGACCGCGCTCGGTCTGACCGCCCAGGGCGGCGGTGGCGATCATCGCGCCGGTGGCCAGGACCGCGCCGGCGGAGACCGACAGCCCACGCCGGGGTGGCTCCGTCGATCCGGGCCACCCCGGCGGGACGGCCTCGCTGGTCAGCGTGCTCTCCCAGGCCGACACCGCCGGCCTGGCCGGCCCCCGGTGTCGCGCCGGCGACCGGGTGGGGCCGAGGTCCTGCCCGAGGAGCTCGGCCACGGTGATCCGCCGACGCTCGGGCAGCGCGGCGGCAACCGGGGCGAAACGCATTCCTGCACCTCCAGCGGGTGATCCATGTTCCCCGCTGTCTAGCTCACCGTGATCGTCGAAACCAGCAGGCGCTCTACGGGGGCCCGCAGGTGCCCACTATCGGGCGACATCTGTCGCGTTGAGTGGTCGGTCGGTCAGCCTGCGGCGGCGTCCGTGGCCGCCAGGCCGGCGGCCGGCGCGCCGCCGAATCGCACGCCCTCGTCGGTCACCGAGCCGTGCCGCATCAACAGGATGTCCCTGGGGTAGTTCTGGTGCAGCCGCCATGGCGCCTCGGGTCCCTGCCTGGGCAGCTGGCCGACGCTGCGCAGCACGTACCCGGAACGCAGGTCGATCAGCGGGACCAGATCGTCGGTGTCCGGCGCGACCGGGGTGCACACCGGCTGGCCGGTGCGGTCCATGTGCTGGAGCAGCCGGCTCACATACCCGCTGACCAGGTCGGCCTTGAGCGTCCACGACGCGTTGGTGTAGCCGAGGGTGAGCACGAAGTTCGGCACCCCGGACAGCATCATGCCCTTGTACGCCACGGTGGACGGCAGGTCGACCGGAGCACCGTCCACCGACAGCCGCATCCCGCCGATGGCCAGCAGATTCAGCCCGGTGGCGGTGACCACCACGTCGGCCGGCAACTCCTCGCCGGAGGCGAGCAGCAGGCCCTTCTCGGTGAACCGCTCGATGCGGTCGGTAACCACCGACGCCCGGCCCTCGCGCAGCACCCGGAACAGGTCGCCGTCAGGCACCAGACACAGCCGCTGGTCCCACGGGTCGTAGCTCGGCGCGAAGTGGGTGTCGACGTCGTAGCCCTCGGGCAGCTGGGAGCGAACTCCCCGGCGCAGCACCGCCTTCATCACCCGGGGCGCGCGGCGGCTCAGCTCGAAGCTCAGCATGGTCAGCGCCACGTTCTTCCACCGCACGATCGGGTAGGCCACCTTGGCCGGCAGCCGATCGCGCAGCAGGTCCGCGACCGGGTCCCGGCCGGGCATGGAGACGATGTAGGTCGGCGAGCGCTGCAGCATGGTGACGTGCTCGGCCTGCTCGGCCATCGCCGGCACCAGGGTGACCGCGGTGGCCCCACTGCCGATCACCACCACCTTCTTGCCGGCGTAGTCGAGGCCGGCCGGCCAGTGCTGCGGGTGCACCACCTCACCGACGAAGTCCTCCAGCCCCGCGAAGTCGGGGGTGTAGCCCTCGTCGTAGCGGTAGTAGCCGGAGCACACGTACAGGAACGAGCAGCTGACGGTCACCTTCTCGTCGGTGTCCGAGCGGTGGGCGTGCACCGTCCAGCGGGAGGTCGCCGAGGACCACTCGGCCGCCTCGACGCGGTGGTGGAACCGGATCGCCCGGTCCACCCCGTACTCCCGGGCGGTCTCGCGGACGTACTCCCGGATCGAGGAGCCGTCGGCGATCGCCTGGGGGTCGGTCCACGGCTTGAAGGAGTAGCCGAGGGTGAACATGTCCGAGTCCGACCGGATGCCGGGATAGCGGAACAGGTCCCAGGTACCACCGATCGCCTCACGTGCCTCGAGGATGGCGACCGACTTGCCCGGGCACTCGCGCTTGAGGTGACAAGCGGCGCCGATACCCGAGAGGCCGGCGCCGACGATCAACACGTCGATGTGATCGATGGTCATGCCGCACGGTATCAACATCACGTCGACAGAGTCAACATACTGTCGACTCACTCGACACGCTGTAGTATCGGCGGTCGTGAAGCCGCCAACCGCCGTCGAACACGGCCACCAGCCACGCGGGCGACGAGCCTCCCGGCCGTCCGGCGACGACCGGGAACAGGCCATCCTGAGCACCGCCGAGAGATTGCTCGCCGAGCGGGCGCTCAGCGAGATCTCGATCGACGAGCTGGCCCGGGGCGCCGGCATCTCCCGCCCCAGCTTCTACTTCTACTTCGCGTCCAAGGACGCGGTGCTGCTGACCCTGCTGGACCGGGTGGTGGCCGAGGCCGACACCCGCGCGTTCGAGGTCCCTCGCCCGTCGGCCCCGGACCCGGCCGGCCGGTGGCGGGAGGCGATCGAGGCGTTCTTCGTCAGCTTCCGGGCGCACCGGGCGGTGGCGGTGGCCGCCGCCCAGGCCCGGGCGACCAACCCGGAGGTGGCCCGGCTGTGGTCGCAGGTGACGGAGAACTGGGTGCGCCGGACCGAGGAGGCGATCCTCGTCGAACGGTCCCGGGGCGCCGCCCCTTCCGGACTGCCGGCCCGCGAACTGGCGGTGGCGTTGAACATGATGAACGAGCGGGTGATGTACGCCAGCTTCGCCGGCGAGCAACCCTCGGTGCCCGAGGCGGCGGTGGTCGACACGCTGCTCGGCATCTGGCTGCACAGCATCTACCCCGGCGGCCCGCCCTCGGCGTGACACACGCCGATCCCGGTACCGGTCGCGGCCCCAGCCCGATTCCTCGACGCGATCGCCCACCGCGAACCCCGGCGGCTGGGCGACTGCGCGACGTCGCACGGGCCCTGATCGAGGCGCACGAGCGGCAGAACCTGCACGCCGACCTGGAACGGCTGGGGCCGCTCGCGTCACGACGTGGAGGAACCCGCCTCAGGACCGGTCGCCACCGGGGGCGGGGTCGCCGGTCCGTCGGGCCCGCGCCCGGCGCTTGCCCTCGTGCATCGCCTGCACCCGGGCGACCGGGATCTCGGCGCCCTCGGCCACCAGGTCCGGCGGCAGCGTCGCCGGCGCCGGACGGTGCCTGCTCCAGGCGTCGTCCCCGGCGAGCAGCGACATCGCCGAACGGATCGTGAAGTCCGCCGGGCCGACCTGGTCGAGGTCCTCCCACCACACCGGGAACGACACCGGTGTCCCGGGCCGCACCCGCGGGCTGTAGACGGCCGCCACGGTGGCGCCGTAGGCCCGGGTGGAGTCGAGGAACACCCGCGAGCCACGCTCGGCGCGCACGAATGCCGTGGTGGCGAGCGCGGGGTCGAGTCGTTCGGCGCGCGCGGCCACCGCCCGGGTGGCGGCGGCGGTCTCGTGGTGGCCGGCGGTGACCGCCACCAGCACGTGCAGCCCCTTGGCCCCGCTGGTCTTCACCAGACCGGTCAGACCCGCCTCGGCGAGTACCTTGCGCACCAGGTGCGCCGCGCGAACCGCATGCCCGAACCCGCCCGGCTCCGGCGGGTCCAGGTCGAGCACCAGATGTGTCGGCCGGTCGGGATGCCCGACGCGGAACAACGTCGGGTGGTACTCCACGGCTCGCTGGTTGGCCAGCCACAGCAGCGTCCGGCGGTCGTTGCACAGCGGGTAGTGGACCTCGCGCTGGGACGTCTGGGCCCACATCGCGGTCCGGGCGATCCACTCCGGGGCGTAGCGCGGCAGGTTCTTCTGCATGAACGGCCGCTGGCCGCGCAGCACCCGCACCACCGACAGCGGGCGGTCGGCCAGCTCGGGCAGCATCCGGGAGCGGGCCAGGTCCAGGTAGTCGACCAGGTCACGCTTGGTCGCGTCGGCGCCGTCGAACAGCGGCTGGTCCAGGTTGGTGAGCGGCACCAGCTCGTCTGGCGGACTCGGACGGTCGCCCATCGGTTCACCCTGGCACAGCGGGCGGCCCGGCGCGGGCGGGCACGTCACAGGCTGGCCGTCACCGGTGGACCGCTACAGCGGGCGGCCCGGACGAGGGTGCAGTCGGGTGACCGCGCGCTCGGCGCGTACGGCCGCGCGCTCGGTGCGGTCGGCGCGGTCGTAGAGCCGGCGCAGCCGGAACTCGGCCACCAGAATGCTCAGGAGACGCCCGACCGCGGCCAGAGCCACCAGCAGGAACGTCCAGGCGAAGAACTGGGCCACCACCGCGCTCAGCGCGCTGCCCACACCGCTGGGCACCGGGACCTCGGGCAGGCTGAATCCGCCGGCCAGGCCGGTGACGGGCAGTACAAGCGCGGCCGCGGCCACCAGCGGGGTCCAACGTATGCACCAGAACACGCCGCTCATCATCCTCTGCGGTGACCGGGCCGTCGAGAGCGAATTCGCCGGTCAGCGCAGGTGGCTGGATTCCTCGAGCAGGGCCTGCACGGAGTCGCGGGGGATCCGGAACGAGCGGCCGACCCGCAGCGCGGGTAGCCGACCCTTGTCCATCAGCCGGTAGATGGTCATCTTGGACAGCCGGAGCATGGCGGCAACTTCCGCCACGGTGAGCAGATCGAGTGACTCGTCGGCCGGCTCGGCGTCGTGCTGCACACCACCTGGGTCGGGCGGCGGGGTGTTGTCGATGTCGTCGGGCATGCCTGCTCATCGGGACCGGAGGGGGAGATGTTACGCACGAGTACGATGGGCCTCAGGTGACGGACCGTCCCGCCTTACCGGATCGGACCCGACCTTCGCGCCGGCCCGGCCCTGTGGTGACGGACCCAATCCTGGCCTGTCGTTCTTCTCGCACCTCTGGTACGCGGGCGAGGAGTTACGCTAGGGCCCGCATGCATGGCCTCGTGCGGCCGGCAGACCGCCGGGGTGCGAGGCCGCTGTGTAACCGCCGCCGACCAACACCAGACCGGAACCCGGACACCCCGGGCAGCGCCGGCGACCTGGTGCGGATGGAGCCGACGACGAGAGGTGCCTGTGAACGCCACATCGCTGCCCGACGGGACCCCCGCCCCGCGATCCCGCGTCGGCGGCCACGCCCGAGCGGCCGAAGGTCTCTACGACCCCGCGAACGAGCACGACGCCTGCGGCGTCGCGTTCGTGGCCGACCTGACCGGCCGCCGCGACCACGGGATCGTCCGCAAGGCGCTGACCGCTTTGCGCAACCTCGAGCACCGGGGGGCCCGCGGCGCCGAGCCGGACGCGGGCGACGGCGCCGGCATCCTGATCCAGGTGCCGGACGAGTTCCTGCGAGCGGTGGTGGACTTCGAGCTCCCGGCGGCCGGCCGGTACGCGGTCGGCACCTGCTTCCTGCCCGATGACGACACAGCGGACGCGCACGCGGTGGCCACCATCGAGCGGATCGCCGCCGAGGAGGGCGTCCGGGTCCTCGGCTGGCGGGACGTGCCGATCGACCCCGAGCAGTGCGGGCGCGGCGCCCGCGCGGTGATGCCGCGCTTCCGGCAGCTGTTCCTGGCCGGGTTCGGTGACCAGGACGGGCTCGACCTGGAACGGCTGGTGTTCTGCGTGCGCCGCCGCACCGAGCGCGAACTGGGCGTCTACTTCCCCAGCCTGTCGTCGCGGACGCTGGTCTACAAGGGAATGCTCACCGAGGAGCAGCTGGTCACGTTCTACCCGGACCTGTCCGACGGGCGGGTGA
>JAJCYC010000363.1 GCA_029263115.1 Pseudonocardia sp. | reverse complement strand
CTCATCGGACGCTTCGGCGAGCGGCGTGCGCTGCGGATGGCCGAGTCCAACCGCAACCTGCTGATCTACCCGAACCTGGTGGTCAACGACGTGATGGCGGTGACCGTACGCACGTTCATGCCGTCCGCTCCGGACATGATGCGGGTGTCGGCCTGGCAACTGGCGCCGAAGAACGAGCTTCCCCAGCTGCGTCAACGCCGACTCGACAGCTTCCTCACCTTCCTCGGTCCGGGCGGTTTCGCCACCCCGGACGACATCGAAGCCCTGGAGTCGTGTCAGCAGGGATTCACCAGCGGCGGCGTGGAGTGGAACGACATCTCCCGGGGGATGGCCCGCCCACCAATGGCGGACGACGAGCTGCAGATGCGGGCGTTCTGGCGGCGCTGGAACGAGCAGATGACCGGGGGGCCATCGTGAGCGCCGGTGGCCGCACTGCGGTGATCACCGGGGTGCACGCCATGGCAACCGGGCTGGCCCGCGAGTACGCCGGCTCCGGCATCACGGTCAACGTGGTGGCGCCGTCCTACACACGGACCCCGGAGATCGCCGCCGCGATCACCGCCGGCGGGCTGCCCGAGCGCATCGGTAGGGTACTCACCGACGCGGTGGCGCTGATTCCGGCGGGGCGCCCGGCCACGGTGTCGGAGGTTGCCGCCGCGGTGGCTTTCCTCGCCGGTCCGGACGCCGGCTTCATCACCGGCCAGGTGATCAGCGTCAACGGCGGGAGCAGCATGGGCTGAACCGGTCGGGCGCACCGACGCGCCCGGTACCGACTTGTCGAGTGCGGGAGGTTGAGTTGTCGCTGTTCGTGGTGGTCTGGCGTTACGTGGATGACGCCGAGCTGGTCGATCGGGTGCGTCCCCTCCATCGGGAGTTTCTGATGAAGCTGGTCGAGGCGGGGACGGTGCGCCAGGCCGGGCCGTGGGTCGACGGGTCGGGCGGGTTGCTCGTCTACGACGTGGCCGATCAGAAGGAGCTGGACCGGTGGGTCGCGGAGGACCCGTTCACCGTGCACGGCGCCATCGCGCACCGGCAGTCCTGGGCGTGGCGGCCGCTGGTCGGGCCGCTGAGCGGGAGCTAACGGGGCTGCGCCCCGACCCGATGACCATCGGAAGGAGACCCTCCGGTCCGGTCGACACTGTGGTCAATCAACCCGATCAGCGGGAGATAATGCCTGGTGGAGCTGAGGGGACTCGAACCCCTGACCCTCACACTGCCAGTGTGATGCGCTACCAGCTGCGCCACAGCCCCATTACCGACAAAGCTACAGGACGCAGTCGTGGAGGTGAGCAGCGGGGCCACCCCACCGGGTCCGCGCGGCACGACGCCGGCCCGGCTGCGGCACTACGCCCGCCCGACCGCCAGTACTACGCGCGACATCGCCACACTCGCCGACCCGGCGCAGGGTCGCCGCGCACCCTGCGGCGGATGAGCAGGCTACTGGGCCGACCGACACGACCCCGCCCACCCTGCGGATCGGGGCAGAGCCGGTGAGCGCCGTGGCGCGCTGGACGGACGTGCCCGCCCTACTGCCCGGGCTGCCGGAGTGACCCACGGGCCCGGGCCGCTTCCGGCTACTTGGTGATGCCGTCCAGCCAGTCGCCGTCGGACCAGTCGACCCGCTTGCCGTTGACCAGGACCGTCGGGGTACCGAATCCCCTGCCCTCGGCGCGCAGCGAGGCGTCCTTGGCGGCGGCGTTCGTCGCGGCCTCGACGGCCTTGAGGTTCTTGCCCGAGGTGACGCACTGCGCGAAGCCGCCGCCGATGCCCAGCTCCTCGCCCTTGGCGATCAGCTCCTGGTCGGTGAGACCCGCGGAGCCCTCGGCGGGCTGGTCGGAGAACAGCTTGTCGTGGTAGGCCGGGAACCTGCCGGCAGAGGCGGCGCAGATCGCGGCGTTCGCCGCGCGCCCGGCATAGCCGGTGGGTGTGGTGGCCCGGTTGAGGATCGCCACCGGGTGGTAGCGGACCTGCACCTTGCCCGCCGCGATCGCCTGGCCGAGGTCGGCGCTGTACTTCGACTCGAACCGCGCGCAGATCGGGCAGAGGAAGTCCTCGTACACGTCGATGGTGGTCGGCGCGGACTTGCCAGCGACGACCACCGCGCCCTGCAGGGTGGTGGGGTAGTCGGCGGTCGGGGTCGTTCCGGAGCCCTCACGGAAGAACGCGAACGACAGCGCCGCGAGCACGACGAACACCAGCACTCCGCCGACGATGTAGAGGCCCTTGCGGTTGGCGCTCTCGGGACGGGTCACGTCTGCAATCCTCCTCCGACCGGCCGCTCCTCGCGGCTCAGCCATCCATCGAGCGACAGCCAACTGCGCGGCCGGACGATCAGCCAGGCGGCCAGCGCCATGAACCCTGTGTCACGCAGCAGCTCCGTACCGTAGCTGGTGTCCTCGGGGGCGATCTCGCCGCCACCGCCGAAGCAGCCGCAGTCGATGGCCAGCCCGCGCACCCAGGCCTGCGTGACCCCGGCCATGAACACCAGCAGCACCAGCGCCGACAGCACGGCTACCGCGCGGGTGCCCACCCCGACCACCAGCAGCACCCCGAGCGCGATCTCGAACCACGGCAGCAGCACCGAGACCGGCTCGATCGCGGCCTTCGGCAGCACCTGGTAGGCCTGCACGGAGACGTAGGTCTGGTCCAGGTCGGCGGCCTTGATACCCCCGGAGACGAGCCAGACCGCGGCCAGGCCGAGCCGGACCACGGTGCCAGTCACATCCAGCCGCGCGGGAGTGGCCCAGGACGGTGACGCCCAGCGGCGCGGCGCGGGGGCGACGGTCGACACGCCGGCAGTTTAGGGCCGTCTCAGCTCGGGGCCCGGGCCGGGGTGGGTGCGACCGGCAGCGTCTCGGGAGCTCTCAGCCAGACCAGCATGGCCAGCAACGCGATCACCCCGGTCAACGCGAACGCCACCCCGAAGGAACTCGCCTCGACCACCAGGCCGGTCAGGACCGGCCCGAGAATCGCCCCGAGGTCGGCGGTCATCTGGAACCCGGCGAGCACCGGACCGCCCCGGCTGCGGTTGCCGATCACGTCGGCCACAGCCGCGCTCAACGGCGGGTTGACCAGTCCCCCGCCGATCCCGCCGATCAGCGAGACCAGCAGCACCAGCGGCAATGAGGTGAGAAAACCCAGCCCGCCGGTGGCCAGCGCCGAGATGAGCAGCCCGAGCAGGATCGGGGGACGGCGGCCGCGCCGGTCCGCCCAGCGCCCGGCGAGCAGCAGGGTGCTGGCGTTGCCGGCCGCGAACGCGGTGAGCGCGATCCCTGCCCAGGTCGGCGTCTGGTTCAACGCCTCGACCACGAACAGCGGTACCAGCGCCACCCGGACGCCGAACACCAGCCAGCCGTTGGCGAAGCTGGCGGCCAGGGCGGCCCGGTAGGCGCGGTGGTCGAGGGCGTCGCGCAGCGTCATGGTCGGCTGACCGTCGTCGGGTACCCGTCCGGACAGCGCCGAACGGCTCAGGAACAACCCGCTGACCAGCGCCGTCACCACCAACACCAGCGCGTAGACCACGAACGGGGCCCGCAGGCTGACCGCGATCAGTCCCCCGCCGACCAGCGGCCCGGTGACGCTGCCGAGCAGGAAGCCGGTGGCCCACATCCCGGACGCCCGGCCACGCTGCGCCGGCGGCGCCAACCGGACCAGCAGCGACAGCGCCGAGACGGTGAACATGGTCGAGCCGATGCCGCCGACCGCACGGAACAGCAGCAGCTGCCAGTAGCTCTGGGCCACCGCGCAGACCCCGGTGGACGCCGCCACCACCATCAGCCCGATGAAATAGACCCGCCGCTCCCCGAACCCGTTCACCAGCCGCCCGCTGGCCGGCGCGAACACCAGCCGGAACACGGCGAACGCGCTGATCACCGCAGAGGCGGCGGTGACCCCGACGTCGAAGCTGCGGGCGAACGACGGCAGCGCCGGCGAGACGAGCCCGTAGCCGATGGCGATCAGGAACGCCGAGCCGACCAGGACCCAGATCTCCCGCGGCAACGAGCGGTCGGCGGGTGGGCCGTCGCCCTTGTCCGCCCGGGCCGCCAGGTCGATCGCGCCGAGTTCCTCGGTCATCCGTGCGCCAGACCGGCGAACAGGTCCTCCTCCCAGCCGTGTTCGCCGACGGCGGCCGGCCCACGCGGGCCGCGGGCCAGCTGGAAGTGCTCGAGCCCGAACTCCGGGGCGCGCACGATGTGGGCGAACATGCCGTCGTCCAGGTTCACCTGGCTGCGGTGTGCGCGCAGGGCGGCCACCTTGGCGTCGAGATAGTCGCGGCCGTCGATCCGGGCGGCGATCTCGGCGTCCGGGACACCCGGCATCTCCGCCCCGATCTCCCACACGCCCTGGTCGACCAGGCGCTGGACGGCCGAGCGGGGCAGCGCGGACCAGTACACCTTCGCCACCTCCCAGGGCCCGCCCAGCTCGGCGGCGTATCCGGGGTCGGCGGCCCGGGGCACCGCGGCGGCCGTCACCCGGTGTGCCTGTATGTGGTCGGGGTGACCGTAGCTGCCCTGGTCGTTGTCGGTGATCACCACGTGTGGGCGTTCCCGGCGCAGGATCGCCACCACCTCCCGGACCGCCTCGTCGGGCTCGGCCCGGGCGAACGCCCTCGGGTCGGCGTTCTCGGGCGTGCCGGCCATCCCACTGTCCCACCAGCGGCCCGCACCGCCGAGCCAGTGGTGCCGGTACACCCCGAGCTCGGCCAGGGCAGCCGCGAGCTCACCCTCACGGTGCCTGCCCAGCGCCTCGGGCCCGCCGACCCGCAGCCCGGCCAACTCCTCGGCCACCACCTCACCGTGCTCGCCCCGGGTACACGTGACCAGACACACCTGCACCCCCTGGGCCGCGTAGCGCGCCATGGTCGCCCCGGTCGGGATGGCCTCGTCGTCAGGGTGCGCATGCACCAGCAGCAGCCGCCGCGAGTCGCTCATGTCATAAGCCGACCACCAACCCCCGACATTTATTCCGCCCCGAGCGAGCCCAGAGGCCCCGAGCCGAGCGAGGCAAGGGCACCGAACCGGCGGAAGGGGCAAAGGGGCGAAGCCCGCGCCGAAGGGGGCAAGGGGCGAAGCCCCCAAACGGAACCACGCCGAGTCGAGAGGTACCGCACCGTGGGGGACTTGGGGGGCTCGGCCCCCAACGTCACCCCGGAGCGACCCACGCCCGCGCTCTCCGCGGGCGTGGGTCGCCGAGATCGTGGAGGTGCCGGGAATCGAACCCGGGTCCTCCGGCGCTTCACAAGGGCTTCTCCGTGCGCAGCCCGCGTTGTCTCTACTCGGATCCACCGGTCATGCGAGCGAGCCGGTGTGACGATCCCAGTCGCTGTTTGGTGTCCCGCCCGACCCCGCGACCGGGTCGGACGGTGAGTCCCCTAACTGGTGCCGGACTCCGGAGCGGGAACGCCCCCGGGCCGACAGACGCTAGTCCTCGCTCAGGC
>JAJCYC010000362.1 GCA_029263115.1 Pseudonocardia sp. | reverse complement strand
GTGTCGGCCACCGACGGCTCGGCGACCGTGATCGGCTCGAACCGCCGCTCCAGGGCGGCGTCGCGCTCGATGTAGCGCCGGTACTCGTCCAGCGTGGTCGCCCCGATCACCTGCAGGCCGCCACGGGCCAGCGCCGGCTTGAGCATGCTGGCGGCGTCCATCGGGGCACCTTCGGCGGCGCCCGCGCCGATCACCGTGTGCAGCTCGTCGAGGAACAGCACGACCTCGCGATCGCCGGCCAGCACCTCGTCGATCACGTCGGTGAGCCGCTGCTCGAACTCACCGCGGTACTTGGTGCCGGCGACCATCCCGGCCAGGTCCAGCGACACCACCCGCCGCCCGCGCAACGACTCCGGCACGGCACCCGCCTCGGTGTCGGACACCAGCCGGGCGGCGATGCCCTCGACGATCGCGGTCTTGCCCACCCCGGGATCGCCGAGTAGCACCGGGTTGTTCTTGCCCCGGCGGGCCAGCACCTCGAGCACCTGGCCGATCTCGTCGTCCCGGCCGATCACCGGGTCGAGCCGGCCGGCCCGGGCGTCGGCGGTCAGGTCACGGCCGTAGCGGTTCAGCTTCGGCGTCGGGCGGGCCGGGCGGGCCCGCGGCGGCTGCCCGGCCGGTCGGGACGGTGCACCGTTGTCCCGGGCACGCTCCCGCCGGCCATCGTCCTGATCGTCGAGCAAGTCGTCGAGCGTCTGCCCCAGGCCGCCGACGAGACCGCGGACCAGCTCCTCCAGCGGGTTGAAGCCGGGACCGAACGGACCGTCGGGCATCGGTGCACCTCCAGCGGTCGGCAGCCCTCACCCGATGGTGCACGCTCGCGCACCGCACTGCACCGTCGGGGCGGCCGCGTGCGCCACGCGGTCAGCGGATCCGGGTCCAGGGTCGGCAACCGCGGCTGGTGAACGCCGCGTCTGCCGGCCCGATCGTGACGGTGGTCGGCCCGCCGACGCTGCCGCTCGCCACGGTGGCCGAGGGCGAACCGGACAGATCCCGTTCGCGGGCCCAATAGCAGGTCGGCACGGCCGCGTCGGCCGGACCGTCGGTGCGGTAGCTGCCGGGACGCAGCTCGGCGCCGACCGGGAACGTTCCCTCGCCGGCCACCTGGTCACGTCCGAGCTCCAGCAACGGCGGTGCTACCGGCACCACGATCTCCGGGCCCTGGCCGGTCAGCGAGGCCAGCTGCTCCGCCGTCCGGGCCGCCGTCCGGGCAGTGACCGAAACGCCCCACACCCCGAGCAACATCGCCGACCCGCCCAGCGCCACCCCGACCCACGACATGACCCGGTTGCTGGCCACCCCGCGCCACACCCGCCGTGCGCCGAACACCCCGCAGCCGACCGCCAGCAGCCCGGTGAGCACGGCCAGCGGTCCGGTCAGCGGCACCACCCCGAACACCAGACCGAGCGTGGCGAACACCAGCGCGGCGATCCCGCACCCGTTGCGCGGCAGCCCCGGGTCGGTGTCCGGGTGGTGCGCGGTGTCCGGGCCCGACCGGGCCACCGGGGGTGCGTCGCTGCGCTGGGCCGGGATGGCGCCCGGTGGCAGGTCGGTCGACGGCTGCGGCCGGGTGCGCTGGACGTGGTGCCCGGGCTGGGTCATGGCCGTCCTCGGGGAGGCGGGTGGGATGTTCAACCCATCGACCCCAACGTTGCTGCCGTTACACCAACCAGGCCCGTCGGGCGACGCGACACGCCGCCGGCGGCCGGCTCGGTCCGCTCCTCACTCGCCGGCTCAGGGCTCAGGTGGCGCCGCCGGCCTCGATTGCCGCCACGCCGGCGATCACCAGGGCGATGCCGGCAACCTGGACCCCGGTGAGCCGTTCGCCGAACAGGGCCACCCCGATCAGCGCGACCAGCGCCACCCCGCACGCGGCCCACACCCCGTAGGCCACCCCGACCGGCATGCCGCGCTTGAGCACCTCGGCGAGCAGCACGAAGGAGACCACGTAGCCGACCACCACGACCACGCTGGGCCACAGCCTGGAGAACCCCTCCGACGCCTTGAGCGACACCGTCGCGGTGACCTCGGACAGGATCGCGCACCCCAGCAACACCCCGGTGATCATGCGCGGACTACAGACCGCCGAGCAGGCCGCCATCGTCGTCGTTGTCCCGGTCGCGCTTGCGATCGTCCGCGACCCGGGCCGACCGGTCCACGATCTGCACCTGGTCGCCGGCGTTCAGGTTGCGGAAGAAGTAGGAGGCGTCCGAGTCGGGCAGCCGGACGCACCCTGCGGTGCGGTCGGACGGCCGGCCGCCGCCGTGGAAGGCGTACCCGGAGCTGGTGTAGAACACCGCGTACGGCATGTGCGAGGGGCGGCCCTCGGCGTCGGTGGTCTCCGAGCTGTAGTGGTTCTCGATCTTGCGGATCACCCGGTAAGTGCCGGTGGGGGTGTCCTTGCCCGGCCCGCCGCTGGCCCCGGCGATCGGGCCGCGCACCACCCGCCCGTCGCGGATGAACCAGGACCTTGCATTGAACCCTTGGCTGCCCAGCTGCACGCACGCCGAGGTGCCGACGGCGCAGGGGGTGCCCGGGACCAGGCCCGAGCGGGGAGCGGCGGGCTCGGCCGGCCCGTGCACGTCGGCGGCGGCGGAACCGGCGAACGGCAGCGCGGCGAGCACGACGACCGCTCCGAGACAGCAGAGCAGCCGACGGCCGCGCCGACCGGGCCGCGGCGCGGCCGCGGCCTGCGTGGTGGTGTCGTACGTCGTGGTGTGCACCGCTGGTCTCCTCGTCGAGCGCTTACTACGGCCCAACGACCCACCGGACGCAACGACGCGCACCCACCGCGATCGGGTGGCTACCGCGAGGCGTCAGCTCACCACGAGGCGTACAGCGCCCGCTCGAACTCCTGGTAGACCTCCAGCGCCGAGGGCAGCAGGAACGGCAGCAGGTTGCTGTAGATCGAGGCACAGATGCCCGAGGAGCGGTCGACCCAGAAGTGGGTGTTGGCCATCCCGGCCCATGAGCCGCTGTACGCCCGGCGCATCCCGGGCACGTCCTCGGTGTTCAGCAGCAGCCCGAGGCCCCACTTCAGCCCGGGGCCGAGGTTGACGTCGCAGCTGGAGTTGGGGTCGTGGGAGACGATCGACGCCGGGAAGTCCAGCTCACCGATCTGGTTGCGGAACGCCTCCCCGACATGCTCCGCGGACAGGATGCGCACCCCGTCCACCTCGCCGTCGTTCAGCAGCGCGCGCTGGAACCGGATGTAGTCGTTCGGGGTGGAGTAGAGGCCGTGGCCGCCGGTGAAGTACTCCGGGCTCTGGTTCAGCTCGACACCGCTGTCCACCCAGCCGTCCGGGGTGTGGAACGCGATCGGGGTGGTGGTGTCCTTCCAGCCCTCGGCGATCTGGAACGCGGTGTCGTGCATGCCGAGCGGGCCGGTGATGCCGTCCTTGATCGCCACGTCCAGGGGCGTCCCGGAGGTCGCCTCCACCACCTTGCCCAGCCAGTCGGTGTTGATGCCGTAGATGAACTCGGTCCCGGGGTCGGCCAGCATCGGCGCGCCGAAGATCTCGTTCGACCCCGAGAGCACGCTCGGTATTCCGGTCACCCGCTCGTGGCGGACCAGGTCCTCGCTGAAGAACCAGTAGCCCAGCCCGGCGGTGTGGGTGATCAGCTGACGCACGGTGGCCCGGCCGGCCGGCTCGCGCAGCCGCGGCATGTCACCGTCCCACCCGTCGAGCACCCGCACCTGGGCGAATTCCGGGCGGTACTCGTCGACCGGCGCGTCCAGGTCGAGCGTACCCCGCTCGACCTGCTGCAGGGCGGCCACCGTGGCCACCATCTTGGTCATCGACATGATCCGGAAATGGGTGTCCGGAGTGAGCGGCTCGTCACCACCGGGCAACCGGGGACCCGCCGCCCCCCGGTAGACCACGCCGTCCCGATCGGCGGCGATCGCCGCCACGTTCGGCACCGCGCCCCGGGCCACCGCCTCGCCCAGCACCGCGTCGATCCGCACCCCGTCGATCATGGAAACCACCGCTGACCTCCTTGTGAACGGTCTGGCACTCAAGATCCGCGCGACCCGCCGGGCATCTGGTCGACAGCCGCCGGGCGCCGACCCTACCGACCCACCGCGTGCACGGCGAGCACTCGACGGGCACCGGTCGGCGGCTACGCGCTGAGGACGTGGTGTCAAACAACCTTGACACCACATTGACACCGGGGCCCGAGGCACCTTGAATGGTCGCGGTACCTGTCCGAACAGGCAGGTGCCGGGGGGCAGGCAACGGCGGCAGGTGTTCGGCGCGGCTCGCGCCGGAGGGGGCACCGAGCCCGCCGACGGTCGGAACGCGGACGGAAGCTGGGCCGTCCGCTCCGAGCGGGGGCGCCCGTTCCGAACCCACCGGGGGGTGGGTTCGGAACGGGCACATTTTTCGGCACGCCGGGCACGGTGTCTGATCCGTCGGGGGAACCATGTGGGAGTTCGACTGGCCGGAGCTGTTCGGGCCGTCCGGCCGGGCGAGCGGGGTCACCGCCTACCTCGACACGCTGGGCCGGACCGGCGCCGGCGAACCCGAGCTCGTCGGCGCCCGACAGGCGCTGCGACTGCTGGGCCGCTACACCAAGAGCGGGCGGCCCGACTGGAGACGAACACCATGACCGCGACCGAACAGCCACCCAGGCCCACTCCCTCGATCACCGCGTTGGACGCGGCCGCGCTGTACGAACGACGCACCACGCTGTTCGACGGCTGGCGCACACAGGCGGTCGGACTGCTCGGGCCACGGCCCGGCGACACCGTGCTCGACATCGGCTGCGGGCCGGGATCGAACCTCGACGCGCTGCGCGCCCGGGTGGGGCCGAGCGGTCGGATCCTCGCCGTGGAAGAGACCCCCGAACTGCTGGACGTGGCCCGCCACCGGGTCGAACGCCGCGGCTGGCACAACGTCGAGGTGATGTCCGCGCTGCCGGCGAGCGCCGGCCTGCGGTCCGGGGCGCACGCCGCGCTGCCGTGCGCGGCCGACGACGTACTGCAGTCCCCGGCCCGGCTGGCCTACCTGCTCACCCGGTTGCGTCCCGGCGCCCGGGTGGTGGCCGGCGGGTGGAAGCTCCCCGCCGGCTGGCTGTGGCCGTTCCGGGCGTTCGTCTCGGCGCACTACGGACCGATGGTCCGCCGGCCGGCCGCGCTGGACCGACCTTGGCGCCCGCTGACCGAGCACCTACCCGACCTGACCGTCACCGAGTTCGGGTTCGGTACCGGCTACCTGGCGGCCGGTACCCTGCTCCCGCGCTAGCCGACAGCGCCCAGCACGCCGCTGAGCAGCCCGGAGTTGCCCTCTCCCGTAGGTTGGCTACGCCGGGGCGAACGGTCCTGCCTGTCGCCGCCGTTGTTGTCGCCGTTGTTGTCGCCGCCACGCCCGGATCGGCCCGACCGGACCGCGTCGTCGTCGGAGATCACGGTCGTACCGGCCGCGCCACCGCCCTGACCCGCACCGCCGGGGGCCGCCGCGGGTGCGCCGCCGGACCGGTTGGCCGGCGGCGCGGCAACTGCGCCGCGACCTCCGGCGCCCGGAGTCCCCGAGCTGGAAACCGGCCCGCCCGGTGCCGGGATTCGCGCGCCGGGCACCGGATTACCCGCCCGACCCGGCACGCCACCGGGACCACCACGCAGCGGACCAGGGGCGCCCGGAGTTGCCCCGGGCAATCCCGTAGTTGCGCCGGGCAATCCCGGAGTTGCCCCGGGCGCCCCGCCGCCGACGCCGGGCAGCCCGGGCGCTCCCGGGGTGGAGCCGGGCGAACTGGACGCTCCCGGGCTGAGACCGGGCAATCCCGGCCCGGGCGTCGTCCCGGAGACCACGCCCGCCTCGGACGGCAGGTTGGACAACGCGGTCGCGGGAGCGGACTGGTCCACCGACGGCGCCACCGTCAGCGCCTGCGTACGCGTGATGGCCACGGCGGCCACGACCCCGAGGATCAGCACCGCGCCCGCGACCAGCACCTTCGGCATGCCACCGAACCGGGCGCCGCGCGCCGGCCGCGACCGGTCCGGTCCCGAATCGGCGTGCGGGCGGGTGTCCCGCTGGTCCCCGGCCCCGCCCGGGGGGCCCAGCAGGTCCGCGAGCCGAACGACGGTCGGCGGCGCGCCCGGCGACTGCGCGCCCGGCGACTGCGACCGCGCGGCGGGCGAGTGCGGCTGCACGGCCGGCCCCGCGGCACCGGACCCGACCGCGGTGTCGGACTCGCGCGACCGCGCCGGCTCGGGCCCGTTCGGGCCCGCCGGCACCGGGTGGCCCACCACACCCACCGCGTCGGCCAGTTGGGTCACCGGCGTCTCGACGACGGTCGGCCCCGCGATCTCCGACAAATCGGCGTCCGGCGACCCGGTGTCGAGCGCGACCGTGTCGACCGATGCCCCGTCCGGTGGGGCCGTCCCCGGCGACAGCCCCACCGGGTCCGACGGCAGGGCGTCCGATGTGGCGTCCGACGACAGATCCGCGGCCACCCCGCCCCCGGCGGCCACGGCACCCGCCACGACCGCGCCACCCGGTGCGGCGCCACCTGGGACCGGCGCGTCACTCTCCCGCTCGGCGTCGTCGGACATCCGCTCCGCGGCGAACGCCGGCTCGGTGGTCGATCCCGGAGTGGCCCGCGGCACCGGACTGGGCCGGGGCACTCCCCCGTGGTAGGCCGGCTGCCAGACCGGCGCGGCCCCGGCCGAGGGCGCGGCCCCACCCTCGGCGTCGTCGGCTCCGGCACGCGGTCGCCCCGGTTCGCCCGCCCGCGCCGCGGTGTCACGCGGAGGGATCACGTCGTCCAACGCCTGCGTCCGGTCCGACGGTTGCCTAGGCTCCATCGGCTCACGGGCGGCCTTCCGCACGCTGTCAGACATCTACCCTCACCGTCAGTCGTCACCGGCCTCGGTCCGGGCAGGGCCGAGGCACGAACAGGGCGGTCGAGCCGCACGGGCTACTCGTCCGGTGACCCGCCGTATCCGACACGGGGCACCGCACTCGTCGTCCGCAATCCCGAGCGCATCACAATTACCTTGCGTCACAGGACTCCCTCGGCTGTAACGAGCATTCCGTGGTCAGGTTGCTCGTCAAAATCGCCCGTCAGAACCGTTCGAACACCCCTCAGGGTGAATTTGGCTACGCAGCGCAGCAGTCTTCGCAGCACTGCGTCACTGTCGAGTTGAGGTCGAGACTAGGACCTGCGGAAACACATCGGTGTAGTTCGCCGCCTGCTCGGTTCGGCGCTCGCCGACCGTTCGTCGAAACTCCGGTCATCACCACTCCAACGTGTGATGGCTCAACTCACGGCACCGCCAGACGACCGTAAGCTCGGGTCCGGTCGCGCAGGTCCTTCCTACCCACCGACCGCGTCCCACAACGCGTGGCCCGAGAAGTCGACCGGTGCCCGACGACGAGTTCCACCGTGCGGATGCCCATGGCGTCGTCACGCCCACCTTCACCCGGGACCGCGAGCTCAACGCGGTCACCGCAGGCATGCCCGACGCCGTCCAGACCGCCGTGGCCGACCTGGCCGACCCGGCCGCGACCTGCGGGTACTGGTGATCATGGCGGCGGGCCGCTACTTCACCGCCGGCGCCGACCTCACCGCCTGCCCGCCGGCGAGACCGGCCCGCACGTCGCCGGCTCGACGTTCCGACGCAACTACCGCCGGCTGTACCGGCTGTTCGACGGGATCGAGGCGGTGGAGTAGCCGGTGGTGGTGGCCGCCCAGGGGCCGTGCCTGGGCATCGGCAGGGAGCTGTCGGCCGGCTGCGACTTCCGGTTCGCCGTCGAGCACGCGGTGTTCGGGCTGCCCGAGGTGCGCAACATCGCCGCGCTGCCCGGTTCCGGCGGGATCAGCCGGCTGGCCGTCGGCGTCTTCGCGGTCGGCACCGCGGGCGCGGTCCTGGTGCCGCAACCGCCCCTGGTCGGACCGTGGCTCTGCGTCACCCGGGTCGGGCTCGGCGGCGGCGCGATGTCCCCGCTGGGCATGACGATCATCGCGTGGCGCTCGGCCGACGCCGCCGGGGGCGCGGCGGTCAGCGGGCGGGCCCTGGGCACCGGCTACACCGTCGCTGCGGCCGGCCCGTACCTGGTCGGCCTGCTGGTGGACACGGTCAACTACCCGGTCGCGCTGTCCGTGCTGCTGGTGGCCGCCGCCGCCCAGGCCACCACCGTCACCCGGCTCGACACGCCCGGGCAACCCGTAGGTGCCGCCCAGTGCGACAAGCCCGCTCATTCGACCGGTGTAGGTGCCGCCCAGGGCAACGAGCCCGCTCATTCGACCCAGCGTTGCGCAGGGGCGGTCGTCGATCCAGGTCTCGGTGAGCCGGGTACCGCCGACCACCGGCTCCAGGCGGTAATCCCAGCTCGCGTTGGCCAGCGGGAACGTCCGCCCGCCCATCTCCCACCGGAGCGTCGACGATCACCTCGTCGGTCACCCGCACCGGTCGGGACATCGATACTCCCGATCCTGCGCCGAGGCGGCCGCCGCCGACCGGGCGCCGGAGGTCAGCGCGCCGGCGCGGTCAGCCCCAACATCGCGAGCAACTCGACGCAGTCGTCGGTGTCAGTGGCCTGCGAGGCGACGACCTGGACCGCCCGGCGGTTCTGCACCGCGATCGCCGCGTCATACAGGGCCCGGGACTCGTCGCCGAAGACAACTGGATCTGTGGTGCGCATGGGACCGACCTGACTTCGCCGACGGTGCGGCGGATCGTCGAACCCTTGACTCGCCATCTCGACGAGATGAGCTGAGCCCAAGTATGCCCGACCCTACCTCACGCGTACGGAGGCCCGGCGCGCCCGGCCGGCCCGTTC
Organism: Pseudonocardia sp.; assembly: GCA_029263115.1. Lineage (GTDB taxonomy): Bacteria > Actinomycetota > Actinomycetes > Mycobacteriales > Pseudonocardiaceae > Pseudonocardia. Next base: position 232 of record JAJCYC010000362.1, on the reverse strand, counting down.
CGACCCGACCCGACCCGGGTAGCGCACTGGACAGGATGCGCCGGATGTGCGGTAAGGTGATCGTGGGTCGTTCAGTTTCAGTGTTTGTGCATCGCACGCTCGCGGGAACAGTCTGGTTCTCGCTCAGCATCGCAGAGTTTGCTAGCAGCGGGGCCGGGCTCGGCCAGGGTCTCGCGCAGTGCGAGCACCCACAACCTGCTAGGAGCAGATCGCGTGGCACAGGGAACTGTGA
>JAJCYC010000361.1 GCA_029263115.1 Pseudonocardia sp. | reverse complement strand
CTACGGCCCCGAGCACCCCGGAACCCGCCCACCCGAGGCGACACTCGGACATACCGTGCTGCCCGCAGCCCTCACCAACCTCACGCAAGATCCACTATCCGGACCTCAAGATCGTCCGGGCGCTACCCGCGGATTCGGGTCTGAGTGTCCTAGGTTTTGATTGACGGCATGCCACTCTGTCGACCTGTTTCCTTGTTTCGACTGTTCCTCGATGCTATCTGCGGGTTGCTTGGGTATTCCGTTGCCGGTGTCGACCGACACTGTCGCCATTGTCGCCCAAATGCCGGCGCTCTCCTCGGCTAAGAATTCCTTGATGTCATCAGTCGTTACATCATGGCTTGCGGCGGCGACAATTCGGGGCGTCGGCTTCCATTGGAAATCGATCGTCCCGACGAATGTTTTGCTCGAGCCGTCTTCGGCAATGGTGAATTTTCCAACGTGCATTAGAAGTCTCTTGCCGGGCTCCGTCTCACGGTAGTGATGCTCGATTGCGCTCGGGAAGGATCGATCGATGTGAAACGTTTCGCCGGTTCGGCTGACGATAGTCCTCCTGACCACGCGTTCGCCGTCGATACGGAGAATTGTGATGCCGTCAGGGGGGTTTGCATGGTCGTGTTGGCTAGTCATGTCGTCGTTGTCTCATCGTAAATCCATTGCAAATATGATGGGTGTCCGCCGCTGATTGGCAGGGCGATCACACACGGCACGTCGTCGGCGTGGTCGCGGTCGGCGCGGGCGACGATCTCGGGCACCAGGGACGCCCGGGTGTGGAGCCCCACACGAGCTTGGGGGTCGTCGTGGACCTGGCCGTCCCAGCGGTAGATCGCCCGAATCGACGCGAAGTTGTGGCCGCACGCGACCAGGCGGTCCTCGACGAGCTTTCGCGTGAAGTCTGCGAGCCACTCGGCGCTCTCGGCCGTGATGACGACCTCTACGCACTCCAGCTCGGCGCCGGCGTCGGTCATTGCTTCGCCTCCTCGGTTTCGCGCAGCTTGTCCATCAGGGCGACCACCTCGGCTTCGGTGCGCGCGATGGCGCTCCAACCCGAGAGATGACGATGAACGTCTACGGGCACGTGTCGCTGGACAACCAGCGAGCCGCACTCGACCTGCTCAACGACCGGATCAGCGGCCTGGGGGAGGGCACTGAATGACTCGCGTTGCTGTCAGCCATCGCTGTCAATCACGTAGCAAGATCACCGATCAGGCGTTCTACCTGGTCGGGGTGGCGGGATTCGAACCCACGACCCCTCGCTCCCAAAGCGAGTGCGCTACCAAGCTGCGCCACACCCCGTCGCCCGCAGTGTAGGCGCCCACCGCCGATGACCGGGTGCCGAGGGTCCGACGCGTTCAGCTGAACGCACCGCGGCGGGCGGTGGGCGAGGTCCGACTACAGGTCGCCGTGCACGACCACGTCGCCGGCGGCGTCGAGCACGTCGAAGCCGGCGGCCTGGGGACGCAGGATCGAGGAGTTTAGGTTGCACACCATCCGCGCCGGGCCGGTGCCGACGAACTCGCCGGCGTTGACCGTGCGCCCGGTGTCGTCGCGCACCACGACCCGGTAGATCGCGTCGTCCCGGAACCCGTTGGCGTCGAGGGTGATCTCCACCCCCCAGGTGTGCGGGATGACCGTGGCCGAGGCTTGCACGCCCGGGTCCATCGCGCGGACCGCGACCGGCTCCCGGGGCACGTCGGGGGTCCCCATCAGGTACCCGATCCCGCCGGCGAGCACCACCAAGGTCGCGGCGGCGGCGAGCGCGGCGTACCTGAGGTACCGCATCCGCGCCGCGCGGCGGCCGTGGACCAGGGACTCCCGGACGATCTGGTCGCCGAGCCACGGCGGGGGAGCGGGTGCCTGGTCGAGGCGCGCGGGGTCGACGCCGCTCAGCGGCGCCACGACGGGTTCGATCTCGGCCAGCTCGGCACGGCAGTCGGCGCACTGACCCAGGTGCGCCCGGAGGGTCGCGGACTCGTCGTCCGGCAGGTGGCCGAGGGCGTAGGCACCCAGCGACTCGCGCAGCGCGCGGTGGTCGTCCTGGTTCACGGCTCAACTCCCATTTCGTCCATCGCCAGTCGCAGGGCCTTGAGCCCGTAGAACACTCGCGAGCGCACCGTGCCGACCGGCACGCCAAGCTCTGCGGCCACATCGGCGTAGGCACGCCCGCGCAGGTAGGTCTGCACGATCGCCTCCCGATACTCGGCCCGGACCCGGCGTAACGCCTCCTCCACGAGCCAGCTGTCCACCACCGCATCCTCGCCCCCGTCGACCGGCTCCGCGCCGGCCAGGTCCCCGGGTTCGTCGGTCAGGTTCCGCCGCCAGGGTCGCGCCGTCACGCGTCGGGCCTCGTCGACCACCGCGTTGCGGGCGATCGCGAACAACCACACCCGCAGACTGGCGATCGAGGGATCGTAGGAGTCCGCCCGCCGCCAGGCACGCAGGAACACCTCCTGGACCACCTCCTGGGCGGCGCCGTCGTCGCGGAGCTGGCGCAACGCGAACCGGTAGAGCTCCGGCCCGTGCGCCGCGTACGCCGCGCCACCGGCGTGGCCACCACGGTGAACCCGGCGCCGGTCGGCATCGCGGCGAGCCGGTCGAGGGTCGGTTCGACGGTGTCCGGGTCCAGCGGCTGGAACGGTAGGTGGAAGCGGCCGCCCGGGGCGAGATGATCGGCGACGATCCGCAGCCCGCCACGAGTCACATAGGGGATGCGGGCCATGCCCGCGACCGTGGTGCGCGAAGGCTTGGGTTACGCTGGAGATGCCACCGCGAGGTGGTGTGCGGGCGTAGCTCAATGGTAGAGCCCTAGTCTTCCAAACTAGCTACGCGGGTTCGATTCCCGTCGCCCGCTCCAGGCTTGACCAGCGGAAACGCTGAACCGCCCGAGCTTGATCCGAAGTTTGTGGCAACAGATGTGGCACGAACCACGCTATTCTGCTGCTCATGGCGGGTCGTCCAGGGGTCGGTAAGGCCCGTGCGCGCGGCAACATCGAGCAGCTCGCGAGCGGCGCTCTGCGCGTCCGCGTCTACGCCGGCATCGATCCGGTCACCAAGAAGCGGCACATGCTGCTCGAGGTCGTCCCGGCCGGGCCGAAGGCGTGGCGCGAGGCGGAGGCGGTGCGGGAGCGGTTGCTGCACGAGGTGGCCGAGAAGCGCAACCCGCGCACGAGCGCGACAGTCAACCAGCTTCTGGAGCGATACCTCGAGCAGTTCGCGGGCTCTCCGAACACGCTTGAGCTGTACCGGAGCCACGTCCGCAACCACATCTCGCCGTGCTTGGGGCACCTACGCGTCGGCCAACTCGACGCCGAGATGATCGACGCGTTCTACAGCGAGCTTCGCCGATGTCGATCCCGCTGCAACGGTCGTCGCTCGATCGACCACCGGGCTCAGGGCGAGCACGAGTGCACCGACACCTGCCGACCGCACAGCTGCAAGCCGCTCGCACCGACGACGATCCGGCACATCCACTACGTGCTCTCCGGCGCTTACAAGAAGGCCGTCCGGTGGAGATGGGTCGGCGTGAACCCGACCGCGCAAGCTGACCCGCCGCCCACGCCGAAGCCCAACCCCCGACCGCCGACCGCCGAGGAGGCCGCTCGGATCGTCACCGAGTCATGGCGTGATCCCGCCTGGGGCTCGCTGATCTGGACGGCGATGACAACCGGCATGCGGCGCGGCGAGCTGTGCGCCATTCGCGTCTCCTCCGTCGACATCACGCCCGGGCGTGAAACCCTCTGGCTCCGCCGCGCGATCCGACGCGATCCCGAACTCGGCTGGGCGGAGAGCGACCTCAAGACCCATCAGCAGCGTCGGATCGCGCTGGACGCCGAGACCGTGACCGTGCTCCGGGAGCAGATCGCGCGATGCCGCGCCCGCGCGTCCGCGCTCGGGTTCGAGCTGCCGGGCGATGCCTACCTCTTCTCCGGCGCACCCGACTGCGCCACGTTCCCGACTCCGGACAGCCTGACCCAGCGGTACGACCGGATGGTGAGCCGGCTCGGCATCGATACGACCCTCCACAAGCTGCGCCACTACTCGGCGACGGAGCTGATCGCCGGCGGCGTCGACCCGCGCACGGTGGCCGGCCGCCTCGGCCACGGAGGCGGCGGTACAACCACCCTCAAGACCTACACCGCGTGGGTGTCGGAAGCCGATCAGCGGGCCGCCAAGGGCCTGGGTTCCGGAATGCCGCAACGGCCGCCCGACGTCGATCCCGTCGACCGTGCCAGGCGGGAACCGCGGTACCCGTACGAGGTCGTTGCCGCCGGGCTTGCCGGTCGGATCGACGACGGCACGCTCGCCGAGGGCGACGAGGTTCCGCCCGCGACCGAGCTCGCCACCACCTACGGCGTCTCGCTCGCCACCGCCAAGCGCGGCGTCGTCCTGGCTCAGGACTGGGGCCTGCTCACCCGGATCGACCGCAACCGTGTCGAGGTCGCACCTCGGCCGATGGTGGCTGACCTGCTGCCATCGCAATCAGTGCCCGTCCAGTCCAGGCCCGTGAGCGGCGTCGTTCTGCTGGATCTGGTGCTGCTCAGAGTCGGAGTGCCGATCACGCGGTTCACCTCGGCGGCCGACCCGCGAAGCGCGGAAGACCTTCAACGACTACTCGTTGACGCTGTCCGCCGGCGCGGCGGTGATGTCGAAGCCCTCGCCGAGTACGAGCTCGAGGTCCGTACGGTGGGTGACCCCGAACCGATCATGACGTATGTGGCATCCCGCTCATGATGTGCACCGCGACCCAGGGCCGCTACCGTATCCGGGTGAGCGCGAGCTATTCGGTGGGCGAGGAGCCGGTCAGCCGACACCCCTTGGCCAAGGGTGCGTCTCCGGAGGCGATCGCGGCGGCGTTGCTGCCCGGTGATCGGGCCGAGTTTTTCACCGAGTACGAGCAGGCCCTGGTGGCTGCCCGGGAAAGTCTGGATCTGACGGCGCTGTTCACGATGCTCGAGCATTGGCGGCGGGTCGCGGCCCTGCAGGCCGACCCGGAGGTGTTTCGTCGGGTTGTGCGTCGCGCGGCGGACCTGCTGACGGGCGAGCCGAGCCCGGCAAACGAACCCCTCGAGGAGACGCGGCGGAAAGCCGGCGGCATCTAGGTGTACGTCGTCCGCTCGAGCGACGAGGTCGACGAGCAGATCGCACAACTGGCACCCGATGCAGCCGTACGATTCGCCGAGCTGCGAGTGGTTCTCGAGCTCAACCCGTGGGCGGGCGATCCGTACGTCCGGGACAAGCCACAGAGCCCGATGCGCAGCTGGGTGTTCGAAACGGGTTCTGGCGATGGGTTGGTCGTCTACCTGGTTCTCGAGCGAGACCGGGTTGTGGACCTCCTCGACGTGATCTGGTTCGGATGACGACCGCTGTCCCGGCGGTATCTGAGGACGCTCGCGGTACTCCTTCAGGGTGAATTCGAAGGAGTGAGGGTTATTCACGCGGACCTGTAAAACTGTAGTCCGATGACGGCGCTGATGGTGTCTGCGAAGGTCTCAAGCGGTCGCCGGTAGTCGGTATGCAGAATTCTCCACGTCTTCAGGTTCGCAATCGTCTGTTCGATTCTCC
>JAJCYC010000360.1 GCA_029263115.1 Pseudonocardia sp. | reverse complement strand
CACCCAGATCAAGCGCACCCTCGAACGCATCGCCGCCGACCGGACCAGGATCTTCCCGATCATCGCCACCGCCATCCGAGCAACCTGACGACCTCACGCCAACCTCACGGACTTTGACGTTCCCCTGGGGGGGAACCTCATCCGGTACCACGGACCCATCACATCCCAGACCTAGACCCACGCCCCACACCGGCGTGTCGCCACACCGGCGTGTCGCCAGCCGTCATCCCGCAGGGGGGGCGGATTCCAGCGGACGTCGCAACAGAGTGGATCAATCTAGCGGCAGACTAGCCCGATGGTGGGTCTGCCGGAGACGGATGTCGCTCGGGTGCAACGGTGGTGCCGTGCGCGAGTTCCCGAGCATGTGCGCAGCGAGGTCCGCGTCGAGCTGGACTTCGCCGAGCGGCACCTGCCTATTGTCGAGTGCCGACCGCTGGACCGTACCCGATCTTGTAGACAGTGGATCAAGGCCTGCCACTGAGCCCGGAACCACCGACCGGCATTCGGTGGTCGTTTCTGCGTGATTGTGGATCTTCGTTTCATGGTGGCCGCGTCCGGGTGTGCGGAGGCCGCCGGTCTGTCCGGCTCTTCCACGGTGGTGCTCCGGTCGGGCCCTGGTGTGGGCGGTGGGCGTTCAGGCGGCGCGTGGTTGGTGGATCGCGGCGGGCAGGTTGGCCCAGGCCGGTTCCCAGGGCCATCGCTGGGGCAGGTGCAGGGTCAGCCGGCGGGCGCCGCCGGGCCAGCCGGGCCGGGACGTTGATCAGGTGGGCGCGGATGGTGGCGGTGGTGGCGCGCGCGTGCACGGCGCCGGCCAGGGCGCCGGTGGCGCGGGTGAGGTTGTGCGCGATCGCCCACGGCAGCGCCCACGCCGCGTTCGCCGGGAACGACCCCGACGGCAGGTGGGCCAGCGCGCTGGCGGCGGCGTCGGCGATGAGCTGCTCGACGATCGCGCGCCCACGATGCTGGGACTGGGCCTGCAGCATCTCGAAGCCGCTGGTGATGAACACCGCGTGATGGCGCCGCACCTCGAACAACCCGTCCTGCCCGGTCGCCGGGTTCAACCGCTTGACCCGCCGCACGATCAACCGGCCATCGACCTGGCGTCTGTTCGGGCGGGAGCCGAACGCCGTGTACGGGGTCTGGGCGACCTCGGCGTCGGAGACCAGCGCCCCGGTGTCCTGGTCGACGAACGCGTTGGGGCAATGGATCGCCGTCCAGGCGGTGTCAGGAACCTGGGCGATGGCGGCGTTCACGCTCGGGTTGGAGCCGGTGGTCAGCGACACCGCCGCGCCGTACCGGGCGGCCGTCGCGACCACATCGGCGGTGTAGAACTTCGAGTCACCCCGGACCACGACCCGCGCGGCCGGGGCGATCGCGCGCACCGTGACCAGCGCTTCGGCCAACAACCGCGGCGCCCCGCGCACGTCGGCGGCCTTGCCCCGACGCATCCGAACCGCGACCACCACCGGCACACCTGGCGGTAGGTGGAGTCGATGTCGACGAACACCACCTCGTCCGCGCCGGGCAACAGCGGCGTGCGCTCGGCCAGCGCAATCAACGAGCGGCGCAGCACCGCATTGAGCTGCTGGACGTGCCCGTGGGTGAACCCGCGCAGGAACCTCCCGAGCGTCGAGGGAGCCCGGACCTGGTCGAACACCACCGTGTTGCCGGCATGCCGCAGCCGGTCGGTGTCCTCGATCGAGTCCGCCCCCGCGACCATCCCCGCCACCAGCGACATCACCTTCGCCGCCGGGTTCTCCCCCGGTTCTCCCCCGCGCTGTTGACCGCGTCCTTGATCGTCACCAATTCGCTGACCAGCTCGGGCCACCACCGGGACCAACCCGCCATCGGCGATCAGGTTCGGATCATCGAACGCGATGTCGACCGCGCCCGCAGCATGGCAGGATCGCATCTCGCGGGTGTCTCCTCAAGCTGATCCCGATGCTCCCTCAGCAAGAACATCTTCCCAGCCCAGGCGGCACCCGCGTCCTCATCCCAGACCAAACACACGCAATGGATCGGTGGATCCGGGCTCAGCGATCATTTACCAGGCCTCCGACAGCGGAGTACGATCCAGCGGGGGCCAGGGATGAGGGGGACGGATGGCCAGGCCGAGGACGTCAGTGCCCGGCGGACGGCCGAGCACGGGCGAGGGGTCCCTTCGCTTTGTCGTCCCCGGCGTCCTCCTCGCGGCGGCAGCGCTCGGCTGGTGGTGGTCGGTACAGATGGCCGACGACATGACGGCCATGTCCAGGTTCCCCGTGGAAATGCCGGGCATGGACGGGATGCCCGGCATGGCCGCCCACGAAGCGATGAGCCTCGGCGCGTTCATGCTCGCCTGGCTGGCGATGATGACGGCAATGATGTTCCCGGCGATCGTGCCCGTTGTGAAGCTCTACGGCCGGGCGGCGGCCGCCGGTCGAGTGGCTCCGCTGCCGTTCTTCGTCCTCGGCTACATCGCGGTGTGGACGTCCGTCGGGCTACCGGCCTATCTGGCTTGGCGCGAGCTGATGGAACCGATTGACCAGGGACGGGCGTGGGCGGGTCGGTTGGCCGGTACGGTCCTGCTGGCCGCTGCGGCGTGGCAGCTCACCCCACTCAAGTCGGTGTGCCTACGCCATTGCCGCTCGCCGATGGGCTTCTTCATGCGGTTCGGCAAGGCGGTGTCCCGCCCGTGGGGCGCGCTGCGGATGGGCGGCACCCACGGGTTGTACTGCTTGGGCTGTTGCTGGGCACTGATGGCGGTGCTCGTCGCGCTCGGCGCGATGAATCTGGCCTGGATGCTTGCTCTGGCCATCCTGATCGCGCTGGAAAAGAACGCTCCGGCCGGGCAACGCATCGCCCAGGTCGCAGCGGCGGTCTTTGTCGCGGTCGGCCTACTGCTGATCGTGCGTCCCGAGACAATCACCACGCTCACCTGAGGGGAAGCCGATGACCACCACCGAGACGACGACCGCCTGGCGCCTGACGGGCAAGGGGTATGAGTTCTGCAACTGCCAGCCCGGCTGTACCTGCAACTTCTCCGGATTCCCCACCTCGGCCGATGGTAGCTGCAAAGCCGCCGTCGCAACCCACATCGTCGAGGGCCGGTGTGGCGACGTCGACCTGGCCGACATCAAGGCCATCGCGCTCATCAACTGGCCCGGGGCTATCCACGACGGCAATGGGAAGGCCGTGTTCGTGGTACCCGAGGCAGTCTCTGATGAGCAGCTCGACTGCCTGGCCAAGATCTTCACCGGTCAGCTCGGCGGACTCCCGTGGTCGATCTTGGGCACCACGTTCGAGGTGACCGGCGTGGTCCGAACCGACGTCGAGATCGACGACGACGGCATCAACAGCGGCTTCCGAGCCCCAGGAGTCGGCGAGGCCAAGGGCACCACACTGAAGAACCCTGTCACCGGTGAGGACCACAACGTCTCGATCGTCCTCGAAACAGGCTTCATCTGGAAGCGGGGTGACTGCGGCCAGGGCAGCTTCCGGGTCCAGGCCGAGGGGATCGACCTCGACTTCCAGAACAGTAACTGGATCTACTACGACTTCGACTGGACCAACCAGGACTGAGATCAGCCCCGACCACGTCGCCGGGATCGCCAAGCCTCAGTTGATCGAGCGACCGCGAACTCGTCGTCGCCGATACGTCCTGAGCGGACCGTTAGTCACTCTGAACCGGAACCACCGATGGACATTCGGTGATCGTTTGTCTGTGACTGTGGATCATCGTTTGTTGGGTGACCGCATATGGGCGCGTGAGGTCCGCCGGTCTGTGCGGCTTTTCCACTGGGGTTGTCCGGTCAGGGCCCCGGGGCG
>JAJCYC010000359.1 GCA_029263115.1 Pseudonocardia sp. | reverse complement strand
GCAGGTGCGGGTTGACGTTCGCCACGATCCGGAACCGCTCCGGGTTGTGCGCCACGATCGGCACCATGTCCTCGATCGCCTGGACCCCGGTCACCCGGGGGCTGTACTCGCAGAACATCAACACCCGGTCCACCCCCTGAGCGGCGAACAGCTCGTCCAGCGCGGCGGGCTCGACGGTGCCGTCCGGCCGGTACACCCGGGCCACCGCCGCCCCGTCCCCGGCCGGGCCGAGCCAGGTCTCCCAGGGCAGCTTCAGCGCGGGCAGCCGGGCCACGTGCACGTGCGCATCGACGATCACCAGACGATCATTCCCGCTTCGCGGTGCTCACGGTCGATTCCGGGCTCGTTCCGCTCCTCCCTCGCTGACGCTCGGTCGATCCTCGCTCGCCCTGCATCTCCAGATCGGCCCGGACCAGGTAGCGCTGCAGTTTGCCGGTCGCGGTCTTGGGCAGCTCGTCGACGACCACCACCCGGCGCGGGCGCTTGAACGCGGCCAACCCCCGGCGACAGAACTCGACCAGGTCGGCCTCGGTCAGGCTCGACCCGGTACGCGGCACCACCACCGCCACCGGCTTGTCCAGCCCGTCGGCGTCCGGCATCCCGACCACCGCCGCCTCGACGACGTCCGGGTGCTCCAGCAACCGGGCCTCGACCTCGCTGGGGCTGACCCAGATCCCACCAGCCTTGATCATGTCGTCGGAGCGGCCGAGGTAGGTGTAGGTGCCGTCGTCGTTGCGCAGGTAGCTGTCGCCGGTGCGCAGCCACTCCCCCTGGAACGCCCGCCGGGTGACCTCGGCGCGACACCAGTAGCCGCTGGCCACCGAGTCACCGCTGACGTAGAGCGCACCCGCCACGCCGGCCTGCTCCACCGGCGAGCCGTCGGACTCCTCCCGCAGTTGCACCCGGTAGCCCGGCACCGGGGTCCCCGAACTTCCTGGCCGGACCTCTCCCGGGTAGTTCGACAGGAAGATGTGCAGCGCCTCGGTCGAGCCGATGCCGTCCAGGATCTCGAACCCGAACCGGTCCCGCATCCGGGTGAACAGCGCCGGCGGCAACGGCTCGCCGGCCGACACCCCTTGCCGGACCCCGGTGAACGTGTCGTCCGGCGCGTCGCTGGCCAGCATCGCGGAGTAGAACGTCGGCACCCCGAAGAACAGCGTCGGCCGGTGCCGCGTCACCCCGTCGACGACCAGCGCCGGCGTGGGTCGGCCCGGCTCCAGCACGGTGGCCGCGCCGACCGAGAACGGGAAGAACAGCGAGTTGCCGATGCCGTAGGCGAAGAACAACTTGGCCACCGAGTAGCAGCGGTCGTCCCGGCGGATGCCGAGCACCCGCTCGCCGTAGGTCTCGCAGACGTGCCGGATGGCGCCGTGCCGGTGCATCGCCGCCTTCGGGCTGCCGGTGGTGCCGGAGGTGTAGAGCCAGAGCGCCGGCGAGTCCGGCCAGCTCGGGTACGGCGGCGCCGCGCCACCGTGCCCGACCAGCTGGTCCCACGTCCACGACGGCACCGCGAAGTCGCCGGCCGGCGCGCCGACCATGACCACCCCGGTCAGCTCGGGCGCGGCGCCCAGCATCGACACCGCGTCCCGGGCGGTGGCGGCGAACTCGCCGGAGACCACCAGCAACCGGGCCCGGGAGTCGGCCAACACCCCGGCCACATCCGCGGCGGTGAGCATCGTGGACACCGGCACAGCCACCGCGCCGCGGTGCATCGCGCCGAGCAGGCCGGCGACCAGCTCCGGCGAATCGGCGGCCAGGAACACCACCCGTTCCTCGGCGTGCACCCCCAGCGCGGCCAGCCCGGCGGCCACCGCCCGCACCTCGTGGCCGACCTGGGCGTAGGTGAGCTCGCCACCCGGGTGCACCAGCGCGACCCGTCCACCATCGCCGTCCGCGACCCGCCGGTGGACCAGGTACTCTGCGGCGTTGAACACCGCCGGGGACGCAATGGGCACGTCCGTCCTCCTTGACGTCGGTGTCACCGAACAGCACCGACAGCGCGAACAGACCGTCGTGGGTACCCGCCGGACCCAGCGCCATCGGGCATGACCGTATCCTGACCAACCACCGCAACGCAGCCCACGCCCCAGGGGGACGAACCGTGTTGATGTCGGTGCGATGGTTGATCGCCACCGCCGTGGTCCTGCTGGTCTTCGGCGTCTCCTGGACGGTCGCGGGCGCCGTCTACGACCTCGGGGACCGCGGCTCGCTGGAGATCGCGGCGGTGGCCGCGGTCGCGGTGGGACTGCCGCTGTCGTGGTGGTCGTTCCGCGGCCAGCTGCTCGACGAGCCGGCCGAGGTGGCCTGGGTGACCTGGCGCCGGGTGCCCGCCGCGCCGGAGCAGCCGTGGCGGCGCGCGGCGGACGACTCCCGGCTGGAGTCCGCGCTCGGGTCCGGCCTGTCCACCCCGGTGGTGATCACCGGCGAACCGGGGGTCGGGAAGACCGAGCTGGCCGCCGGATACGCGCGGGCCCGGCTGTCCGAAGGCTGGCCGATGGTGGCCTGGGTGGACGCCGGCACGCAGGACGAGATGCTGGCCGGGCTGCTGGAGTTCGCCGACGCGCTGACCCTGCGGGTGTCCGAGGAGGACTCCGCCCGGGCCTGCGAGCGGTTGCGCCGGCACCCGCCGGCCGGCACCCGCCCGTCGCTGATCGTGTTCGACGGGGTGTCCGACGTCGAGGCGGTCCGCCCGTACCTGCCCAGTGGCGACGGCTGGCGGGTACTGGTCACCAGCGCCGCCCCGGGCGCCGGCCGGCTCGGCACCGAGGTGGCGCTCGAGCCGCTGGGGGTCACCGAGGCGGTGGCGCGGACCGAGCTGCCCTCCGCGGTGGCCGAGGAGCTGCGCGGGCTGCCCGCTGCCCTGGCGATCGCCGCCGCCACGGTCCGCGAACGCCGGTCCGACCAGCCCTACCAGCAGCGGCTGCGGGCGGTCGCCCGGCTGCTGGGCGAGGGTGCCGACGGCCCGGTGGACGCCGCCACCCTGCTGGCCCTGGCCGGGGTGGGGTTCGACGAGGACCGGGTGGTCCGGCGGGTGCTGGGCCTGCTCGCCGTGCTGTCGCCGGGTGGGGTGTCCCGGGCCATGCTGCACACCGCCGAGGATCCGGCCCTGCTCGACGAGGCGATCGACCGGCTCGGCCGGTGGCGGCTGCTGTCCACCCGAATGGACGGTGACGGGGTGTTCCTGCACCAGCTGACCCGCCGGGTGCTCGGCGAACGGCTGCGGGTCGAGCAGACGCTGCCGGTCGCGGTGGCCGATGCGGCCGAGCTGCTCGGCCGCGCGACCTTCGGCGACGAGCACGCCTGGGACCGCCGTGTCGAGGGCGACCAGCTGGTCGCGCACGTGGCGGCGCTGACCGCGACCGCAGGCTCGGTCGCGGAGGCGCTGCCCGCCGAGGCCGGCGACCGGATCCTCGGGCTGCGACACTGGGCCACCCGCCACCTCGGCGCGGTCGGCGACGGCCAGCGGGCGGTGGGCATGGCGGCGAGCACCCGCGCCGAGTGCGAGAAGCTGCTGGGGCCCCACCACCTCGACACGTTGCACGCCGCGGACAACCTGGTGATCGCGCTCGCCTCGGCCGGCCGGGCGGGCGAGGGCATCGGGCTGGCCGGCGACACCCTGGCCGCCAGGGAACAGGTCCTCGGGGCGGACCACCCGGACACCCTGGCCTCCCGCTACACCTTGGCCTACGTGTACGAGTACGCCGGCCGGATGGACGACGCCGCCGGGCTGTACGAGTCCGCGTTCGGCGAGTACTCCCGGGTGTACGGCCCCGAACATCCGCAGACGGCCACCGTCGGCGGGGCGCTGGCCCGGGCCCGGGCCCTGCGACCGGCTCCGGCGCGCGTGCGGGAGCGGCCGGCCACCGGGCCCCGTTGACCCGACCCCGCCGCCCAGACCCGGCCCGCCACCGTCAGACCGGCCCCGCCATGCTCACGGTCAGCCCAGACAGCCGGGGCCGAGCAGCGCCTTCAGATCGCCCATCAGCGCCGAGCTGGGGCTGACCCGCAGACCGTCGTCCAGCTTCAGCACGGTGACCCGGGCGCCGTTGACCAGCCGCAGGTGCACCTCGTGGTTGCCCTGGTGGCTGCGCAGCACGTCCTTCAGCTTCGCCACCCGCTCCGGGGTGCAGTGGTCGGCGCGCAGACTCACCGCGAACGGCGCCCCCGGACCCCCGGTGGCCGCCGCCAGATCGGGCACCGCGAGGTCGTTCGCGATGATCGACACCCGATCGTCACGCCGGTTCACCCGCCCCTTGACCAGCACGATCGCGTCCTCGGCGAGGTCCATCCCGACCACCGCGTAGGCCCGGGGGAAGAACAGCACCTCGATGCCGCCGGCCAGGTCCTCGAGCTGGGCGGCCGCCCACGGCTCGCCGTTCTTGTTGATCCGGCGGGTGACCGACGCGAGGATGCCGCCGATGGTCACCTGGGCGCCGTCGGCCACCGTGCCCTCGAGGATGGTCGGGATCGCGGTGTCGGTCTTGGCCGCGAGCAGCCCCTCCACGCCGTGCAGCGGGTGCCCGGAGACGTAGAGCCCGAGCATCTCGCGCTCCACCGCCAGGCGGTACTTGCTGTCCCACTCGTCGGCGGGCACCTTCACGTCGAACACCGAGTCCAGCTCCGACGTGCCCGAGCCGTCCATCGAGCCGAACAGGTCGAACTGGCCCATCGCGGCGGCCCGCTTGGTACTCATCACCGAGTCGACCGCGTCGGCGTGCACCATCAGCAGGCCCTTGCGCGGGTGACCCAGCGAGTCGAAGGCGCCGGCCTTGATCAACGACTCGATGACCTTCTTGTTGCAGACCACCGCGTCAACCTTGCGCAGGAAGTCGGAGAAGTCGGAGAAGTCGCCGCGCTCCTTGCGCGCCGCCACGATCGCGTCCACCACGTTGACCCCGACGTTGCGGATCGCGCCGAGCCCGAACCGGATGTCCTGCTCGACCGGGGCGAAGTTGCGCACCGACTCGTTGACGTCGGGCGCCAGCACCGTGATGCCCATCTTGCGGCACTCGGCCAGGTAGACCGCCGCCTTGTCCTTGTCGTCCCGGACGCTGGTCAGCACCGCGGCCATGTACTCGGCCGGGTAGTTCGCCTTGAGGTAGGCCGTCCAGTACGACACCACGCCGTACGCGGCCGAGTGCGCGCGGTTGAAGGCGTAGTCGGAGAACGGCAGCAGGATGTCCCAGAGCGTCTTGACCGCCGCGGCCGAGTACCCGTGGTCCTTCATGCCC
>JAJCYC010000358.1 GCA_029263115.1 Pseudonocardia sp. | reverse complement strand
GTCGGGATCAAGGCCGACCAGTTCCCGATGATCCTGGGCTGCGACGGCGCGGGCACCCTGCCGGACGGCACCGAGGTGGTGCTGCACTCGGTGATCGGCGACCCGGCGTGGACCGGGGACGAGACCCTCGACCCGAGGCGCACCCTGCTCACCGAGAAGCACCAGGGCAGCTTCGCCGACACCGTGGTGGTGCCGGCCCGCAACGCCGTGCCCAGGCCGGCCGGACTGTCCGCGGTGCAGGCTGCGGGCATGGGCACCGCCTGGCTGACCGCCTACCGGATGTTGTTCACCAAGTCCGGCCTGCGCCCCGGACAGACCATGCTGGTGCAGGGCTCCTCGGGCGGGGTGGCCACCGCGCTGGTCCAACTGGGTCGGGCAGCCGGACTGCGGGTCTGGGCCACCGGCCGGTCGGCGGACAAGCGCGCGCGGGCCGAGAAGCTCGGCGCGCACGCCACCTTCGAGTCCGGCGCGCGGCTGCCGGAGAAGGTGGACGGGGTGTTCGAGACCGTCGGTGAGGCGACCTGGAGCCACTCGCTGCGCTCGCTGAGGCCCGGTGGCATCGTCGTCTGCTCCGGGACCACCAGCGGCCCCAATCCGCCTGCTGACCTGCAGCGACTATTCTTCCTGCAGCTGCGGGTGGTCGGTTCGACCATGGGCACGCTGGACGAGCTGCGTGATCTGCTCAGCTTCGTGCAGACGACCGGGATCACCCCGGAGGTGGGCCTCGAAGTGCCGATGGAACAGGCGGAGGAGGGGTTCCGCGCGATGGTGGGCGGGCACACAGCGGGTAAGATCGTGTTCACTCGGTGAACCGTCGAACTTGACCAAAATCACCAGCGAAGCGCAAGCAGTTTACCGCGGCGACAACGGCAGGCCGTACAGTCTCTTGATGTGATGAGCCTACCCGTGCCGGCGGACGCCGCGCCAGAGCCCGAGAGCGTGGTCGAGATACTCGACCGCGCCGACCGGGCGGTGGACGCGGTGCTCACCCCGGTCACCTCGCGGGAGGGCCTCAGCCGGGAGGCGTGGCGGGTGCTGCTGCTGCTGTCCCGGGGCGGCGGTCGCAGCATGGGCGAGATCGCCGAACACGCGGCCATCCCCAATCCCACGGCGACCCGGGTGATCGACCGGCTGGTGGCGCACTCGCTGGCCTACCGCCGGTCAGACCCCGGTGATCGCCGCCGGGTGCTGGTGCACCTGGCCTCCGGCGGTCACCAGGTGGTCCAGCGGGTGAGCCAGGAACTCGAGGAGCGGGTCGACCTGGCGGTCAGCGGCCAGCAGCCGGTCAGCGACAGCCAGGTGGGTGCGCTGCTCACCCAGCTGACCGACACCCTCCAGCAGGTCGCGGACTGACCCGAGCGGTCACTTTCCGGTCCGGCCCTATTTCTTGACCTTGCCCTTGTCGCCCGACTCGTCGGTGGACAGCGCCGCGACGAAGGCCTCCTGCGGAACCTCGACCCGCCCGATGGTCTTCATCCGCTTCTTGCCTTCCTTCTGCTTCTCCAGCAGCTTGCGCTTGCGGGTGATATCGCCGCCGTAGCACTTGGCCAGCACGTCCTTGCGGATCGCCCGGATGTTCTCCCGGGCGATGATCCGGGAGCCGATGGCGGCCTGGATGGGCACCTCGAACTGTTGGCGCGGGATCAGCTCGCGCAGCTTGGAGGCCATCGTGGTGCCATAGCCGTAGGCCGAGTCGCGGTGCCGGATCGCGGAGAAGGCGTCCACCGGTTCGCCCTGCAGCAGGATGTCGATCTTGACGAGGTCGGCGGCCTGCTCGCCGGCCTCCTCGTAGTCCAGCGACGCGTAGCCACGGGTGCGTGACTTCAGCGCGTCGAAGAAGTCGAAGATGATCTCGGCCAGCGGCATCGTGTAGCGCAGCTCGACCCGGGTCTCGGACAGGTAGTCCATCCCGCCGAGCACGCCGCGCCGGGCCTGGCACAGCTCCATGATCGCCCCGATGAACTCCGAGGGCGCTAGGATCGTGGTCTTGACCACCGGCTCGTACACCTCGGCGATCTTGCCGGGTGGCCAGTCCGACGGGTTGGTGACGGTGAGTTCTGAGTCCCCGCCCTTCGCATCGGTACCGTCGAGCACCACCCGGTAGACCACGTTCGGCGCGGTGGAGATCAGGTCGAGGCCGGCCTCGCGCTCCAGCCGGTCGCGGGTGATCTCCAGGTGCAGCAGCCCGAGGAACCCGCAGCGGAACCCGAAGCCGAGCGCGGTCGAGGTCTCTGGCTCGTAGGTCAGCGCGGCGTCGTTGAGCTGCAGCTTGTCCAGGGCCTCGCGGAGCTCCGGGTAGTCCGAGCCGTCCACCGGGTAGAGCCCGGAGTAGACCATCGGGCGCGGTTCGCGGTAGCCGGTGAGCGCCTCAGTGGCGCCGTGGCGCTGCGAGGTGACGGTGTCGCCGACCTTCGACTGCCGGACGTCCTTCACCCCGGTGATCAGGTAGCCCACCTCGCCGACACCCAGCCCGACCGACGGCTTGGGGTCCGGGGACACGATCCCGACCTCGAGCAGCTCGTGCACCGCGCCGGTGGACATCATCTTGATCCGCTCGCGCGGGGTGATCTTGCCGTCCATCACCCGGATGTAGGTGACCACGCCCCGGTAGGTGTCGTACACCGAATCGAAGATCATCGCACGGGCCGGGGCGTCGCTGTCCCCCACCGGCGCGGGCACCAGCCGGACCGCCTCGTTGAGCAGCTCGCGCACACCCGAGCCGGTCTTCGCGCTGACCCGCAGCACGTCGCCGGGATCGCAGCCGATGATGTGCGCCAACTCGGCGGCGTAGCGGTCCGGGTCGGCCGCCGGCAGGTCGATCTTGTTCAGCACCGGGATGATCGTGAGGTTCTTCTCCAGCGCCAGGTACAGGTTGGCCAGGGTCTGCGCCTCGATCCCCTGCGCCGCGTCAACCAGCAGGATCGCGCCCTCGCACGCCTCCAGCGCGCGGGACACCGCATAGGTGAAGTCGACGTGGCCGGGGGTGTCGATCAGATGCAGAACGTACTCGACCCCGCCGACATCCCACGGCAGCCTGACGTTCTGCGCCTTGATCGTGATGCCGCGCTCACGCTCGATGTCCATCCGGTCGAGGTACTGCGCGCGGGCGTTGCGCTCGTCGACCACGCCGGTGAACTGCAGCATCCGGTCCGCGAGGGTCGACTTGCCATGGTCGATGTGCGCGATGATGCAGAAGTTCCGGATGCGTTCGGGCGAGGTGAACGTACGGTCGGCGAAACTACTCACTCGGGTCCTTTGCGTGCGGAGGCTTCCTCCATGGTCGCACGTCGTCCCGGAGGCCTCGTCGCGCGCGTACCGCCGCGCGGCACTCGCCGAACCGGAACGCGCGACTCGCGGAACCGGAAACGATCAGGTCCCAGGCTGAGCACCAGCACGGACACCACGAGCAGGAACACCCGCCGGACGAACTCGGAGCCCCGGCGCAGCGCGATCCGGGCCCCGCACAGGCTGCCCGCCACGTTCGCCGCCGCCATCACCGCGCCCAGCCCGAGCAGCACCACGCCCGCCGGCCCGAACACCAGCAGGGCGCCCACGTTGGTTGCCGTGCCGAACCCCACCAGCCCGACCAGCCAGAACACCAGGAAGGACCCGGTTGCCGGGCCAGCCAGGCCGTCCCAGAACCCGATCGCCGCGCCACCGGCCGCCATCGCCAGCAGCTGGTGGCGGCGGCCGAACCGGGGCGCGTGCCGGACCCCGAGCCCCGGCCGTGGTGAACGCCCGGGCACGCGCCGGGGCCGGACGGCGCAGCCGGCGGCCGTCTGCGGTCACCGTCTCCAGCCGAGCCGGCGGTCGGCCTTGCTCGGGCGACCCCGGCCGCGCTTGTAGGCCAGCACCACCCCGTGCTCGACGATCTCCCCACCCCAGACCCCCCACGGTTCGCGCCGGTCGAGCGCCCCGGCCAGGCAGGCGGCCCTGATCGGGCACCCGGCACAGATCGCCTTGGCCAGACCCAGCTCGACGGGCCGCTCGGCGAACCAGAGGTCCGGGTCGGCGGTGGAGCACGGCATCGACTGCGGCGGCGGTGTTCCCCCCATGTCCACGATGCTGGCCACCCGGGCGGCGGCGGACATCAGGGAAGTTACCGAGATCCACCCGGGGAACCCCTGACCACCCGACCCTGGCACGCCCGCCGGTGGCCCGATCCCCGGACGCTGTTACTCTGGGCGGTCGAAAGCCCCGGGTGACAACCTCCGGGCAAGCGCTACATCCGCGTCGGCCCATCGCACGCGGCCGACACACACCAGCGTTCATCCCGAGAGGCAGCCGCGTGGCCAACATCAAGTCCCAGATGAAGCGGGTCAAGACCAACGAGAAGCGCCGCCAGCGCAACAAGTCGGTCAAGTCCGCGGTGCGTACCGCGATCCGCCGCTTCCGCGAGGCGGTCGAGGCCGGTGACAACGACGTGATCGTCGAGCGCCAGCGCAGCGCGAGCCGGGCACTGGACAAGGCCGCCGGCAAGGGCGTCATCCACAGCAACCAGGCTGCCAACAAGAAGGCCTCGATGGCCCGGCGGGTCAACTCGAACTGAGCCGCGCGGCCACGACCACCCCGTGTCGGGTGCGGTCGCTGCGGTAACGCGTGTGCTCCGTCCGTCGATCAACCGGGTGGAACGTCGGCCAGCCTGGCCGCTCACCGCACGCGGCGGCGCTGTCCTTTCCCGTGGGACAGCGCCCCCGCTGTGTGCAGGGCCGAACGCCGTTGTGCCGGGCTTCAGCCCACCTCGCGAGCGGCGATCACCCGCAGCACCGCCCGCTCCAGGGCGTAACCGGGGTCGGCCGCGGTTCCCTTCACCTCGGCGTTGACCTCGGCGACAGCGGCCATGGCCAGTGCCACCCCGGCCGGCCGCCAGCCCCGGGCCTGACCCTGCGCCTTGCGGATCTTCCACGGTGGCATACCCAGCACGCCGGCCAGCCGGTTCGGGTCGGCGCGGCCGGCCGCGGCGACCCGGGCGACGGTCCGGACCGCGTCAGCCAGCGCATCGGCGACCAGCACTGCGGGCACCCCGAGCAGCGTCGCCCAGCGCAGCGCCTCCAGAGCACCCGCCCGGTCCCCGACCACCGCCTTCTCGGCCACCGCGAACCCGGTGACCTCGGCCCGGCCCCGGTGGTAGCGCCGCACCGCCGCCTCGTCGACCGCGCCGGCCGAATCGGCGACCAGTTGGCCGGCCGCCGCCGCGAGCTCCCGCAGGTCGTTGCCCACCGCGTCGATCAGTACCCGGGCACCGTCCGCGGTGATCGTGCCGCCCGCGCGGCGCACCTCGCGGCGCACGAAGTCGACCCGGTCGTCGTAGCGGGTGAGCCGGGCGCACTCGGTGACCGCCGCACCGGCTCCGCGAACCAGATCCACCAGCGCCCTGCCGCGCGCGCCACCGGCGTGCAGCACGACCAGGCTGACCCCGTCCGCCGGATCGGCCAGGTACTCCCCCACCGCGGCGACGACGTCCTTGCCCGCCTCGTGCGCCGCCTCGAGCACCACCACCCGGCCCTCGGCGAACAGCGACGGGCTGACCAGCTCGGCCAGCTCGGCCCGGGTGAGCCCGGCCGCGGACACCCGTCTCAGGTCGGCGGCCGGATCGGCGGCCCGGACCGCCGCGAGCGCGTCCGCCACCGCGCGCTCGACCAGCAGTTCCTCGTCGCCGACCACGAGCCGCAACGGAACCGCCGTCACCGAGGGGGAATCCACCCCCGCATGGTCCCAGCCCGCGCTGCCCGGCCCGCACCCGGCGACCTCGGCCGCCCGGAAGCGTGAGCCCACTCCCAGATCACGGAACCGACTGGGCGTCGCCGCCATCGGTGACGTACCGTTGACGGCAGTCCGCCACCGGAGCCGCGGTCGCCGGCCGAGGCAGCTCCACCGGGGCGGATGGTCGTGTGGCGTGCCGCCCGCGGCCACAACCGAATACGGCTCATCCAGAGGGGCAGAGGGAACGGCCCTGCGAAGCCCCGGCAACCGGCGTCGAGCGATCTGCGCATAGCCGTCGCGCAGCACGCCCGCACGGGCGAGGTCGTCGACGATCACGGTGCCAATTCCGACCCGCGAGATCCGCGGGGCAGATGAGGAGACCTCGCCATGACCGTTACCGCCACGCTTCCAGCCTCCACCGTCTACGACCTCGGCCCGGCCCGCTCGCTGTCCTGCCGCGAGTGCGGCCACCAGATCCCGCTGGCCGCGGAGTTCGCCTGTCCGGAGTGTTTCGGGCCACTGGAGATCGCCTACGAGTTCGGCACGGTGACCCGCGAGCAGATCGAGGCGGGCCCGAAGTCGATCTGGCGGTACGCCTGCCTGCTGCCGGTGCCCAGCGACGTGACCCGCCACCCGAACACCGACCCCGGGATGACCCGGCTGCTCCGGGCCGACCGGCTGGGCGCCGAGCTGGGTCTGCGCAACCTCTGGCTCAAGGACGACACCGGCAACCCCACCCACTCGTTCAAGGACCGGGTGGTCGCGGTGGCCCTGGCGGCGGCCCGCGAGCTGGGCTTCAGCGTGCTGGCCTGCCCGTCCACCGGAAACCTGGCCAACGCGGTCGCGGCGGCCGCGGCCCGGGCCGGCTGGCGCTCGGTGGTGCTCGTGCCCTCCTCCCTGGAGCAGGCCAAGATCCTGATGACCGCCGTCTACGACACCACGCTGATCGCGGTGAACGGCACCTACGACGATGTCAACCGGCTCGCCACCGAGCTCGCCGCCGAGGAGGAGGACTGGGCGTTCGTGAACGTGAACGTCCGGCCCTACTACGCAGAGGGCTCGAAGACCCTCGGCTACGAGGTGGCCGAGCAGCTCGGTTGGCGGCTGCCCGAGCAGATCGTGATCCCGGTGGCCTCCGGTTCCCAGCTGACCAAGGTGGACAAGGCGTTCACCGAGTTCGGCGACCTGGGGCTGGTCGAGTCGACGCCGTACCGGATCTTCGGCGCACAGGCCAGCGGATGCTCGCCGGTGTCGAGGGCGTTCGCCGAGGGCCACGACGTGGTGCGCCCGGTGCGACCGGACACCATCGCCCGGTCGCTGGCCATCGGCAACCCGGCGGACGGCCCGTACGTGCTGGACAGCGTGCGGCGCACCGGCGGCGCGGTGACCGACGTCTCCGACGCCGAGGTGGTCGAGGGCATCCGGCTGCTGGCCCGCACCGAGGGCGTGTTCGCCGAGACGGCCGGCGGGGTGACCGTGGCGTGCACCCGCAAGCTGCTCGCCGAGGGCCGGCTCGATCCGGACGCCGACACAGTGCTGCTGATCACCGGCGACGGCCTGAAGACCCTCGACGCGGTGGCCGACCATGTGGGGCCGACCGCCACGGTGGACATCTCCACCGCAGCGGTGCGCGAGGCGCTGCGGGGCTGAGAACCGGGTCGCCCGGACCCGGCCGGGACGGTCCGGGCCGACGGTCCGGGCCCGGACC
>JAJCYC010000357.1 GCA_029263115.1 Pseudonocardia sp. | reverse complement strand
CGCCTCCACGATGTCACCCACGATCACCCCGTGGATACGCACCTCCTGACCGTTGCCCGGGCTGATCCCCGGCGTCGCGGCGAACGTGGCAAAGAACTCCTGCCGGTCCGCCCACGGCGCGATGAACCGCTGGTTGCCCAGGATCACCGAGCCCACCACCGTCGCCAACACCAGCAACGCCGCCGTGATGAGCGTGTTGCGCAACAACCCCGGCTCCGACTTCAGCCGGTCGAACCGCGGCGAGCGCTCCGCACGAGTAGCCATCACCGACCCGCCTTTCCGGAGGAGGAGATGTCGTCACCCAGCAACGGCAGGCTGCCGGGGCCACTGTCACTGGGGCCCTGTCCACTCGGTGGTACCTGGAGCGGAGGGTTGAGCTTCTGTGGGCTGGCCCCGCTCTGCAGCAGTGACTCCACCCGCGGCCGGCCGTCGTTCTGGATCACGTTCTCGAACGGCTCCGGGATCGGGCCGGGCTGGAAGGAGATCGCCGAGGCATTGTTGTCCACCATGTTCGCCCGATCGAGGTTGTTCAGCGCGTAGACCACCTCTTGGAAGATCGGCTTGTCGGTCTGGGTGTTGATGTACCTGCCGGTCCCCTTGAACGGGCTGTACAGCATGTCCCGGATCGGGCCGTTCACCCGGTCCACGACCGGGCCGTCCAGGTCGTCGAACACCTCGGTGAGGTCAGAACTGACCGGTCGCAGATCCTCGACCACCGGGCGCAGGTCCTCGACCACCTCGCGCAGGTCGGCGATCACCGGCCGGGCCCGCTCCAGGACCGGGTCGAGCCGGTCCAGGGTGGGCTCGAGCTCCTGGGCGGTCGGCCGGATGTCGGCCGCAGTGTCCTCCAGGATGTCCAGCGTGGTGTTGAGCCGCTTGAGGCCGGCGTCGGTCTCCCGCAGCGCGCTGGGCAGCCGAGCCAGGGTGGCCGCGAACTCCGGGCTGCGCCGACCGAACGCGGCGCTGGTCGCGGCCAGGTCCTTGATGATCGCCTCGGCCCGACCTGGTGGTTGGGAGAGCTCGCGGGCGGTGTTCTCCAGCCCGTCGACCACGTTGGCCAGGTCACGCTCGGGGTTGGTGCCCTGCAGCGCCTGCACCACCTCAGAGGTGGGTTCGAGCGAACCCGGAGCGTCCGACACCAGCCGCTGCAACGCGGCCCGTCCGCCACCGGCGAGGGTCTCGTCCAGCTTGCGGACGGTGCCCTGCAGACCGGCGAGTGCGTTCGGCTGCAGCGCACGGGTGATGGCGTCCAGCTCGACCGGGAGCCGGGTGCGCTCGGTGGGGATCAGGTCGCCGGTGAAGGCCCCCTTGTCACCGCTGGGGATCAGGTCGACGAAGTAGTTGCCGCCGAGCAGGGTGGTCGGCCGGATCACCGCGATCGGCGCGGTGCCCAGCCGCTCCTTCACCCCCTTGTCGATCTTGATGTCGACCATCGAGGAGTGATCATCCAGTTCCTCGGCGCCGGTCACCACGCCGACCGGCACGTAGGAGACCTTGACCTTGCTGACGTAGGGGAACAGGCGGTACTCCCGGGCGAAGTGCACCTGGATGGTGTCGCCCGGGCTCAACGTCGTGGTGACCTTCGTCTTGTTGAACATCACCCAGCCGCCCACCAGCACCACGATGATGAAGGCGACACCGATCTTGACCGAGGACACCGTCCGGTGGCCGTGCACCATCGGGCCACCGAAGAGCTTGAGCATCAGAGACTTCATCGTCCGAGCACCCCTCCGCCGAGTACCGGCAGCTTGGTCTGGTCCTTCGGTGACTGCCCCGGAGCGGGGTAGGGCTCCCGGGTATTACCGGGCGAACGGATCGGCACCAGGGACACCTGCTCCGGGTGCGCGTAGGTCAGTACGAAGCGCAGCCAGTGGTAGTTGTCGTTGCCGTTGCCCAGCGAGTCGGCGGCGTTGATGAAGAACAGGGCCGCCTCCGGCGAGAACGGACTGATCACCTGGGCCAGCGAGCCACCGCGGTCGAAGGTCTTGGTCAGCATCGGGGCCAGCGGCCGGGCGTCGTCCGCCACGTCGCGCAGGTCCTCGAACGCCGGCTGGGCGTCGTCGGACACCCCGGGCACCTTGTCCAGCGGAGAGCGTCCCTCGCGGAAGACCCCACGCACGTCGGGCGTCGCCTCGCCGAGGGCTTCGCCGCCCGGGCGAAGCTCCCGCATCGCCGCGGCGGTGTCCGCCAACGGCGCGTCCAACGACTGGAGGGCGGTCCGCGCGTTACGCAGCGCCTCCGGCGCGGTCTGCAGGGTCTCGGCCAGCGGCTGGCCGCCGTCGGTGTTCAGCGCGGCGAAGGTCTGGTCCGTCTTGCCCAGCAGCTGACCGATCTGCTCCTGGCGCCCGGCGAAGGACACCGAGAGGCTGTTTGCGCTGCGCAGCAGGCTGGCGAAGTCACGGCCACCCTGGTTCGCCAGCGCCAGCGACACCGTGCCCAGGTCGGGCAGCAGGTCGGGCAGCGCGTCGAGCCCGTCGGCCAGGTCGCCACCGTGGCCGATCAGACCGCCACCGAAGTTGCGGATGAACGACCCCATCGACTGACGGGTCGGCAGGTCGAATACCGCCAGCAGGTCCGAGATCTCCTGGGACTGCACCGTCTCCGACGACGGGATGACGCTGCCGGCGGGCAGCGGCCCGGCCGCCGGGTCGCCCGGGTTCAGCTCGACGAACTTCTGCCCGAGGGCGGAGCGGTCGCGCACCGCGGCGGTGACCGCCTGCGCGTTGCGGTAGAGCTGCCGTTCCCCGTCCAGTCGGATGGTGACCACCGCCTGCTTACTGGAGCCGGCTTGCTCTTTCGGCCGCTCGACCAGCTCGATCTTCTCCACGTAGCCGACCCGGATGTTCGCGATGCGCGCGTCGTCGCCGGCACGCATCGAGCCGACCGTGTCGAAGGCGATCTGGTAGGTCGACCGGGGAGCGAACGGCAGCCCCTGGGTGGACAGGAAGGCCACCGTGGTCAGCGCGATCCCGACCGTCAGACCGATGACGCCGACCAGCAGGTTGCGGCGATGCCGCCGGCGAGCCCTGGGCGTGCTCACTTGCCACCTCCGAGCAGGAAGCCGAGAGCATCGCTCTCCTGCTTCTGGTTGAGCCCGGTCGCGCCGCCGTCGCTGGACGGTGTGGGCGCGAGCAGCCCGGGCATGCTGGGCTCACGGTCGGGCTGGCCCGAGCGCGGTGCCACGTCCTTGCCGACGCCGAGGTTGCCCCCGACACCGGGTACCCCGCCGGTGACGGCGGTGGGCGCGGCGATCGGGCCGTGTGCCCGGAAGTAGTGGCTCAGCCCGTCCTTGCCGTTGGTGGACATCGCCCAGTTGCGCACGAACCGGTTCACGTCGTCGATCCGGTTGCTCAGCTCCCGCACGATCGGCCGTAGCCCCTTCGAGGTATCGACGATGTCCGGGCCGGCGGCACGCAGCTCGTCGACCACCGGACGTGCCTCGTCGAGCAGCTCCCGGCCCCGCTCCAGCATCGGCACCGCCGCATCCAGCGCCGGGTCGGCCGAGTCGGAGAAGTCGATCAGCTCCTCGCTGATCTCCCGCAGGTTCTCGGTGGTCGGCCGCAACGACCGCAGGGTCGGGGTGGTCGACGCGGCGGTGTCCGCGAGGTTGCCCAGCGTGGCCCGGGCCGCGACCAGCGTGCCGGGCAGCTCCTGCAGCGTGCCGTCGAGCGCGGCCTGGTTGCCGGCGGTGGTGCTCAGCAGGCCGGTGGTGGAGGCGACCAACCCGTCGAGTGCCTTGCCGTTGTCGGCGGCCAGCGACCGGGCGACCGGCTCGACGTTCTCGACCAGGCTGTTGAGCACCGCGTTCTGCTCCCGCAGCACGGTGACGAACTGGTCGGTCTTGGTCATCGCCGGGGCCAGTGCCTTCAGCGCGGCATCGACGTCGCCCCCGTTGCCCTTCAGACCGTCGCCCAGGGTCGCCACGATGCCGGCCAGGCCGGCGGCTGTCGGGTCGTCGAAGGTGTTGAGCAGCTCGTCGAGGTCGGCGTTCGCCCCGGTCTGGGAGGCCGGGATCACCCCGCCCGTAGCGAGCAGCGGAGCTTCGCTGGTGCCGCTGTCCAGCTCCAGGAAGCGCTCACCGAGCAGG
>JAJCYC010000356.1 GCA_029263115.1 Pseudonocardia sp. | reverse complement strand
TCGGCATCAGATACACGAAGAAGCAGGTCGACGCCCTGCCGATCACCAGGCACGACTTCCATGGAGAGTGGAACTACACCGTCGCGCCGACAACGGACGACACGCCGACATCAACCTAAACTATTTCGTCGCGAGCCCTTAACAGGAACGACCCGGCCGGAACATCCAACGGTCGACAATCGACAGAATGCGACTCTCGATTCTCGGTGCCGTGCCCGGGGTGACCGAGCTGTCGCGGCGCTACCGCGAGGCCACCCTGCGACCGCACGACGTGGTCGAGGCCACCCTGGCCAAGCTGGCCGACGCCGACCCGAACGTGTTCATCTCCCGGGTGCCCGCCGAGCGGCTGCGCGCCCGGGCCGACGAGTTGGCCGCCGGCCCGGGACCGGGGCCCACGATGCCGCTGTACGGGGTGCCGTTCGCGGTCAAGGACAACATCGACGTCGCGGGCATGCCCACCACCGCGGCCTGCCCGGCGTTCGCCTACACCCCCGACCGCGACGCCGGCAGCGTGCGCCGGCTGCTGGAGGCCGGCGCGATCCTGGTCGGCCAGACCAACCTCGACCAGTTCGCCACCGGCCTGGTCGGCGTGCGCTCCCCCTACGGCGCCTGCGAGAGCGTGTTCGGCGGCGACCTGGTCTCCGGCGGCTCCAGCTCGGGCAGCGCGGTCGCGGTGGCCGCCGGCATCGTGCCCTTCGCCCTGGGCACCGACACGGCCGGCTCCGGGCGGGTGCCGGCCGCGATGAACGGCATCGTCGGGCTCAAGCCCACCCGCGGCCTGGTCGGCGCCAGCGGCGTGCTGCCCGCCTGCCGCTCATTGGACTGCGTGAGCGTGTTCACCACCGGGCTGGCCGACGCGGCCGCAGTGCTCGGCGTGCTGGCCGGCCCCGACCCGGACGACCCGTGGTCCCGTCGCGCGCCGACCCCCGCCGCCCCGCACCGGGTCGGTGGCTTCCGGCTCGCGCTGGCCGTGGACGGTGAGCTGGACTTCGAGGGGGACTCCGCGACGGCCGCGGTGTTCGCCGGCGCGGCGGCGAGGGCCCAGGCGCTGGCCGCCGGGGTGCACCGGATCCCGCTCGGCCCGCTGCTGGAGGCCGGTGACCTGCTCTACAACGGGCCGTGGGTGGCCGAACGGCTGGCCGGGCTGGCCGACTTCCTCGACGAGCACCCCGACGACGTGCTGCCGGTGACCCGCGCGGTGATCGAGCGCGGCCGGGAGTTCGACGCGGTGGCGGCCTTCCGCGGCATCCACCGCCTGCGCGAGCTCCGGACCTGGTGCGACCGGGTGTGGGAGCGCGCCGACGCACTGCTGCTGCCGACCGTGCCCACCACGTTCACCCGCGCCCAGGTCGCCGAGCAGCCGGTCGCCCGCAACCTGGTGCTCGGCCGCTACACCCAGTTCGCCAACCTGCTCGACCTCGCCGCCGTGGCGCTGCCGGCGGGGCTCACCGAGGACGGCCGCCCGGTCGGCGTCAGCCTGCTCGGGCCGGCGTTCAGCGAGGACCGTCTGCTCCGGATCGCCCACCAGCTCCAGGAGGCCCCATGAACGGCACCGGCATGACCGGCACCGCCCGCATCGGACCGGTCGACGCCAACCCCTACAAGTGGCCCTACGACGGCAGTGTCCCGGCCGCGCACACGGCGTTGATCTGCATCGACTGGCAGGTCGACTTCTGCGGTCCCGGCGGCTACGTCGACCGGATGGGCTACGACATCGGGCTCACCCGCGCCGGCCTGCCGGCCACCGCGCGGCTGCTCGCGCACACCCGGGCGGCCGGCATGCTGGTGATCCACACCAGGGAGGGTCACACCCCCGATCTCACCGACCTGCCGGCCAACAAGCGCTGGCGCTCGGCCCAGATCGGCGCCGAGATCGGCTCGGCGGGCCCGGCGGGGCGGATCCTGGTGCGCGGCGAGCCCGGCTGGGAGATCGTGCCCGAGGTGGCGCCGGTGCCGGGCGAGGTGCTGATCGACAAACCGGGCAAGGGCGCGTTCTACGCCACCCAGCTCGATCTGGTGCTGCGCACCCGCAGGATCACCCACATCCTGCTGACCGGGATCACCACCGACGTCTGCGTGCACACCCCGATGCGCGAGGCGAACGACCGGGGCTACGAGTGCCTCATCCTGTCCGACTGCACCGGCGCCACCGACCCGGACAACCACCGTGCGGCGCTGCACATGGTGACCATGCAGGGCGGTGTCTTCGGCTGCGTCGCCGACTCCGAGTCCGTCATCAGCGCGACCACCTGGAGTGATTCATGACCACGCTCGACGCCGATCCCGGCCCGTACACCTTCGACCTGGCCAGCACCGCGCTGGTGATCATCGACATGCAGCGGGACTTCTGCGAGCCCGGTGGGTTCGGCGAGGCCCTGGGCAACGACGTCGGCCGGCTGCGGGTGGTCATCGAGCCGCTGCGCCGGGTGCTGGCGGCGGCCCGGGCGGTCGGGATGACCGTCGTGCACACCCGCGAGGGCCACCGTCCCGACCTCACCGACTGCCCACCGGCCAAGCTGAACCGGGGCCACCCCAGCCTGCGGATCGGCGACCCGGGACCGAAGGGCCGCATCCTCATCCGCGGCGAGTACGGCCACGACATCATCGACGAGCTGGCCCCGGTCCCCGGCGAGACGGTGATCGACAAACCGGGCAAGGGCTCGTTCCACGGCACCTCGTTCGGCGAGCTGCTGGCCGAGCGGGGGATCACCAGCCTGATCGTGACCGGGGTGACCACCGAGGTGTGCGTGCACACCACCGTCCGGGAGGCCAACGACCGCGGCTACGAGTGCCTGGTGCTCTCGGACTGCGTCGGCTCGTACTTCCCGGAGTTCCAGCGCGCCGGCCTGGCGATGATCGCCGCGCAGGGCGGCATCTTCGGCTGGGTCGCCCCGTCGCCGGAGTTCCTGACAGCCCTCGACACAGCGCCCAACCTCCAGGAGGTCGCTTCATGAGCACCACCAAGACCGGGTCCGAACCGATCAAACTGTCCTGGTGGGTGTCCGGCGACACCAACGCGTTCTTCGGCCTGGGCTTCAACACCCTGGTCAACGTGCTGGTGCTGTCCGGGCTGTGCCTGGGAGTGGTCAACATCCCGGGCGCGGACGTGTTCGGGGTGATCCTGCCCGCGCTCGGCGTGCAGTTGCTGATCGGCAACGTGTACTACACCTACCTGGCGCGGCGGCTGGCCCGGCGCGAAGGGCGCACGGACGTCTGCGCAATGCCCTACGGGCCGTCCGTGCCGCACATGTTCATCGTGGTCTTCGTGATCATGCTGCCGATCTACCTGCAGACCCAGAACCCGATCGCGGCCTGGACCGCCGGCCTGGCCTGGTCGTTCATCATCGGGCTGATCGTGCTGATCGGGGCCTTCGTCGGGCCCTACATCCGCAGGTACACCCCGCAGGCGGCCATGCTGGGCACGCTGGCCGGCATCTCGATCGCGTTCATCTCGATGCGCCCGGCCGCCCAGATGTGGGAGGCGCTGTGGATCGCCTTCCCGGTGATGGTGATCATCCTGATCGGCTTCTTCACCGACCTCAAGCTGCCCGGCAACATCCCGGTCGGGCTGGCCGCGCTGCTGGTCGGTTCGGCGATCGGCTGGATCGGCGGGTACATGTCGGTGCCGGACGTGGTCACCGCGGCCCAGGACGTCGCGCTGTCGCTGCCGACGTTCGACTTCGCCCGGCTCGGCGAGGGGCTGGCCAACGTGGCCCCGCTGCTGGCCACCGCGATCCCGCTGGGTATCTACAACTTCACCGAGGGCATGACCAACGTGGAGTCCGCGGCGGTGGCCGGCGACGAGTACAACATGCGGGCGATCCTGGCCGCCGATGGATTCGGGGCGGTCGTCGGATCCGCATTGGGCTGCCCGTTCCCGCCGGCGGTCTACATCGGCCACCCGGGCTGGAAGGCCGCCGGTGGGCGCACGACGTACTCGCTGGCCTCCGGGGTGTTCATCGCGCTGATGTGCTTCCTCGGGATGTTCTCCCTGCTCGGCGCGCTGCTGCCGCTGCCGGCGATCGTGCCGATCCTGCTCTACATCGGCCTGCTGATCGGCGCGCAGGCGTTCCAGGAGGTGCCGAAGGCGCACGCGGTCGCGGTGGTGTTCGCCATCATCCCGAACATCGCGGCGTGGGCGGGCGGGTTGATGACCAACGCGGTCGGCGCGGCCGGCAGCACCCCGGAGAAGATCGGCGACGAGGGCTTTGCGAACGCCGGGCTGGTCTACCACGGCACCCTGCTGCTCGGCGGCGGCGCGATTCTGGCCGGCCTGGTCCTGGGCGCGATCGTCGCGTTCATCATCGACAAGAAGTTCCTGCCGGCGGCGGTGTACTGCTTCATCGGCGCGGTGCTCGGGTTCATCGGGCTGATCCACGCCGAGCAGGTCGGTTGGAACGTCGGTGGGCAGATCTCGCTGGGCTACCTGTTCGGCGGGATCGTGCTGTTGGCGTTCTGGCTGGCCACCCGGGGCTCGGCCGCGGTGGCGGCGGCCGACGAGCCGGAGGTCACCGACGAACCGGCCGGGGCGGCGGAGCAGCCGGTAACGTCCACCACGTGAGCAGGCAGGCCACCGAGGTGGCGATCGACCGGCCGGACGTGGTGGCCGAGGTGCTCGCGGTGTTCGGCGAGTACGAGCGGGCTCTGGTGGCCGGCGACGTGGCCGTGCTCACCGAGCTGTTCTGGGACGACCCCCGCACGGTCCGCTACGGGGTGGCGGACCGCCAGCGGGGGGCCGCCGAGATCGCCGCCTGGCGCGCGGCGCACCCGTCGGTGCCGCCCGGGCGGCGGCTGTCCGGGACGGTGGTGCTGGCGGTGGACGACCGCACGGCGGTGGTGTCGACGCTGTTCGGCTACCCCGGCGCGCGGGTGGAGGGCCGCCAGTCCCAGACGTGGGTGCGGTTCGCCGCCGGCTGGCGGATCGTCGCCGCGCACGTCTCCGAGGTGCCCGCGCCGGGTCAGAGCGCGGTCACCTCATAGGTGTGCCCGGCGGCGCGCAGCCGCTCGACCAGGACCTCGCCGATCCCGGTGGCCGGGGTGAGGCACCCGGCGGCCGGCGGCAACGGGTCGCCGTCCAGCGCCAACGCCAGCCCGCTCTCGCCCAGCATGACCGCCGTGGCGGCATAGCCGGGGTCGCCCTGGCCGGCCACCACCGCCCGGTAGCGCCGGCCCGTCTCGGTGGTGGCGTCCACCGTGCTGCGGAACCAGCCCTTCTCCCGGGCCTCCGCGCTCGGTCCGGCACCTGGCGCCGGCAGCACCCGGTCGAGCAGCTTGCGGGTCGGCGCGGCGCCGAACGCGGCCACGAACCCGGCCAGACCGACGGTGATCCCGGCGGCGGTGGCCGCGCCGAGGGGGCCCCGGCCGGCGCCCATCACCTCGCCGTAGCGCAGCCCACGCCCGTACTCCCAGTTCAGCAGGCTGTTGCTGCGCCGCACGATCCGGGTGTTGTGGCCGGCCATCACGAACGGCGCGGTCCAGCGGCCGTCGGCGGTGCGCGACGGCGGGCCGGCGTCCCGGGGCTGGCCGGGTGTCGGCTCGGCGACCCGGTCCGGGCTCAGCGTGTGCGGATCGGACACCACCGACCGTAGGTCGGGCCGCTCGGCCAGCCGTTCCAGTTGCCCGCGAAGCGAGTCGATCGTGCCGCCGCTGAACCCGCCGCGGGCCTGGGCGACCAGTTGCACGTCGCGCAGCCCGCCCGAGCCGTCGGCGGCCGCGCGCCGGTGCAGCAGCAGCACCGCCAGGTCGGACGGGATCGAGTCGTATCCGCAGGAGTGCACGATCCGGGCACCGGACTCCCGGGCGGCCGGGTCGAACCGGTCGATCGCGTCCCGGACGAACAGCACCTCGCCGGTCAGGTCGGCATAGTGCGTACCCGCGCGGGTGCACGCCTCGACGACTGGCAGGCCGTACCGGGCGTACGGGCCGACGGTGGTGGCCACCGCGGTGGCGCTGGCGGCCATCTCAGCCAGCGCCGGGGCGTCGGCGGTGTCGGCCACCACGATCGGCCAGTCGGCCGCGGCCGCTGGGAGTCCGGCCCGGGTCGCCTCCAGCTTCGCCTTCGAACGGCCGGCCAGCCCGATCCGCGCCCCGGCCGGGGCATGCTCGGCCAGGTAGGCCGCGGTGAGGGCACCGACGTAACCGGTGGCGCCGTACAGAATGAGGTCGAACTCCCGGACGGTCATGCCACCATCCTGCCCAGGCCGGACCCGATCCGCGCGGCGGGCCCGGGGCAGGACCATCCGGCGCGGTAACGTCCACGTCCGTGCAGGCTCTGGCGATGGTCGAGGACTGGCCCTGCGAGAACGTGGCGGTGGCGGTGGCGGGCGGGCCGGACGCCCGGGTGCTGGGCAGCCACGGCGATCAGGACCGGGTGTACCCGCTGGCCTCGGTGACCAAGCTGCTCTCGGCCTACGCCGTGCTGATCGCCGTCGAGGAGGGCGCGCTGGAGTGGGACCAGCCGGCCGGCCCACCCGGTTCGACCGTCCGGCACCTGATCTCGCACACCTCCGGGTTGGCCTTCGACCGCGACGCCGTGCAGGCCGACCCCGGCACCCGGCGGATCTACTCCAACGCCGGGTTCGCCGTGCTGGCCGAGACCCTTGCGTCGGCCAGCGGCATCGCGTTCGCCGACTACCTGTCCGAGGCGGTGTTCACCCCGCTCGGGATGACGTCCTCGCGGCTGACCGGCTCGGCCGGGGCCGGCGCGCGGTCCTGTGCCGCCGACCTCGCCCGGTTCGCCGTCGAGCTGCAGGTTCCCCGGCTGATCGCGCCGGACACCCTGGCGCAGGCCCGCTCGGTGGCCTTCCCCGGACTGGCCGGGGTGCTGCCCGGGTTCGGCCGCCAGTCGCCCAACGACTGGGGGCTGGGTTTCGAGCTGCGCGACCACAAGAGCCCGCACTGGACCGGCTCTCGCAACTCCCCGAACACGTTCGGGCACTTCGGCCAGTCCGGCACCTTCCTGTGGGTGGACCCGGTGGCCGGTCGAGCGTGCGTGGCGCTCACCGACCTCGACTTCGGTGCCTGGGCCGCCGCCGCCTGGCCGGTCCTCAGCGACGCGGTGCTGGCCGAAGCGGGCTGACCGTCGCACCCGCTCGGCCACCTGTTCGGCCCTGCTGCCGGTGGACACCGAGACCGCTCACTCTCTCCACCACAGTCGCTCGACGATGTGCCGACATCGTCGAGCGGCGGACCGACCCGCTGCGGCCACGACGTACTGGTCGCGAGGGCGGGATCAGGCGACGGCGTCGCGGCGGCGGCGCCCGCCGGACGGCCGGACCTGCTCGGCGGCGGTACCGCCCAGGCCGCGCTGCTCCATGGCCAGCTGGGCGCCGATCGGGGTGCCGAACGGACCGGCGTCGGCCACCACCCAGCACTGCCCGGCGAAGGTGAAGTCCTCCACCAGTTCCGCGCCGAGCCCGCCGGGGACCGCGGCCGCCGCGGCGGCGAGCTCCGGCAACGGCTCGGCGCCGGTGGACAGCTCCCGCCATTCGATCGGGTACCGGGGCACCCCGTCGGTGGGCGCGGCCTGGGCCGCAGCGCCCCCGTGGCCATCGTGCTGCTCGGCGGACCGGTCGGCGGTCACCGCAGGCGCCGGGAACCGGCCGGTGGCGGAGAACCGGCCGCGCACGTCACGGCGCCGGGCCAGCGGCCCGCCGGGCAGGATGCGCTGGGTGGGCACGGCGGCGGAGACGTCGGCAGAGACCCCGGCGGTGGCCGGTGGCCGGATCGACCTGGTCATGGTTTCCCCCAGGGAGTGTGCGGCATTCGTCGGCAACGCCGGGCCGGTTGCCCCGGCTGAGCGTTGCCGCGAATACACAATCGACTGAACGACCGTGCAGATCGAATACCTTGACAGTACTCGACCGTGTCGAATAGGGCCAATTGGGTTAACCCAAACGCGTACTTGGCCGGCCGAATCCCACCAGACGGACCAACGGTCACTCACCGTCGGTGAGCGGTTCAGGTGTCCCGCGAGGGAGGTCCCTGCCTAGGCCGGTCGGACCCGGTTGAGAGCATGGGTGGGACATGCGCATCAACTACCCCGCCGAGCTGCCGATCAGCGCCCGGCGCGACGACATCGCCGCCGCCATCCGCGACCACCAGGTGGTGGTGCTGGCCGGCGAAACCGGCTCGGGGAAGACCACCCAGTTGCCCAAGATCTGCCTGGAGCTGGGCCGCGGCGGCGGCACCGGCGGGGCAACGGGACGGATCGGGCACACCCAGCCGCGCCGGCTGGCCGCGCGCACGGTGGCCGCCCGGATCGCCGAGGAACTCGGCACCGAGCTGGGCGACGTCGTCGGCTGGAAGGTGCGGTTCACCGACCAGGTCGGGGCGAACACCCGGGTCAAGCTGATGACCGACGGCATCCTGCTGGCCGAGCTCACGTCCGACCGGATGCTGCGCCAGTACGACACCCTGATCATCGACGAGGCGCACGAGCGCAGCCTGAACGTCGACTTCATCCTCGGCTACCTGAAGCGGCTGCTGCCGAAGCGGCCCGACCTGAAGCTGATCATCACCTCGGCCACCATCGACCCGGAGCGGTTCGCCGAGCACTTCGCGGACACCTCCGGTACACCCGCGCCGATCATCGAGGTGTCCGGGCGGACCTACCCGGTGGAGCTGCGCTACCGGCCGATGACCGAGAGCAGCGCCAGCGGAACGAGCATCGGCACCGAGAGCAGCGGCAGCGGAACGAGCATCGGCACAGCCCCGGACGATCCGAAGGCGGAGGAGCGCGACCAGGTCGAGGCGATCGTCGACGCGGTGCGCGAGCTGAGCGCCGAGGGACCCGGTGACGTGCTGGTCTTCCTGCCCGGCGAGCGGGACATCCGGGATACCCAGGACGGGCTGGCGGACGCGGTCCGGGCCGGCCGGCTGGGCGATATCGACATCCTGCCGCTGTTCGCCCGGCTGTCCACCGCCGACCAACAGCGGGTCTTCGCCCCACATTCGGGTCGGCGGGTGGTGCTGGCCACCAACGTCGCCGAGACCTCGCTGACCGTGCCGGGCATCAAGTACGTGGTCGACCCCGGGCTGGCCCGGATCTCCCGGTACAGCCACCGCACCAAGGTGCAGCGGCTGCCGATCGAGAAGGTCTCCCAAGCCTCGGCCAACCAGCGGGCCGGGCGCTGCGGGCGGACCAGCGACGGCATCTGCATCCGGCTGTACGCGCAGGACGATTTCGACGCGCGGCCGGAGTTCACCGACCCGGAGATCCTGCGCACCAACCTGGCCTCCGTCGTGTTGCGGATGATCGCGCTCGGGTTCGGCGAGGTCGCGGACTTCCCGTTCGTCGACCCGCCCGACAAGCGCGCGGTCACCGACGGGCTGAACCTGCTGCACGAGCTCGGGGCGCTCGACGCCGAACGCCGGATCACCGAGGTCGGCCGGGCGCTGGAGCGGCTGCCGATCGAGCCGCGCTTCGCCCGGATGCTGCTGGAGGCCGGGCGCAACGGCTGCGTGGCCGAGCTGCTGATCATCGTGTCCGGACTGTCCATCCAGGACCCGAGGGAGCGCCCCTCCGACTCCCCCGGAGCCGCCGAGAGAAGCGCCAGCGGAACGAGAATCGACACCGACCAGTCGCACGCGCGGTTCGCCGACCCGCGCTCGGACTTCGTTGGCTTTCTCAACCTGTGGCGCTACCTCGACGAACGCCGCGGCGAGCTGACCGGCAACCGGTTCCGCCGGATGTGCCGCGACGAGCACCTGCACTACCTGCGAATCCGGGAGTGGCAGGACCTGCACAGCCAGCTGCGCCGGGTGCTGCGCGAGCTGGACATCACGCCCAACATCGAGCCGGCCGACCCTCGGGTGGTGCACCAGTCGCTGCTGGCCGGCCTGCTCTCGCACATCGGCCTGCAGGTGGAGGCCAAGCCGGACCCGACCCGGCGCCGGCGGCCGGACCGCAACCAGTACCTGGGCGCCCGCAACGCGTCGTTCGCGATCTTCCCGGGCTCGGCGCTGTTCCGCCGCCCGCCGCGCTGGGTGATGGCCGCCGAACTCGTGGAGACCTCCCGGTTGTGGGCCCGCACGGTGGCCCGGATCGAACCGGAGTGGATCGAACCACTGGCCACCCACCTGGTGCGCAGCTCGTTCTCCGAGCCGCACTGGTCGGCCAAACGGGGCGCGGCGATGGCCCACGAGCGGGTCACCCTCTACGGGGTGCCGATCGTGGCCGACCGGTTGGTCAACTACGCCGGGGTGGACCCGGAACTGGCCCGCGAGCTGTTCGTCCGACACGCCTTGGTACAGGGCGAGTGGCACACCCAGCACGCGTTCTGGGCCGGCAACCAGGAGTTGCTGGCGCGGGTCGACGAGTGGGAGCAGCGGGCGCGGCGGCGCGACATCCTGGTCGACGAGCAGGCGCTGTTCGAGTTCTACGACAAGCGGGTACCGCCGTCCGTGGTCTCGGTGCGGCACTTCGACCGCTGGTGGAGCCGCGCGTCCCGCGAGGAGCCGACCTTGCTGGACCTGTCGCTGGAGCGGCTGACCACCGGCGCCGCCGGGGTGTCCGAGCAGGAGTACCCGTCGTTCTGGTCCAGCTCCACGCCCGGCGCCGAGGCACCCCGGCTGGCGCTGCGCTACGAGTTCGAGCCGGGCACCCCGTCCGACGGGGTCAACGTGGACGTGCCGCTGGCCCAGCTGAACCAGGTGGACCCGGACGCCTTCGGCTGGCAGGTACCGGGGCACCGCGCGGAGCTGGTCACCGCGCTGATCCGGGGGCTGCGCAAGGACCTGCGGCGCAACTTCGTCCCGGTGCCCGACACCGTGCGGGCGGCGCTGGCCGCGATGGACCCGACCCGGGGGTCGCTGCTCGACGAGCTCACCCGGGTGCTGCGCGAGCTGGGTGGGGTGACGGTCCCGCGCGAGTCCTGGCGCACCGAGGCGGTGCCCGACCACCTGCGGATCACCTTCCGGGTGGTGGACTCCGACGGCACGCTGGTCGGCTCCGGGAAGGACCTGGTCGAGTTGCGGACCCGGCTGGCCCGGCGGACCCGGGCGGCGGTCGCGGCGGCCGCGCCGGACCTGGAGCGCACCGGCCTGACCTCGTGGGACGGGTTGGGCACCGTGCCGCGCGAGGTGCGCCGGCAGGTCGGCGGGCAGGTGGTGACCGGGTACCCGGCGCTGGTGGACGCGGGCACTGCCTCGGCCCCCGCGGTGGACCTGCGGGTGCTGAGCACGCCGGAGGAGCAGCGGGCGGCGATGTGGGCCGGCACCCGGCGGCTGCTGCTGCTCACTGTCGCGTCGCCGGTCCGCCAGGTGCGCCGCACGCTGAACCACACCGACACGCTCGCGCTGTCCCAGGGCCCGCACGGCTCGCTGGAGGAGCTGCTGGCCGACTGCCTGGACTGCGCCGCCGACGCGGTGCTGGCCGCCGCCGGGGGCCCGGCCTGGGACGCCGCCGGGTTCGCCGCGCTCACCGAACGGGCCCGCGCCGGCCTGACCGGCGCGCTGGTCGACGTGGTCGCCGTCGTGGTCGACGTACTGCACGCGGCCACCGCCGTGCGCGCCCGCATTGCCGAGCTGGGCTCCCCGGGGCTGGCCGACGCGGTGGCCGACGTGCGCGCGCAGGTCGACGCGCTGGTGTACCCCGGGTTCGTCCGGGCCACCGGCGCCGCGCGGCTGACCGATGTGACCCGGTACCTGCGCGCGGCGTCGCGGCGGTTGGAGACGCTGCCCCAGCAGCCCGGGCGCGACCGGGACTGGATGCTCCGGGTGCGCGACGTCGCCGATGCCTACCGCGAGCTGCTCGCCTCGGCACCCGCGGGCCGGCCGTTGCCCGAGGCGGCGACCGAGATCCGCTGGATGATCGAGGAGTTGCGGGTCAGCTTCTTCGCGCAGAACGTGGGCACCCGGTACTCGGTGTCCGAGAAACGGATCCACCGGGCCATCGACGACCTACTGCCCTGACCCAGGTTCGCCCCGGTTGTCTGCGCGTCCTCCTCCGGGTGACCAGCGGAAGCACTACTGCCGCGCCGTGAGCGGCCACCGCGTCGGCGTCCGGCACGTGGAGCGCGACGATCACCGGCACGGCGCCGTCCACCGGCGATGGGTCGCAGCCGTCGGCGTCCTTCACCGCGAACCGGACCGGGCCGGCCGCCACCATCGCGTGCACCACCCGCCCGGTGGGGTCGGTGAAGCGCTCGCTGACCGTGCCGCCGAACGCGGTCGCGTAGAAGGCCAGGGCGGCGTCCGCCCCGTCTACCACCAACCTGGGGTACAGCTCGATGTTCTCGGTCATGCCCATCACGGTGCCAACCCGGTGCCGGGCCGTCCTGGCGATCAGGGAACTCACCGGCAGCCCCGGCCGACCGGGTCCGGAATCCGCCGGCACAGGCCGACCGCCGGGTGGCAGAGTGCCCGTGTGCAGCCCTTCCGCCCGCCCGTGCCCGGGACTCCGCGCTACACGTCGATGCCGAGTCCGGTCGGCGAGCTGACCCTGGTCGGCGACGGCGCGTCGCTGACCGCGGTGTACCTGGGCGCCACGCACCGGTGGGCTCCGGAGATCGGTCCGGACTGGGTGCGCGTCGGCCGGTGCGAAGGCGAGTTCGCCGAGGTCACCAAGCAGTTGACCGAGTACTTCGACAACCGGCGCACCGGGTTCGACCTTCCCCTGGCCCCGACCGGCACGGCGTTCCGGCTGCGGGTGTGGGCCGCGCTGCTGGAGATCCCGTACGGCGGGACCGTCTCCTACGGTGAGATCGCCGCGCGGCTGGGCCACGGGCCGGCGGCCAGCCGCGCGGTGGGCGCGGCCAACGGGCGCAACCCGATCAGCATCGTGGTGCCCTGCCACCGGGTGCTCGGCGCCGGCGGCGCGCTGGTCGGCTACGGCGGTGGGCTGGACCGCAAACGCACGCTGCTCGATCTGGAGAGTCTCGGCGCCGACCGGCTCTGGTAGGCCCGGGCGGCGGCCGCCCGTTCGCCGAACCGACACCCCGACCGTGCAGGATGGCGGTATGGACATCGTCGCGCGGGCCCGGCCCGTCCTGGAGGCAGCTCTGCAACGCTCGCTCGGCGCGGAGCTCGCCGACCCGGCCGCTCCCACAGGCGGGTTGCGGTTCCCGGTCACCGGACCGGCGCTCACCCTGGCCGGCAGGCTGAACGGTGCCGCCTTGGCCGTGACCATCGAGACCGCCGGCTATCTGGCGGTCATGCCGACACTCGCCGAGGACGAGCACGCCGTGACCAACACGATCTCCACCCAGTATCTGCGGGCGGCCCGCGCCGGTGAGTGGGTACACGTGAGCGGCACGCTCGACCGCCGTTCCCGCACGCTGGCGTTCGTGTCGGTGCTCTCCCACCTCGGCGGCCCCGACGGCGACCTGGTCGCGCAGACCCAGATCACCAAGTCGGTCATCGCCCGCCAGCGGTAGTACGGTCGAAGGCCATCCGGCCGGCCGCTCCGCAGGTTAGCGTGCGTTAACTACGTTAGCGTGCGTTAACGCCGCCCGCTAGTCTCGTGAAATGGTCGTCGAGCCTTCCACCCAGCTGACGAGCCGCAAGGTCCAGATCCTGCGGGTGGCCGCGCGGCTGTTCGCCCGGCACGGGTTCCACGGGGTGAGCATCGCCGAGCTGGGCGCTGCGGTCGGGATCAGCGGGCCGGCCCTGTACCGCCACTTCCAGGGCAAGGAGGCGTTACTCGCGGAGATGCTGGTCGGCATCAGCGAGCGGCTGCTGGCCGGCGGGCGCGCGCTCGCCGACCGGCACGAAGATCCCGCGGCCCTGATCGCCGCACTGATCGAACACCAGCTGGCGTTCTCCCTGGCCGAGCCCGAGCTGATCACCGTTCAGGACCGCGACCTGGCCAACCTGCCCACCGAGGACCGCCGCCGGGTCCGCGCCCTGCAGCGCGCCTATGTGGAGATCTGGGTTGACACGCTGCGGCGCCGGCACCCTCGACTGGCCGACACCGACGCGCGGGTGGCCGCGCACGGCGTGTTCGGCCTGCTCAACTCCACCCCGCACAGCGCGCCGGGCACCGACGCCGGACCGGCCGCCGACCAGCTGCGCCGGATGGCCCTGGCCGCCCTCGCCGTTTCTTGAACCCGCGCTCAACGACCCGCCGACCACCTCTCCGCGAGTCACGCGTTCAGCGCCGACACAGATGGTTCACTCGCCAGCACGAAGTGCGTGACTCGCCAGCACGAAGTGCGTGACTCGCGCGTTACGAGGTGCGGCGTAGCTGCTCGCGGAGGGTGCCGTCGGGGCCGAACAGCAGATCGCGCCAGCGCTCCTCCAGCTCGGAGGTGTCGTGGCGAGCCGGGTGGAAGTCCCGGCGGCCGAACAGTGGCAGCCTGGCGAGCGTAGTGCGCAGGATCGCCCCGGGCCCGAACATCAGCCGCAGGCCCTGGGCCAGGTCGCGCGGCTTGGTGAGGGCGCCCTCTCCTGCCAGCAGCCAGGCCCAGCTGGCCACCATGGCCGGCAGCACCGTGGCCACCACCAGGGGCTGGGCCAGCAGCCGCTCCAGGCGGCTGTTGCCGATGGTCTCGTACACCTCGTAGCTGACCGACTTGTGCTCCAGCTCCTCCAGGGCGTGCCAGAGCCACAGCTCGTTCAGGTCGGGGTGGATGTGCCCCTCACCGGCGTCCTCGGCACGCAGCGTCGCCTCGGCCATCACCGCGGTGAAGTGTTCCATG
>JAJCYC010000355.1 GCA_029263115.1 Pseudonocardia sp. | reverse complement strand
CGGACCGAGCACATCCAGGGTGAGCGCGGGCCAGCTCAGCCGTTGACCGGCCCGCAGGTGCACCACCGGCGCCCCGGCCCCGCGCAGCGCGTCGAGCACGATCGCGTTGGGGTGGCGGTACCGGTTGCCCGCGCCCACGCTGACCAGTGCCAGCCGGGGTCGCACCGCAGCCAGGAAGGCCGGAGCGGTGTAGCGCGAACCGTGGTGCGGCACCTTCAGGACGTCGGCCCGCAGGTCGACTCCGGAGGCGAGCAGCTTCGCCTGGGCGAGCAGTTCGATGTCGCCGGTGAGCAACACCCGGCCCGACGCGGTGTCGGCGCGCAGCACCAGGGACTCGTCGTTGACCGCGGTGCCGTCATCGCCGTCGACCAGCGTCGGCGGGCGGATCGGACCGAGCACATCCAGGGTGAGCGCGGGCCAGCTCAGCCGTTGACCGGCCCGCAGGTGCACCACCGGCGCCCCGGCCGCCGCGCTGACCCGCTGCACCTGCTCGAACGCCCAGGCCGGTACGCGCACCGGCCCGACCGCCACCGCGCCGACCGACCTGCCGGCCAGCGCGGCGGACAGCCCACCGACGTGGTCGGCGTGCAGGTGGCTGAGCACCACCAGTGACAGCGCCTGCACCCCGAGCCTGCCCAGGCAGCCGTCGACCGCCCCGACGTCCGGGCCGGCGTCCACCAGCACCGCGCGACCGGGTTCGCCGGTGCTCAGCACCACCGCGTCGCCCTGGCCGACGTCGCAGGCCACCACCGACCACCCGGACGCCGGCCAGCCCGGGGTGACCCACCGGGTCGGCACCAGCACCAGGAGCAGCCCGAGGACCACGGCCGCCAGCAGTGAGCGGGCACGCCTCGACCGCGTGACGGCCAGCAGCGTTACCACGACCACGGCCGCCGCGAGCCCGCCCGGCGCCCCGGTGGGCCACTCGAGCACCGCGCCGGGGATCGCCGCGCCGCGACGGGCGATCTCCACCAACCAGCCGACGGCGGGCCCGGCCAGCCACACGCACAACCAGGCGGCATCGGGACTCAGCGGCGAGACGACCGCGCCCAGCACGCCGAGCACGGTGGCCGGTGCCACCGCCGGCGCGGCCAACAGGTTCGCCGCCACCGCGACCATGCTGATCTCGCCGGACAGGCCGGCCACCACGGGCGCGGTGACCAGGTGCGCGGCGGCCGGCACCGCCAGCGCCTCGGCCAGCCCTGGCGGGACGCCGATCCCGCGCAGCCTGGCCGACCAGCCCGGCGCGAGCAGTACC
Source organism: Pseudonocardia sp. (assembly GCA_029263115.1). Taxonomy (GTDB): domain Bacteria; phylum Actinomycetota; class Actinomycetes; order Mycobacteriales; family Pseudonocardiaceae; genus Pseudonocardia. The sequence continues at coordinate 6,967 of JAJCYC010000355.1, read as the reverse complement.
AACGCCCCGGTGACCAGCACCGACAGCGCGAACCCGGGGTCGGTGGCCAGCGCCGGGTCGACCAGCAGCAGCCCGATCACCGAGGCGGCCAGCGCCGGTACCGCCGACCGACGCCGGCCGGACAGCACCGCGAGCAGCGCCACCGATCCCATCACCGCCGCCCGCAGCACACTCGGCGACGGCCGGGCCAGTACGACGAACCCGACCAGGGCCAGCGCGGCGCACAGCACGCGGGCCCTCGGGCCGGCGTGCAGCAGGCCGAGCAGGCCGAACACCGCGCCCACTACGATCGCCACGTTCGCCCCGGACACAGCGGTCAGATGCGTCAGCCCGGTGGCGCGGAACTCGTCGCGCAGCACGCCAGGCATCGTGCTGGTGTCGCCGATCGCCAGGCCGGGCAGCAGCGCCGCCGGGCGCTCGGACAGGGCGGCCGCGGCGGCCTGGCGCAGTCCGTCCCGCAGCGCGTCCGCGCCGCGTTGCCACCACGGCGGGAGGGTCCGCTCCTCAGGCGGCCCACGCACCCGCAGCACGGCGACGGTCAGGTCGGGGCGGATCGGGGGCACGAGCAGGCCCGCGGCGGTGAGTTCGGTCCCGGGCAGCACATCGGTCCATCCCTCGCTCGGTGCCACGAGCAGAGCCCGTCCGCCGGTGGTCCAGTCGCGTCCCCGCACGGTTGCCCCAAGCAGCTCGACGGGCAGTGTGACCTGGGTGGGCCCGGCGGGTTGGCTGCCGTACCCGGCCCAGCCGCCGAGAACCGGTGCTGGATCTCCGGTCGCCCGCACCCGCAGGGTCGCTGCGCTGCCCTGCTCGGCGGACATCCGCACCGGGTGGCTGTCCAGCTGCCGCGCGTGCAGCCCGACCACCGAACCCACCGCGGCCATGCAGCCGGCGGCGGCGAGCAGCCCGGCCACCGATCGGCCCGGGCGGCCGCCACGCAGCGCCGCGGCCGACGCCACGCCGAGCCCCGACAGCGCGGCACCGGCCAACCCGACGGCCACCGCCCACCCGCCGCACAAGCCGGCGACCGCGACCAGCCAGCTCAGCACGGCAGCGGGCACCAGCCGCAGGTCGGGCGGGGCGGCAGCCTCCGGGCCGCGGGGTACGCCGGTCACACGGTCACCTGGTCACGCAGCTGGCCGAACCGACGCTCCCCGATGCCCTCGATCTCGCGCAGTTGCTCGACGGCGGTGAAGCGGCCGTTGCGGGTCCGCCAGTCGAGGATGCGCTGGGCCGTCACGGGACCCACGCCCGGCAGGCCGTCGAGCTGTTCGACGGTGGCCCGGTTGAGGTCGATCCTGCCCGCCGGACCGGTGGCCGACCCCGCCCCGGCCGAGCCGCCACCGCCGGGGGTTCCGGTGGCGGGTTCAGCGCCCGGTGCGACGGGGATTCCGACCACGATCTGCTCGCCGTCGGCCACCCTGCGGGCCAGGTTGAGCGGGGTGAGGTCGACCCGGGGTCGTGGGCCGCCGGCCATCGCGATCGCGTCCGCGACCCGGGCCCCGTCGGGGACCCGGACCAACCCGGGGCGGCGTACCTTGCCTGCCACGCTGACCACCAGCGCGGCGCCCGGCCGGCGGGCTTCGGGCGCGCCGGCGCCCGGGTCGCCGCCTCCCGGCGCGGCCGGCTCGAGCGGCGCGGCGACCGTGGCCCACGGCGGCGCGGGTACGGCGATCGGGCGGTCCCGCCACACCCCGACACCCGCGGCCAGCGCCGCGACCACGACGACCAGAACCAACGCCACCGCACCGCGCCGTCCCGGGTCGAGCCGGGCGCTCCGCAGTGAGGCAGGTACCCAACGGTCCCAGCGCGCCGGCCCGCCGGCCCCCGGCAGCGGGGCGCCGACCACCGGCAGCGGCATCGTCGACTCCACCGGCGCCGCCGACCCACCGGGCTCGGCCGGAACCCGACGGGGTCGGCGCGATCCGGCGAACGACCGGCGCTCCGCGTCCGGCTCGGGCGGCGCCCCGCGACCGGTCGAGCGCAGCGCGACGAGACGCTCGCGGGCGTGGCTCCCCGCCGGGTCCGACGCCTGCTCCCGGGTGATCGTCACCCATCGGACGTTAGGGGCCCGGCCGCCGCCGCGATGCCCGACGAGCGCCCCCTGTGGACAACTCCGGCCGATGTGCACAAGCCCGGGCGGACCGGCGCGGGTGTCAGGGGGATGCGGTAGTGGCCTCGGGCACCACGACGACCCCGAGCAGCCCCGGGCCGGCATGCGCCCCGATCACCGCGCCGACCTCGGACACCACACACGGGTTCGCGTCCGGCATCCGGTCGGCCAGCTCGCGGGCCAGCCTCGCTGCCCGGTCCGGCGCGCCCAGGTGGTGCACCGCGAGGTCGACCTGCCCGGCGCCGGCCGCCCGCACAGCGAGCTCGACCATCCGGGCAGTGGCGCGGGCGGCCGTCCGGACCTTCTCCAGCGGCTCGATCCGGCCGTCGACCACGTGCAGCAGCGGCTTCACCGCGAGCGCGGTACCGATCCAGGCTGCCGTCGCGCCGACCCGGCCACCCCGGCGTAGGTGTTCCAGGGTGTCGACGCAGAAGAACACCCGGCTGCGCGCGGCCACCTCGGCGGCCGCGACCTCTACTTTCTCCCCGGCCAGGCCCCCGGCGGCGGCCCGGGCGGCGGCCAGCACCGCGAACCCCAACCCCATCGCGGTGGAGCGCGAGTCGACCACCCGAACCCGTGCCGGGTCGACCTCGTCGGCGGCGATCCGGGCGGCCTCCCAGGTGCCGGACAGCACGCGGGACAGGTGCACCGACACCACCTCGTCCGCTCCCCCGGCCAGCAACGCCCGGTAGCGGGCGGCGAAATCGGCCGGCGCCGGGCGGGAGGTGCCCACGGCGATGTGCGGGTCGGCCAGCGCGGCGGTGACCTCGGCGGGCCGCACGTCGAGGGTGTCCCACCCGGCGCGCTCGCCGAGGGTGACCCGTAGCGGGACCACCTCGATCCCGTGCGCGTGGGCCAGATCGACCGGCAGGTACCCGGTGGAGTCGGTGACCACCGCGACGCTCATCGGCCTGATGCCTCGGCACCGCCCGGGGCAGCGGGCTCGGCGGTGCACGCCGGCTCGGCGGCGCACGGCGCTCCCACCGGCGGGAGCAACCGGGCAAGCGTGGCGGCGAGCGCCGACCCGACCGCCCGGTGACCCTCCCAGCCGTAGTGGATGCCGTCCGGGTTGCCCTGCCCGGACCGGATGTGGTCGAGGACCAGCGCTCGGACGTCCACGGTGGCCACCCCGACCGAGGCCGCCCAGGCCCGGTAGGCGCGGTCCGCCGGCGCCCGTCCGGGGTCGACGTAGCCGTAGATCGGCGACCAGTGCGCCCCCGGCAGCATCAGCACCACCGGGATGCCGGGCCGGATCGTGGTGACCGCCAGACGGCAGGACTCCAGGTAACGCACCGACAACCGGGGCGGCAGGGCCACCGGGCCACCACCGGGCAGCACCCGCGCGAACCCCCGGGAGAGCCCCGGTAGCGCCGCAAGGTACCCGGACCGCACCGCGCGGCGCAGGCAGTCCGGACGCAGGGTGGGGATCAGCTCGCGCACGGCGGCGGGTAGCGGCGAGGGCAGCGTGTCCATGCCGCCGACCCCGAGCACCAGCGCATCGACGGTCGGCATGATCGACCACGCCCGGGGGTCGTGGGTCAGGGCGTGCCAGGCGTGCCGGGCGGTCCAGCCGAAGCCGGCCAGCAGCTCGGCCCGGCCACCGACGCCTGCCGCGGCCACGTTGTGCCACAGCCGGGGTTCGTTCGACGGCTCGGCGCGCGCGGGACCGTGGAACGACAACGAGTCGGCCAGCACGAGCAGCACCGGGCCGCCGGCGCTCGGGGTGACGTCCACGGGGTCGTTCAATGGGGCGGGTCGTAGCCGACGTTGTGGCCGTGCAGCCGCCATTGACCGGTTCGGCGGCGCAGGACGGTCCACCGGCAGTTGCCCGGGCCCATCAGCGCCATCCAGCCGGCCGGCGGCAGCCCCATCAGCGCGCAGGTCAACGAGGCGATCAACCCGCCGTGGGTGATCAGCAGCACGGCGTCCGCCGCCGGGCCGCCGCTCTGGTCGACGTCGTCGGCCAGTTCCTCGACCAGCTCGTCGACCACCGGGGTCACCCGCTCGGCAACGTCGACCCGCGACTCCCCGCCCGGTGGCGCCCAGGTGGCGTCGGCGCGCCACATCTGCATCGCACCCGGCCACCCGGCCTCGACCTCGGCCACGGTCAGGCCCTGCCAGTCACCGAGGTGGGTCTCGCGCAGGCGTGGGTCGAACTTCACCGGCATCTCGCAGACCTCACCGACGCCCTCCGCGGTCCGGACCGCCCGGGACAGGTCTGAGCTGACCAGTCGTGCCGGTCGGTAGGTCGCGAGCAGCGGGGCGGCGGTCTGGATCTGGGCGAGTCCCCGGTCGGTCAGCTGGGAGTCGAGGTGGCCCTGCATCCGCCCGGCGGCGTTGTAATCGGTCTCGCCGTGCCGGACGAGGACCAGCCGGGTCAGGCTCATGCCAGCTCGTCGCGCGGCTCGTCGGCGAGCGCGTCGACCCGCGCCTCCGGGAAGTCCAACCGGGGGCAGTCCTTCCACAGGCGCTCGAGGTCGTAGTAGCCGCGCTCCTCGGCGTGCTGGATGTGCACCACCACGTCCAGGAAGTTCAGCAGCACCCACCGACCCTCGCGGATGCCCTCGCGGTGCGCCGCCTTGCTGCCGGCCAGCCGCAGCCGCTCCTCGACCTCGTCGACGATGGCCTGCACCTGGCGCTCGTTCGGTGCGGACGCAATGACGAAGCAGTCGGTCAGGTCGGTGCGCTCGGACACGTCGAGCACCACGATCTCCAGCGCCTTCTTGTCGGCCGCGGCCACCGCCGCCACCCTCGCCAACTCCACTGCCTGCGCGGTCGCGCTCACCGGGCTCCTCCCGTCGCCGAACCCACCTACCGGGGTGAGCCGAGGCCAGCGTACTGAGTCGGCCGCGGCCGGGCTTCGGCCAGCGGGCACCCGGGCGGTTGCCGGCATCCGATGCGATGCGATGGCCTCGAGAACCGGTGCTCGATCCCGGCTGTCACCCATGGACAGGCACCGGGTGTGCCGCCGGCCTCGACATCGAGGCGGGTCAGGGCTTCGGCTCGCGGTACAGGCCGCGTTTGGTGATGTACTGGACGACGCCGTCGGGCACCAGATACCAGACCGGGCGGCCACCGCGCACCCGGTCGCGGCAGTCGGTGGAGGAGATCGCCATCGCCGGCACCTCCACCAGGCTGACCGAGCCCTCGGGCAGATGCTCGTCGCGCAGGGTGTAACCGGGGCGGGTCACCCCGATGAAGTGGGCGAGCTCGAACAGCTCCCCGACGTTGCGCCAGGACAGGATCTGGGACAGCGCGTCGGCGCCGGTGATGAAGAACAGGTCGCTGCCGGGGTGGCGGGCGTGCAGGTCACGCAGGGTGTCCACGGTGTAGGTCGGGCCGGGCCGGTCGATGTCGGCGCGGTCGACGGAGAACCGCGGATTCGACGCGGTGGCCACCACCGTCATCAGATAGCGCTCCTCGGCCACGCTGACCTCCCGGTCGCCCTTCTGCCAGGGCTGCCCGGTCGGCACGAACACCACCTCGTCCAGGTCGAAGCGGCCGGCGACCTCGCTGGCCGCGACCAGGTGGCCGTGGTGGATCGGGTCGAACGTGCCACCCATCACCCCGACCCGCCGTGCGCCCATCGACGGAGCCTATCGCCCGATGATCCGGAACCGGCGACACACTCACACCGGGAGCAGGGTCTCCACCACGTCGGCGAGCTGGGCCACCGTGCGGCACTCGTGCATCTTCACCACGTCGGCGTAGCGCAGCGCGGCCGAGTCGCCGGTGCCCCACTGGTTGCGCGGCTCGGGGTTGAGGAAGTGGGTGTGCCGGGCCTGGCCGGCGAGCCGTTTGAGGACGGTCAGGTTCGGGTCGCGGTAGTTGGTGCGCGCGTCCCCCAGGATCAGCAGCGAGCTGCGCGGGCCGACCGCGTCCGGCCAGTGCTCGACCAGGCTGGCCAGCGCACCGCCGTAGTCGCTGTGCCCGTCGAAGGTGACCAGCTCGGCCTCGCGCAGCACCCGGCTCATCACGGTGGCCAGGTCGTTGCCCGGGGCGAACAGGTGGGTCACCTCGTCGGCCCGCTCGACGAAGGCGAACACCCGCACCTTGCTGAACTGCTCGCGCAGCGCCTGGACCAGCAGCAGGGTGAAGTGGCTGAACCCGGCGACCGAGCCGGACACGTCGCAGAACACCACCAGCTCGGGTCGACCCGGCCTGCGGGTGCGGAAGGCGGGACGCATCGGCACCCCGCCGGTCGACATCGAGCGGCGCAACGTCCGGCGCAGATCCATCTGACCCCGCCTGGCGTGCTTGCGCCGCACCGCCAGCCGGGAGGCCAGCCGGCGCGCCAGCGGGTGCACAGTCTTGCGCAGCATCGCCAACTGGTCGGCATAGGCGGACAGAAACTCCACCTGCTCGGCCTGCTTGGGGACCGCCGTGCGGGCCACCGGCTCCCGGCCACGAACTTCGGCGGTGCGCCGGCGGACCTCCTCGGTGACCATCCGGCGGAAGTCGGCGATCCGCTGCCGGATCTCCCGGCGGGCCACCTCCTCGGCGAACGCGTCGTCGTTGCCGGCCATCAGGTCGCCCAGGATCCGGGCCAGCAACGTTTCAGGGCTGACCTGGCGCAGCACCTGGTAGGCCGACCAGTTCTCGGAGCCCTGCTGACCGGAGCCGGCGCCGCCCCTACTCGAGCCGGTCTGCCCGAGCGCGTCCACCACGGCCCTGGCGAGCTCGCGCAGGGCCTCCTCGTCACCGTCGCGCAGCAGGTCTGCCAGCAGGTCGCGCAACGCGTCGATGTCGACCTCGCCGTCGTCGGTCCACGGCACCTCGACCTCGCCGGAGCTGGTGCCGATGGCGACCGGGAAGTACAGGTCGAACAGCGTGTCGAAGGTGGCCCGCTGGCCGGAG
>JAJCYC010000354.1 GCA_029263115.1 Pseudonocardia sp. | reverse complement strand
CTGGACTTCTGCGCGGCCAACGAGATCGAGGTCCGCGACGGCCGGCTGACCGGGCGGGTGCTCGGCGAGGTGATCGACCGGGCCGGCAAGGCGGTGGCGCTGCGCCGGTTCGCCGAGGAGTTCGACATCCCGCTCGATCAGACCGTCGCGGTCGGCGACGGTGCCAACGACATCGACATGCTGTCCACTGCGGGCCTGGGGGTGGCGTTCAACGCCAAGCCCGCGCTGCGCGAGGTCGCGGACACCGCGCTGTCCCACCCCTACCTGGACGTGGTGCTGTTCGTGCTGGGCATCACCCGCGACGAGGTGGAGGTGGCCGACGCCGCCGAGGGCCTGCTGCGCCGGGTGCCGCTGGTGTGAGGCCGGGTTCACCGAGGTGGCGCCGGGCAGGGTGACCTGCGTGGCACGGTGGCCGACGGGCGGCCGACCAGCAATCGACCGGACCGCGACCCTGCGTACAGACAGCACTGAGAGCGGGCGAACCGACGAGTCCGGAGACTCGCGGTGCACCCGCGCTCAGATAGCTCAGGGTGACGGCCGAGATCAGTCGTCCAGCTCGGGGTAGGTCTCCTGCTCGCAGTCGACGTCGTCGTCGCTGTTGTTCTCGATGCCCTCGGAGAGGATGGAGAGTTCACCGTCGGGGAAGGTGTAGTCCTCGTCGCAGTACTGCTCTTCGTGCTGCTCGACGTGGCCGCTGTAGCCGAAGCCCTCGCCTTCCTCGTCGTCGGCGTAGGCCATCGACGTGACGGTCAGTCCCGCGGCAAGGACGGCTGCGGCCACCAGGCCGACTCGCTTCAACACAGTAAACCTCCTGGTGACACGGCTGTGCCGCGCCGACGACTGTAGAGCTTCGATGGTCGACGAGGACAGTGGGGAGCGTCCGTCGACGTGCGTAGAGATTACGGGTAGGAATACCGCAGCGTCCAGACCGACAGACTGAATCGGGCATGTTGTCAATGGTTGAGCGATCTTTCGCCCTATTTTCGGCGATTGTGAACACGTTCCGACACATTTCATGGAAATGGTCTTCACGATAGAAGGACAAGAGCGTGGAGCCGGCCCGACGCTGTTGCTCAAAGTAGCTGGATCAGGGTCGGGTGGCCAGCCGACGCAGTGCGGCCCGGACCACCTCAGGGTCGCTGGTCGGCCAGAACGGCGGCAGCGAGGCCCGCAGGAACCCGCCGTAGCGCGCGGTGGCCAGCCGGGGGTCGAGCACGGCGACCACGCCGCGGTCGTCCATCCCGCGCAGCAGCCGGCCGGCGCCCTGGGCCAGCAGCAGCGCGGCATGGGTGGCCGACACCGACAGGAAGCCGTTGCCGCCCCGGGAGTCCACCGCGCGCTGCCGGGCCGCCACCAGCGGGTCGTCCGGTCGCGGGAACGGGATCCGGTCGATGATCACCAGTCGCAACGAGCGGCCGGGCACGTCGACCCCCTGCCACAGCGACAGGGTGCCGAACAGGCAGGTGGCGTCGTCCTCGGCGAACCGGCGGACCAGCAGGCCGGTGGCGTCATCGCCCTGACAGAGGATCGGCTGCTCCAGCCGGCCGCGCAGGGCCTCGGTGGCCTGCTTGGCCGCGCGCATCGAGGAGAACAGCCCGAGTGCACCGCCACCCGAGGCCTCCACCAGCGACGCGATCTCGTCCAGGTAGGCCGCCGGCAGGCCGTCCCGGCCGGGGGAGGGCAACCGTGTGGCCACGTACAGGATGCCGGCCCGGGCGTGCTCGAACGGCGAACCCACGTCCAGCCCCGACCAGCGCGGGGCGTCCGGGTCGGGCACCGGGTCCTCGGCGTTCGCCTCGGCCTCGGCCTTCGGGGCGGCCTTCTCCGGCGGGAGACCCCATTGCCGGGCCAGCGCGTCGAACGAGCCGCCCAGGGTGAGCGTGGCAGAGGTGAGTACCACCGTCCGCTCGCCGAACAGCCGCTCCCGCAGCAGCCCGCCCACCGACAGCGGCGCCACCCGCAGCACCCGGGAACGCGCGCCTGACTCGGCCGACGCCGGGCTCTGCTCGGCCAGCCACACCACGTCGTAGCGCTTCGCCGGGTCCTCCTCGACGAACGCGGCCAGCAGCCGCGCCGCCGTCTCGCCGACCTCGTCGAGCAGGGCCAGCGCGAGCTTGCGGGCGGTCGCCTCGGCCGGGTCCTCCCGGCGTTCCGAACCGAGACCGGCGCGGCAGGCGGCCACCGAATCCCGCACCGCGGCCAGCGCTCCGGCCACCGGGGTGGGCAGCCCGTGCTCCCAGCGGCCCAGCGGGGCGTCCTCGCAGACCAGCGAGAGCCCCTCACCGGCCTCGGACAACCGGTCGGCGACGGCCTGGTCGACCAGCTTGCCGCAGCGCCGGGCGGCGGCCGCCACGGACGCGGCGGTCAGCTCGGCGGTGGCCACCCCGGTCACCCGGTCGACCAGGTCGTGCGCTTCGTCGATCACCACCGCGTCGTGCTCGGGCAGCACCGCCCGGTTCTCCAGGGCGTCGATGGCCAGCAGCGCGTGGTTGGTCACCACCACGTCGGCCCGGCCGGCCTCGGCGCGGGCCCGCTCGGCGAAGCAGTCGGTACCCACCGGGCAGCGGGACGCGCCCAGGCACTCCCGGGCGGTCACCGACACCTGCCGCCAGGCGTTGTCCGGTACCCCGGGCACCAACTCGTCCCGGTCGCCGGTGTCGGTGCTGTCGGCCCACTCGTGCAGCCGCTTCACGTGCCGACCCAGCGCGGAGACGGCGAACGGGTCGAACAGTTGCTCACCCTCGTCCACCTGGTCCGGGCCGCCGAGACGGTGCATGCAGAGGTAGTTGCGCCGGCCCTTGAGGATGGCGAACGTCGGCGCCCGCCCGAGCACCGGGGTCAACGCCTCGGCCAGCCGGGGCAGGTCCCGGTCCACCAGCTGGCGCTGCAGCGCGATCGTCGCGGTGGACACCACCACCGTGGTGGCCTTCGCCATCGCGTGCCGGATCGCCGGGATCAGGTAGGCCAGCGACTTGCCGGTACCGGTGCCGGCCTGCACCGCCACGTGTTCACCGCTCATCAGGGTCCGCCCGACGGCGGCGGCCATCTCCCGCTGGCCGTCGCGGAGCTGCCCGCCCAGCGCGTCCACCGCCGCGCTGAGCAGCTCGGCCACGCCGGGCAGGTCGGTGGAGGAGGTGGGCACGGGACCGGACGGTACAGCGAGGCCCCCCGAACAGGGTGAACCGGCGCGGGCCGGTCACCCCGGCGGCCCGGTTCCCCTACCCCGGTTGTGACGCGCCGGCCACGTACCCGAGGGGGCCGAAAGTGGTGGCGGACCGCCGGACAAGGAAGCCGAGAACTTCCCGCGACAGCGGGGCCCTCATCGGCTGAGGCGCCCGGTCACACCACCCGGACCCCGGCCGCGCGCATCTCGGCCACCGCCGCCCGGGTGGTCTCTCGCGCCACCCCGGCGGTGAACTCGGTGAGCACCGTGGTGGCGAACCCGTGGCGGGCGGCATCCAGCGCGGTGGCCCGCACGCAGTGGTCGGTGGCGATGCCGACCACGTCGACGCCGGTGACCGCGCGGGCCCGCAGCCAGTCGGCCAGGCCGGCGCCGCCCGGTTCGGTGCCCTCGAAGCCGGAGTACGCCGCCGCGTGGGCGCCCTTGGCGAACACCGCCTCGATCGGGGCGACGTCCAGCGCCGGGTGGAACGCCGCGCCGGCGGTGCCCACCACGCAGTGCACCGGCCAGCTCGTGCGGTGGTCGGGCCGGCCGCTGAAGTGCCCGCCCGGGTCGACGTGGTAATCCCGGGTGGCCACCACATGGCCGTAGGCGCCGGGGTTGGTGGTCGCCGATGTGGTGGTCAGGGCGTTGATCCGAGCCGCCACCGAGGCCCCGCCGGCCACCGCCAGCGAGCCGCCCTCGCAGAAGTCGAGCTGCACGTCCACGATCACCAACGCGCGCATGGGTCCCCCCGGGGTGGTGAGTGGGGGGTGCGGCCACCGCCGCACCCGCCACACACAGGTCGAAGACGGGAGGAATCGCCGGCTCCCCCCGAGACAGCTTCAGGCCCTCCCAGGGTACCGAGACCAGCGCGGCGCGCAGCCGCTCGCGGGCCTGCTCCAGCTTCTCATCGCCGTGCACCGGCTCGCCGCCGCGGATCAGCGGGACCGCCAGCACCCGGTCGTGCGGCCCCGGCTCGACCGCGCGGGCGGCCGGGTGCACGAGCTCCTCCAGCGCCGTGCCGGTCGGCTTGTGCCGGCGCAGCGCCGACTTTCGCCCGCCCTTGGACTCCTTCGCCGAGCTGCGCTTGGCCACCGGCCGCCCGTCCACCTCGACCAACTTGTAGACCATGCCCGCGGTAGGTGCCCCGGACCCGGTGACCAGCGAGGTACCCACCCCGTAGGCGTCCACCGGCTCGGCGCGCAGCGCGGCGATCGCGTACTCGTCGAGGTCGCCGGACAGCACGATCCGGGTATCCCGGGCGCCGAGCGCGTCCAGCTGGTCGCGGGCCTGGCGGGCCAGCTCGCCCAGGTCGCCGGAGTCGATCCGGACCGCGCCCAGCCCCGGGCCGGCGGCGGCCACGGCGCGCTCGATGCCGGCCGCGATGTCGTAGGTGTCGACCAGCAGCGTGGTCCCCGGGCCGAACGCCGCGACCTGGCTGGCGAACGCGCGCGCCTCGCCGTCGCCGTCGCGCCCGCGATCAGCGCCTCCGTGCAGCAGCACGAACGCGTGCGCGGCGGTGCCCGCGGTGGGGATGCCGTGCCGGCGGCCGGCCTCCAGGTTGGAGGTGCTGGCGAACCCGGCCAGGTAGGCCGCGCGGGCGGCGGCCACGCCCGCCTGCTCGTGGGTGCGCCGCGAGCCCATCTCGATCAGCGGGCGGCCGCCGGCGGCGGTGACCATTCGGGCGGCGGCCGAGGCGATCGCGCAGTCGTGGTTGAACACCGACAGCGCCAGCGTCTCCAGCAGCACCGCCTCGGCGAACGTGCCGGTCACGGTGAGCACCGGTGAGCCCGGGAAGTACAGCTCGCCCTCCGGGTAGCCGTCCACGTCGCCGGTGAACCGGTAGCCGGCCAGCCAGTCGAGCGTGTGGGCGTCGACCACGCTCGCGTCGGCGAGCGCGGTCAGCTCGGCGTCGCCGAACCGGAACCGGGTCAGCGCCTCCAGCAGCCGCCCGGTGCCGGCCACCACGCCGTAGCGGCGCCCGTCGGGCAGCCGGCGGGCGAACACCTCGAACGTGCACCGCCGGCTCGCGGTTCCGTCGGCCAGCGCGGCGGCCAGCATGGTCAGCTCGTACCGATCGGTGAGCAGCCCCGAGCTGCCGAGATCGCTGATGGTCTGCTCGGTCATGGTCTGCAGAGACTAACCGGCGCCGAGAGCAGCGCAGCGGAACGAGCATCGGCGCCGAGAGCAGCGCAGCGGAACGAGCATCGGCAGGGCTCGCCCGGGCGAGCCGGAGTTGACCGGGCGTGCGGTGGCGGCTGCGGAGCTGCCACCATAGGGACATGGCCGGCCCCTCAACCCGCCCGACGACAACCGCGGCGCCTACCGAACAGAGCGTGCGGGATGCCGACGCCACCGCGGCCGCCGAGACGCCCTGGCAGACGATCGTCTGGAACGACCCGGTGAACCTGATGTCCTACGTGACCTTCGTCTTCCAGAAGCTGTTCGGCTACAGCCGGCAGAAGGCGACCAAGCTCATGCTCGACGTGCACCACAAGGGCCGGGCCACGGTGTCCAGCGGGAGCAAGGAGAAGGTGGAGGCCGACGTGGCCAAGCTGCACGCGGCCGGCCTGTGGGCCACCATGCAGAAGGCATGAGCGGCCGACCGTGAACGGATGGCGCAGGCACGGCCGGGGCACCCGGATGCGGATGGCCGGGACCTTCGACGAGCGCGAGGCCGGACTGCTGCGCGCGCTGGTGGAGCAGCTGCTCGGCATGCTGGACGAGCGCCGGCAGGCCGCCCCGGTCGACGAGCTGGCCGAGCTCACCGGCATCCGTACCGGGCCGTCCCAGCCGCCGACCGACACCGTGCTGGCCCGGCTGCTGCCGGACTTCCACCGCGAGGACGCCGAGCTGGCGGCCGGGTTGCGCAGCCTGCGCGAGCCGGAGCTGATCGAGGCGAAGACCCGGGCCGCCCGGATGGTGCTGGCCACCTGCCCGGCGGGGGGCGGCAAGGTGGAGCTGGACGTCGAGCAGGCCGACGAGTGGCTGAGCGCGCTGAACGACGTGCGGCTGGCGCTGGGCACGATGCTCGGGGTCAGCGAGGAGATGCCCGAGGAGCCGCCCGAGGACGAGACGCTGGCCGCCCACCTCGGGGTGTACCAGTGGCTGACGTTCGTCCAGGACGCGTTGGTGCAGGTCCGGGCGACCGCGCTGTAGCCGGACCGGCGTTCGGCGCCCGTTCGGCGTCACAGCGTGCCCTGTGGCGTGCGCGGCACGCCGGCCAGCCCGTACCCTGTACCGGTGCTGGTGATCCGGAGGGACCTCGTCGAGGAGGTCATGGCCCACGCCCGGGCCGAGCACCCGCACGAGGCCTGCGGCATCATCGCCGGCGCGGAGGGCGGGGAGCGTCCAGAGCGGGTCGTTCGGATGGTCAACGCGGCCAAGCCGGCCGACGACGGGGCGATCGACCCGCGCCGGGGCGAGCAGCTGCGGCGGCTACGCGGCGAGCACGACTCCTTCCGCGGCGCACGGCGCACCTCGGCGACCGAGTACGCCTTCGACTCCGCGCAGTGGCTGTCGGTGACCAAGGAGTTGGACGCCGACGACCAGTGGCCGGTGGTGATCTACCACTCGCACACCCCGAGGGACGCGACGCCGTCGGGCTACGACGTCGACGCGATGACCGGCCCGGTCAGCGACCCGCGCACGCACTACGTGATCGTCTCCACCTGGGAGGGCGCGGTGCCCACCG
>JAJCYC010000353.1 GCA_029263115.1 Pseudonocardia sp. | reverse complement strand
GTACCCGCTGTCCTGCAACGAGATGTCGATCCTGCTACCGCACTTCCTGCAGGAGGGGCGGGGCCGGATGGACATCTACTTCTCCCGGGTGTTCAACCCGATCTGGACCTACCCCGACGGCTTCACCTGGATGAAGGCGCTCACCGACCCCGAGAAGGTCGGGCTGCACGTGGCCCTGACCCCGACCTGGTCGGAGACCGCCGAGTTCGCCGACTACATCCTGCCGATGGGCCACGCCACCGAACGCCACGACACCCAGTCCTACGAGACCCACGCCGCCAAGTGGCTCGGCTTCCGCCAACCCGTGCGCCGGGTCGCCATGGAGAAGCTCGGCATGCCGGTCGGGGACACCCGGGACGCCAACCCCGGCGAGGTCTGGGAGGAGAACGAGTTCTGGTTCGAACTGTCCTGGCGAATCGACCCCGACGGCTCGATGGGCATCCGGCGGCACTTCGAGTCCCCGTACCGGCCCGGGCAGAAGGTCACCGTCGACGAGTACTACCGGTGGATCTTCGAGAACCGGGTGTCCGGGCTGCAGGAGAAGGCCGAGGCCGAGGGGCTGACCCCGCTGGCCTACATGCGCCGCTACGGCGTGGTCGAGGTCGCCGACCAGCTCTACCGCCAGGACGAGCGCCCGCTCACCGAGGCCGAGCTGGCCGACGCCGTGCCCGACCCGGCCGGCTCGGACACCGCCGGGGTGCTGCGCAAGCCCACCGACCTCGACTCCACCCCACCGCTGATCGGCGAGGCCGGCGCGGTCGGCATCCGGCACGAGGACGGCTCGGTGACCGCCGGCTGGCTGACCCCGTCACGCAAGCTGGAGGTGTACTCCCCCACCATGCGCGACTGGGGCTGGCCCGAGCACGCCACCCCCGGCTACATCCGCTCGCACGTGGCCGCGTCCGAGATCGACCTGGCCGCGGGTGACCTGGTGCTGGTGCCGACCTTCCGGCTGCCCACCCTGATCCACACCCGCTCGGGCAACGCCAAGTACCTCAACGAGATCTCCAACTCCCACCCGATGTGGCTCAACTCGGTCGACGCCGCCCGGCACGGCGTGGCCACCGGTGACCTGGTCCGGCTGAACACCTCGATCGGCTACCTGGTGGCCCGGGTATGGGTCACCGAGGGCATCCGCCCCGGGGTGTGCGCGTTGAGCCACCACATGGGCCGCTGGCGGCTGCACGCCACCGAGGGCAGCCGCTGGTCACAGGGCCTGGTCGACATCACCCACCCGGACGGCCCGGACTCGCACCTGCTGCGTTACCGCGGCGGGATCGAGCCGTTCGCCTCCGACGACCCCGACTCGGAGCGGATCTGGTGGACCGACCCCGGGGTGCACCAGAACCTCGCGTTCAGCGTGCAGCCCGACCCCTGGTCCGGGATGCAGTGCTGGCTGCAGAAGGTGCGGCTGGAGCCGGCGCACCCCGGCGACCGGTACGGCGACGTCTACGTCGACACCGCGCGGTCGATGCGGGTCTACCGGGAGTGGCTGGCCAGGACCCGCCCCGCGGTCGGCCCCGGCGGCCAACGCCGCCCGGAGTTCCTCATGCGCCCGGTCAAACCCCGCCGCCGCGCCTTCCGGACCCCCAGGTGAGTGCACAGTCGCGCCAGGACGACGTTGTGCACTCACGGGCCCTGCGGGCATTGGGAGCGGTGCACGACCCGGAGATCGGCAAGCCACTCACCGAGTTGGGCATGCTCGGCGAGGTCAGCGCCCGGCGCGGGCGCGTGCGGGTCGAGGTGCGGCTGACCACCGCGTCCTGCCCGCTGGTCGACGAGCTGCGGCACGCGGTCACCACCGTGGTCTCCGCCGAGCCGGGGGTACGCGGGGTCGAGGTCGCCTTCACCACGATGGCGCCGCGCGAGCGCGCCGAGTTCGCCGACCGACTCAAGCTCACCGCGCCGCCACTGAACGCCGCCCTCGGCGTCGAGGGAACCCGGGTGTACGCCGTGGCCAGCGGCAAGGGCGGGGTCGGCAAGAGCACCGTCACCGCCAACCTGGCCACCGCCCTCGCGGCCAGCGGCCAGCGCGTCGGTGTGCTGGACGCCGACGTCTGGGGCTACTCGATGCCCCAGATGTTCGGCGTGCGGCGCAGCCCGGTGGCGCTCGGCGAGCTGATGCTGCCGGTGTCCGCGCACGGCGTCGGGATCATGTCCATGGGCTTCTTCGTCGAGGAGGAGCAGCCGGTGGTCTGGCGCGGCCCGATGCTGCACAAGGCGCTACGGCAGTTCGTCACCGACACCTACTGGGGCCGGCTGGACGCGCTGCTGGTGGACCTGCCCCCGGGCACCGGCGACGCCACGCTGTCGCTGTTCGAGTTCCTGCCCGACGCCACGCTGCTCGCGGTCACCACCCCGCAGCGGACGGCCACGGTGGTGGCCGCCCGGGTCACCCGGATGGCCGCCGAGGTCGGAGTACCGCTGGCCGGGGTGATCGAGAACATGTCCGCCGCGGTCTGCGCCGGCTGCGGGGACCGGTCCGAGCTGTTCGGCACCGGCGGCGGCGCCCAGCTCGCCGAGGAGGCCGGTGCGCCCCTGCTCGGCCAGGTCCCCCTCGACGTCGAACTCCGGCGGGCCGGGGACCGGGGCGTGCCGGTGGTGATCGCCGCCCGGGAGTCCGCCTCGGCCCGCGAGCTCACCCGGATCGCCGGCATCCTGCCCACCCCACGACGCACGATCGCCGGACGTGCTCTCCCCTTGTCCGTCGTGGGCCGCGCAGGCGGCGTGGGCACAGCGGACGGTGCGGCCGGCTGACCGGCTGTCTGGAACACTCCGCGCAGCGCTCCCGGTTCGCCTCGGTCGGGGAGAACCGCCGCTTCTACGCCGAGGACTGGGGGTGCCGGCCGCCGAGGACTGGGGGTGCCGGCCGCCGAGGACTGGGGGTGCCGGCCGCCGAGGTCGACGCGGTGATGGAGGCCAGCGGGCGGGCCGGCGCCGACGAGCGCCGGGCCGCGGTCGCCGAGCTGGCCGGGACCGGGGCATCACGCTGGCCAGCCACGACGACCGCACGGCCGAGCAGATCGAGGCGGCCCACCGGCTCGGCGCGAGCGTCGCGGAGTTCCCGCTCACCGTCGAGGCCGCCCGGCGCGCCCCGGGAGCTGGGGATGCGGACCGTGCTGGGCGCGCCGAACGCGGCACGTGGCCGCTCCACGAACCCGGCCGCAGCGCTGGGCATTCCCCCGCCGGCGATCGCGGTCGGCCTGCCGCTCGACGCGGTGCTGGTGGGCCATGCCGGGAAGCTGCCGGTACCACTGGCCACCTGGCGGTCGGGTCACCTGGTCCAGCGGCGGGGTCATCGCCCGTCCGACTGAACAACCCACGCGGATGTTCACCGGTGTTTACCGGCGCGTTGCCCGAACCGAGGTTGTCCGGCCAAGCCGACCAGCCACCGTCGACCCGTGACGACCACGCGGTACCGGGAGATCGCCGACGAACTGGCCGGCGAGCTCGTCGGGCGCCCGGCCGGTGACCGGGTGCCCAGCGAACACGCGATCACCCGACGCTACGGCGTCGGCCGGGCGTCCGCCCGCGCGGCGCTGCAGGAGCTGGAACGCCGGCTGCTGGTGCGCCGGGTGCGTGGCGCGGGCACCTTCGTCAACCGGCGCATCGACTACGTCATCTCGCACCGGCGCCGGCCCTCCTGGCACAGCACGGTCTCCGCCGGCGGGGGGCGTCCCCGGTCGCTGGTCCGCGACATCACCGAGTTCGGCTTGCCGGCCGAGCTGGCCGGACGGTTGGGTCGCCCGGCCGGGACACCGGCCTATCGGCTGGTCCGCCAGTCCTACATCGACGACCTGTTGGCGGCCTGGTCGCACGAGTGGATTCCGGTCGACGTGGTGACCGAGCTGCGGCTGGGGATGAACGCCGCCGAGTCGCTCGACGAGGTGCTGCGCCAGATGGGCCGGGTGTGCCCGGTCCGCGCGTGGTGCCGGGTCAGCCTCGACCTGCCGCCCGAGACGGTGATGCAGCCGCTGGAGCTGGATCTGCGCCAGCCGGTGTGGCTGGTGGAGAGCCTCAGCCGGGACGCCGACTCCGGGCGGCCGCTGATGTGCAGCGACACCTGGATGCGGGCCGACGCCCTACGGGTGGTCGTCGAGCTGGGCTCGATCGGCGACACCGAGCTGGGCTCGATCGGCGACGATCGGGGCGGGCACACCGCAGTGGACGAGCGGGAGGACAGGGCGTGAGGCAGGACAGGGAGACCCGGGCGGCGTTGCTGGCTGTCGCGGAGCCGGACGAGTTGATCGAGCTGGCCGACCGGCTGCTGGCCGTGGCGGGACCCGGCGCCGTGCGGGTGCTGGTCGCTCCGGAGACCGGCTGTGTGAGCACCCAGGTGCGGGAGCCGGTGCGGTCCGAGCGGTTCCTGCTCGGCGACGTGCTCGCCACGCACGCCGAGGTGGGCCTGGACGGCCATCAGGGCTGGGCGATGCGGCTGGGCGACGACCGGGCGGCCGTGCTGGCGGCGGCCGTGTGCGACGCGGCGGCCGAGGCCTCGCCGGCGGCGGCGGCCGAGGTGGGCGCGCTGTGCCACCGGGTCGAGCGGCGGCTCGCCGCGCGGGACGCGGCCGAGTGGGCCCGGCTGGCGCCGACCGTCGTGGAGTTCGAGGAGCTGACATGACATCCGCGACCCCGCCGCGCGGCACCCGGCCGGCCCGCTCCACCCGCCGTACCGAGGGTGCCCACCCGAGGCGCGGCACCCGGTTGCCGCCGGCCACCGCGAACCGGGTCTTCCGTACGGTGCTGGCCGCGCTGTCCCGACCCGGGTCGGTGCACCGGCTGCCGGAGCACCCCGCGCCCCCGGCGCTGCTGCCGGTGCTGGCGCTGGCCGACCTGGACACCGGGGTCTGCGTGCTGGGCGGCGACCAGGGCTGGGCCGGCCTGGTACGCACCGCGACCGGCGCGCCGTCGGTCCCGCTGCCGGACGCCCGGCTGGTCGCGGTGCTGGACCCGCCGACACCGGAGATGCTGCTGCGCGCCCGGCGCGGCACCGCCGAGGCACCGGAGACCGGTGCGCTGCTCACCGTCGTGGCGGCCCCGACCGGCCGGCACGCGCTGCTCACCGGGCCCGGGGTGGACGGCACGGCACGGGTGCCGATGGCGCTGTCGTCCGCGCTGGTCGAGGCCCGCCGCGAGGTGGTCGCCGCCCGGCCCGCCGGGGTGGATCTGCTGCTGGTCGGGCCGGCCGGCGCGCTGGTCGGTATCCCACGCGGGGTGCGGGTCGAGCTGGAGGCGAGCTGACCGATGGGCTACTCGGGAGCACGAGGTGGCCTGGCCGCGATCCTGGCCGCCGAGGACCTCGTCCGGTCCGCGCGCGACCGCGGGCCGCAGCCCTGGGCCGGCACCGAACAGATCCTGGCCAGGTTCCGGTTGGCGGTGGACCGGGTGATGGGCGAGGCCGGGCTGTACCACGAGGCCACCGCCGCCGACGCGTTCCGGCAGGCCGAGGGCGACCCGCTGGAGGCGGCGCATCTGGTGCGCGCACACCGCTCCACGCTGCCCCGGATCGCGGTCAGCGAGCCGGTCGACCCGGACGAGATGACCGTGCTGCGGCGCATCGTCCCGGCGCACCGCACCCCGGACGGACCGCAGCTGCTCGGCCGCACCAGCGACTACACCGGGCGGCGGCTGGAGCGCCCGGACGGCCCGCCCGACCCACCGGCCGGCGGGCTGCCGGCCAACGGATCGGCCACCCCGGCGCGCACCGCGGCCCAGCGGCACCCCCGCCGGTTCTCCGCGCTGCTGCGGCAGGCCGATCTGCTCGTCGACCACCCCGCCGACCGGGACGACGAACCGTTCGACATCATCCGTCGCCCGGCCCGGCCCGGCGCGCCCCGATCGGCGGTGCTGGCCAGCATGGCCCGCGCGGAGACCGGCGCGCTGGTCGGCCTGTGGTACCGCTCGGTGCTCGGCCCGGACGGGCACATCCACGAGGTCACCCTGGGCGAGGTCCGGCACGGTCGGCTCCCGCTGCGGGTCCGGCACCCGCACACCGACGCGCCGGTCACGATCGGCGAGTTCCGGGTCACCGAGACCGAGGCCATCGAGGACCTGGACGAGGCCGACGAGGACCGGACCCGGTTCGATCTGGGCTACGGGCTGTGCCTCGGACACAACGAACGCAAGGCCATCGCGATGGCCAACCTGGACATCGCCTGCCGCCGGTTCGGCCGTGACGGGCCGCTGGAGCAGCTGCTGCTGCTGACCACCGACGGCCTGGACTCCGGTGGCTTCCTGGAGCACCTGAAGCTGCCGCACTACGTGACGTTCCGCTCGATGGTCGAACGCAAGCAGGCGATGCGGGAGCAGCGCGAGGTCGCCGCGCAACCCACTGAACCGCTGGGAAGGGACTGCCGGTGAGTTCACCGTCGACCAGCTCGATCAGCTCGGCCGCCGCGACGGTCGGCGAGCTGCTCGCCGGGTCGGCCCGGCCGGCCGAGGACCGGGGCATCCTCGACGAAGGGGCCAAGCGGGAGATCCGCCGGGCCGCCCTCAGCGCGGTGTGCGTGCCCGGCTACCAGGTGCCGTTCGGCTCCCGGGAGATGCCGGTCGCCCGCGGCTGGGGATCCGGTGGGCTGCAGGTCACCCTGGCCGTGGTCGGGGCGGCGGACACCGTCAAGGTTATCGACCAGGGCGACGACGACGGGGTCAACGCGACCAACCTGCGGCGCCTGATCACCGGCAGCGTCGGCTGCGCGGAGACCACCGACAGCCGCGAGGCGAGCGTGGTGCAGACCCGGCACCGGGTGCCGGAGCAGCCGTTGGCCGCCGACGACGTGCTGGTGCTGCAGGTGCCCGTGCCGGAGCCGCTGCGCGGGGTGCAGAAGTCGGTCGCCGAGTGCGCGCGGATGCACGCCGAGGCCGACTATTCGAGCATCTGGGTGAGCCTGTACGAGGACCTGGTCCACAACGGCGTGATCAGCCGCTCGACCGGCTATCCGGTGCTGGTCGACGGGCGGTACGTGATGGCCACCACCCCGATCCCACGCTGGGACGTGCCCCGGCTGCACCGCTCGACGCACCTCAGCCTGTTCGGCGCCGGCCGGGAGAAGCGGATCTACGCGGTGCCCCCGTACACCGACGTGGTCCCGCTGACCTTCGACGACGTCCCGTTCGAGGTGGAGGGCGCGCGGGGTGCCCGGTGCGCGCGGTGCGGCTCGGTGGACACCTTCCTGGTCGAGCACGGCTCCGCCCGCTTCGGGTGCAGTGACACCGAATGGTGCGATCGGGTCCGGGCCGGTGACGCCGACGCAGAGGCCCACCGCGCGGCCGCGCCGCTGGCGTTGCTGCCGGAGGCGGCGCGACGGGCCGGTCGGCAACGGCCCCCGGTCGAGACCCGGCCATTGCCGCCGCCTCGGCGCACCGGGTGCGCCGACGGGACCGACTGGACCCTCAAGGTCGACCGGATCGGCAAGGTGCACGGACCCGGCGGCGCGGCGGCGGTGCCCGGCACCGGCCCGGAGCACCGGACCGCGGTCAGCCCGGTCACCGGCGCGGTGGTCGCCGCCTGGGACATCGGCTTCGACGTGGCCCCCGGTGAGGCGTTGGGCCTGATCGGCGAGTCGGGCAGCGGGAAGTCGACCGTGCTGCGCTGCCTGGTCGGCGAGGAGGCCGCCACCACCGGCACCGTCCGACTGGCCGCGGTGGACCGCGGCCGGACCGACGTGCTGTCGCTGACCCCGGCGCAACGACGGCGGCTGCGGATCGACGTGCTCGGGTTCGTCCACCAGGACCCCGCCGCCGGGCTGACCCTGAACGTCACCGCGGGCGGCAACATCGCCGAACGGCTCACCGCGGCCGGGTGGCGGTCCTACCGGGACATCCGGGCGCGGGCGGCGGCCCTGCTGGACCGGGTCGAGGTGCCGCTGGTCCGGATGGACGACCCGGTGGCGACCTTCTCCGGTGGCATGCGGCAGCGGGTCCAGATCGCGAAGGCGCTGGCCACCGACCCGGCGGTGCTGCTACTGGACGAGCCCACCACCGGGTTGGACGCCTCGGTCGCGGCGGGGGTGCTCGACCTGCTGCGGGGGCTGCTGGCCGAGCGGGACGCGGCGGCCGTGGTGGTCAGCCACGACTTCGGCGTGATCGAGGCGCTGACCGACCGCTCGCTGGTGATGCAGCTCGGGCGGGTCGTCGAGCAGGGCCTCACCGACCAGCTCTTCCGCGACCCTCACCACCCCTACACCCAGCGACTGGTCGCCGCCGCCCGGAGGTGAAGAGCGAGGGAGGTGTGGAGCGAGCCCGGAACCGACCATTCACATCAGAGGTGACACCGATGTACGAACCCGTCCTGGAGATCCGGAGTCTGCGCAAGACGTTCACCCTGCACACGGTGGACGGCCGGACCGTGGTGTCGCTGCGCGGCATCGACCTGGACGTCTCGGCCGGCGAGCACGTCGCACTGGCCGGGGCGAGCGGGGCCGGCAAGTCGAGCCTGCTGCGCTGCGTGCACCGCAGCTACCTGCCCGATGCCGGCACGGTCACGCTGCACACCGGCGGCGGACCGGTCGAACTCACCGCGCTGCCGGACCGGGCGATGGCCAGGCTGCGCGGCCGTGAGCTGGGGTACGTCGCCCAGTTCCTGACCACCCCGCCACGGACCGGTCCTCTGGAGGTGGTCGCCGCGGCCGGCCGCCGCCGCGGCCTGCGCGGCCCGGAGGCCAGCGAGGCCGCCGCGGCCGCGCTGCGTCGGCTCGCGCTGGACGAGGCGCTGTGGGACGTGGACTGCGGGGTGCTCTCCGGTGGGGAGCGTCAGCGGGTGAATCTTGCCGCCGGAACGGTCAGCCCGCCCCGGGTGCTGCTGCTCGACGAGCCGGTCTCGGCGCTGGACCCGGCGAACCGCGAGCGGGCCCTCGCGCTGATGGAGTCGCTGACCGGCCGGGGGGTGGCGGTGCTCGCGGTCTACCACGACACCGCGGTCATGCACCGGCTGGCCAGCAGGGTGGTGCGACTCGCCGATGGACTGGTGGTCGCCGAGGGCAGCCCCGACGAGGTCCTGGGAGCGGTCGCGTGAACGACACGGGGGCGGTGCCGGAACCACACGGTTGGCCGCTGGCCGCACCACCGGCGGACTACGTGATCGGCCACGTGCGGGCGGTGTTGAGCGATCGGGTCCTGGACGACGCCCGGGTGGTGGTGCGCTCGGGCCGGATCGCCGAGGTCGGCCCGCACCCACCCGGCTCCGGGGCCGACGTGGACGGCGGTGGCCTGCTGTGCCTGCCCGGCCTGGTCGACGTGCACTCCGACGGCCTGGAGAAGGAACGTCGGCCCCGCCCGACCGCCCCGCTACCGTGGGACTTCGCGCTGGCCTCGTTCGAGGGCAAGCTGCGCGCCGCCGGGGTCACCACCGTCTTGCACGGCGCCGCGTTCGGCGACGGCGGCACCCCGAGCAACGACCGCTCGGTGGCCGAGGCGCACGCGCTGTGCCGGACCGTCGCGGCCGGCCCGACGGGTCCGGTGGAGCACCGGATTCTGCACCGGCTGGACGTGCGCTGCCCGGCCGGACTGGCGGCGCTCCGGACCCTGCTCACCTCGCCCGGCAAGCCTGCCGCCGGGCCGGACGCCGGGCCGGCGCTGGTGTCGCACGAGGACCACACCCCCGGTCAGGGCCAGTACGCCGACCGGATCCACTACGAGCGCTACGTCCAGGGTGTGCAGGAGATCACCGAGGGCCAGGCCCGCCACCGGGTCGACCAGGTGATCGTGGAGCGGGGAAACCAGCTCGCCACCCGCGACGAGAGCCTGCGCTGGTTGGGTGAGCTGGCCCGGGTCGGCGCGGTCCGGCTGTTCGGCCACGACCCCGATTCGCCGGCCGAGATCGAGGCGCTGAGCCGGCGCGGCGGGGCGGTGGCCGAGTTCCCGACCACCGTGGAGGCCGCTCGGGCGGCCGTCGAGCACGGGATGCCGGTGGTGATGGGGGCACCGAACGTGCTGCGCGGCGGGTCGCACTCGGGCAACGTGTCGGCCCGGGAGCTGGCCCAGCTCGGCCTGGTCACCGCGCTCGCCTCGGACTACCTCCCGTCGGGGCTGCTCGCGGCGATGTTCCTGCTCGTCGAACAGCGGGTGTGCACCCTGCCGGCGGCGGTGCGGCTGGTGACCTCGGGGGCCGCGTCGGTGGTGGGGCTCACCGACCGGGGCTCGCTGACCGAGGGGCTACGCGCCGACCTGGTCCTTCTGCGGGACGCGGGCCCCTGGCCACTGGTCCGCGCCACCCTGCGGGCAGAGTCACCGCACGCAGAGTCACCGCACGCAGAGTCGCGGTGAGCGGCTGGCCGGTGCCGGTCCCGGCACTGCCGGTGCGGTGACCGGCCGGCTCAGCCGACGGCGCTGTCCGCGCGGTCACGCTGCCACGCCTGGTAGCCACCGATCAGGTCGGAGACGTCGGTGAAGCCCTTCGAGCGCAGCATGCTGGCCGCCGCGCTCGACCGGTAACCGCCCGCGCAGTTCACCAACACCGGCCGGCTCGGATCCAGGCTCGCCAACGACTCCCTGAGCCTGGGCAGCGGCAGGTTCACCGCGCCGGGCAACGCCCCGCCGGCGAACTCTCCGGGCCCCCGGACGTCCACCACCTGCAGCCCGTCGACCCGCTCCAACGCGGCGGCCGCCTGCGGCGCGGTCAGCCGGCTCTGCGTGCCGGCCAACTCGGGACGGGTGACCAGTTCGTGCAGACCGGTGAACGTGCCGACGACCGAGTCGACCCCCACCCGGGCCAGCCGAAGCCGGGCCTCGCCGACCTCGGCGGGCGAGCCGACGAGCACCACCGACTGGCCCGGGGCGTGCATCGCGGCGGCAAACTCGGCGAACCGGCCGGACAGCCCCACATTCACCGAGCCGAGCAGGTGGCCGGCGGAGTACATCTGGTCGTCGCGCACGTCGAGCACCAGCGCGCCCTCGTGGTGCGCCGCCACCGCCTGCGCCGCGGACATCGTGGCCACCGGCGCCGACGGGTCGAAGCTGGCGTGCCCGGCCCGGTTGACCGCGACCTCCTGGGCGAAGTACGCCGGCGGTTCGCCGAGGCCCTCGGTCACCGCGGTGACGAACGCGTCCTCGGTCATCTGGGCCAGCGCGTAGTTGCCCGTCCGCTGCTCACCGAGCGTCGAACTGGTCGCCGAGGACAGCGCCTTGCCACAGGCACTCCCGGCACCGTGGCCCGGGTAGACCATCACCTCGTCGGGCAGCGGCAGGATGCGCTCCCGCAGCGACCGGTACAGCTCGCGGGCCATCTCCTCCGGTGTCCGTCCGGCCGCGCCCAGCAGGTCCGGCCGGCCGACGTCGCCGAGGAACAGAGTGTCGCCGGTCAGCAACGCCACCGGAGCGGCGTCCGACGCCTGCTCCCGCACCGCCAGGGTGACCGACTCCGGGGTGTGGCCCGGGGTGGCCAGCACCTGGATGGTCACCCCGGTCTCCGGGTCACCCAAGTGGATCACCTCGTTGTCCCGCAGCCGTCGGACCGGGAAGTCGACCGGAGCCACCTCGCTCATCGCGATCTCCGCGCCGGTGCGCTCGGCGAGCTCGGTGTGCCCGGGGACGAAGTCGGCGTGTACGTGGGTGAGGACCACCAGTTCGATGGACAGACCGCGCTCGCCGGCGGCGACCAGGTACTCCTCGACGTCACGCCGGGGGTCCACCACCACGGCCCGCCGGGACCGCTCGTCGGCCACCAGGTAGGACGCCTGCGACAGGCACCCCAGATAGAACTGCCGCAGGATCATGCCAGGTCAACCCCTCGGAAGACATCGTCCAACCCAACCCGATATGTACGTACAATACGCGGGTCGGGCAGCCGACCGCAACCACGGTCGGGACATCCCGCTCCACATCGGTTCGCGGGACGGTCAGCCCGAGTCCGACACCGGGCCACCCTGGCCAGGTCGGCCGCAGGCCGGGCTCAGCTCAGGGCGAGGACCCGCAGGACCAGCCGGGCCGCAGCGCCGCCGTCCTGCTCCGCGATCTCCAGCGCCCGCCGGGTGTCGAGGTCGGACAGCAGGGCCGCCGCGATCTCCCCGGCGGCCGCCTCGGACCACGACCGCCGCCCGGCGGCCGAGTACAGCCGCTCCACCCGGTCAGCGGCGGGGCCGAGGTCGACCGGGTCGAAGTCCCAGCTCTGCCGCCAGTCGCGGTCGAGCAGCAGCAGCCGCAGCG
>JAJCYC010000352.1 GCA_029263115.1 Pseudonocardia sp. | reverse complement strand
GCGCTGCCGCTCGTCCAGATACGGACGCAACACCGCATACCTACGCGCTACCGACTGCCCGACCTGCCCATCGATCGCCATAGCACAGACGGTAAGTCCCCGGACCCGAAAACCTACGTTACTTCGTCGTGAGTCCTAACGTTGTGTTTGCACCGGTTGGGCCTTCTACCCGCTGCCCGCAGAGCTGTACTCGGCGGACGAGCTGCGGGAGAGGGCATCTACGTCAACCCCCACCGGACGGTTCGTGATCGGCGGGCCGTCGGCGACGCCGGGCTGATCGGGCGCAAGATCATCGTGTACACCTACGGCGGGTTCGCCCGGCACGGCGGGGGAGCGTTTTCCGGCAAGGACCCTTCGAAGGTCGACCGCTCGGCCGCGTACGCGGCGCGGTACCTGGCGAAGAACATCGTGGCCGCCGGGCTGGCCACCACGGTGGAGGTCCAGGTGGCCTACGCGATCGGGGTGGCTCGCCCGCTGTCGCTGCTCATCGAGACCTTCGGTACCGAGCAGGTGCCGGTCGGCACCATCCGCAAACTGGTCGACTACCACTTCGACCTGCGCCCGGCCGCCTTCCGGGCACGGTTGCGGCTGCACCGCCCGGTGTACGCCAAGACCGCCGCGTACGGCCATTTCGGTCGCGACGACGTCGACTTCAGCTGGGAGGCCGCCGACCTGGCGGCGGCGTTGCGCGCGGCCGCGGGCCTCGACCCGCGGTGCGCGACCCGGGTGGGCCGCCCCGATCAGCTCGCGGCGCGACGGTGGCGGCCACCGAGGCCGCCACGACTGGCCAACTGGTTCACGGTGCCGGCCCCGGAGTGGGGCGCGACCAGGCGGATGGTGGCTTGGTGCGCCGCCGACGCGTCCGCCGTATGATCATCGAGCCGCATCTCCCGCAGCTCGTCATAGATCGGCGTATGACTCACGTCTCTCACTCTATCGGGTCGTCGTGGGCGCAGTCATCCACAGGTGTGGACAACTCACCGCGCGTCGTCGGCGGCCGTCGGGGCCAGCGGTAACCGCGCGTCCCGTCGGGCCCAGCGGGACGAACACCACAGTGTCCCAGTCGACGCGGTGCAGGTACGGGTGCAGCGGCCCCAGCCCGGGATTGGCCAGCGCCTTGGCCACCGCCCGGTGGGTCACCCGCAGCTTGTCGGTGACGAACGCCCCGCTGGTGGTCATCCCCGGGTCGATACGCCAGCACTGGGCCAACCCCCTCCCGGTAGCCCGGCGGCAGCTGGGACGAGGCGAGGATTCGCAGCTCACCGGTCTCCGGGTCGAGCACGTAGGCGGTGCTGGCCACGGCCGGCGTGGCCGCCACCACCGACTCGGCGATCACCCGCAGCGTGTCGCCCAGTGGCTGGTTCACCCCGAGGCCGGCCGCGATGTCGGACAGTGCGGCGACCCGCTTCTCCAGTAGCTCCTGCTGCTCGCGCAGCCGGTCCTCGGCGTGCTGGCGGTGGATCGCCGCGCTCAGCGTGCTGGCGGCAGCCCGCAGCGCGTCGACCTCCGCGCCCGACCAGTGCCGGTCGGGCACGCACTCGTCGAACCCGACGAACCTCCACCAACGGCCGTCCACGAAGATCGGGACCTGGGCGATGGCGCGGATGCCCTGGGGGAGCAGCACGGCGCGCTCGCCGGGGGAGCGGTCGGCCACGTCGCCGACCACCACCTCACCCGCCGACATGGCCGCGACGACCGCGTCCAGCTCGAGGTCGTGGTAGGACATCGCCACCAGGTCGGGGTTGTCCAGCTCGCTGTCGATGCCCTCGGCGACCCACTCGTGGGACTGGCGGCTCCACAGCTGGCCCTCTGGACCCTCGAAGTTCTCGAAGATGTACACCCGGCTGGCCACCGCAGCCCGGCCCAGCCTGGCCATCACCTCGTCAAGGTGGTCGCGCCAGGAGGAGGTGTGGGACTCGAGGAATCGGTGGGCGGCGAACCGGACCGCGTCCATGATCGCGTCCCGGCGGGCCAGCTCGGCCGCGGCCTCGGTGCGGATGGACTGGAACCGGCGCTCGGTGTGGCGCAGTTCCCGCTGGGCGAGGTACCGGTCGGTGACCTCGATCGACAGGTCGACCACGCCGACCACCTCGTCGCCGGAGCGCAGCGGTACGAACAGCAGGTCCCAGTAGGTGGTGCCGCCGTCGTGGCGCTCGTGTGGAACGCCCTCGTACCAGCGGGTCTTGCCGGCGAGCACCTGGGCGCGACCGGCAGGATCAGCGGCTCGGTGCCCGGGAAGTAGTCGAGGATGCCGCGCGTCCCGCGACCACCCGGCCACCCTCGACCGTTCCGTGCCGGCGGGCGAACCGGGCCCAGGTCTCGTTGCAGGTGCGCAGGACCAGATCGCGGTCGAAGACCGCCACCCCCATGGGCGTCTGGTCGAAGAGCACATCCAGCAGCGCGGCGCCGTCGGCCACCAGGTCGTCGACGACCGACCCGGATTCGCCGGTCTCGGGCCCGGCCGCGCTCACCGCTGATCCGCCTCCGACGAGGTGACCAGCCCCATCCGGACCGCGTGCAGGGCCGCCTGGGTGCGGCTCTCCAACCCCAGCTTGGCCAGCAGGTGGCTGACGTGGGTCTTCACCGTCCGCTCGCCGATCTGCAGTCGCCGTCGGATCTGCCGGTTGGTCAGGCCCAGCGCGATCGCCTGCAGCACGTCGGTCTCCCGCGCGGTGAGCTGCTCCGAACCCGCCGACGGCCGCGCCTCGCGCACCAGCCGGGCGGCCAGCTCCGGGGCCAGCTGCACCTCACCCCGGGCGGCGCCCTTGATCGCCGAGCACAGCTGCTCGGCCTGGGTGTCCTTGAGCAGGTAGCCGATCGCGCCGGCCCGCACGGCGCCGACCACGGCGCAGTCCTCGAGCATGCTGGTCAGCGCGAGCACCTCGGGAGCCGGCGGCGCGCCGCGGATCTCGCCGATCGCGGTGATGCCGTCGGTCCCGGGCATCAGCAGGTCCATCAGCACCACGTCGGGGTGCAGGGTCCGGGCCAGCCGTACCGCCTCGGCGCCGTCGGCGGCCTCGCCCACCACCTGGAGGTCCGGGTCCAGGGCCAGGAACATCCGCAGGCCCTGGCGGACCACGCTGTGGTCGTCGGCGATCAACACCCGGACCGGCACCGGCACCTCCGTCTCGAGGATCCGGGTCGGCGCCGCGGCCGACCTACCACCGGACGAGTCTAAGTTGCCTCGGTCGGGACGGGTCCCCGGCGACCCGGGGTGTCGGTCAGCCGCGGTTTTTGTGGATCTTGACGGTAACGTTCATCCCGGGCACCAGTTGGAGGTTCCCGCTGCTGGTGATCGCGATCTTCACCGGGATCACCTGGGTGACCTTCTGGAAGTTCCCGGAGCTGTTCGACTCGGGGAACAGCGAGAACATCGCCGCCGCGGCACCCTGTACCTCGATCACCCGACCGGCGACCGGAGTGCTGGAGAACGCGTCGACCTCGATGTCCACCGGCTGACCGACCCGGACGTCGTTGACGTCGGTCTCGTCCACCCGGGCGGTGACGAAGATGCCGTTGAAGTCGTACGCGGTGGCCAGCGTGGTGCCCGCGGTGACGAAGGCGCCCTCGACGCCGTTGTCCACCGCGACCGTGCCCGCCCCCGGGGCCTTGATGGTCTTGAGCGAGGAGACGAACCCGGAGTCCATCTTGATCCGGCCGACGACTTCGTTGTCCCGGAGAGTGCGTCCCTGCAGGCCCTCCCAGTCGGTCAGCGTGCCGGTGGCCGGTGCGTTGATCGTGATCTTGTCGCCGTCGACCTGGGCGTTGTCGGTGGTGACGTAGTTGCGGGAGTTGATGAAGTACGCGGCGGTGAACGCGACGGTGGCCACCAGAGCGAGCACGCCGATCACCACGAGCCCGATCCGGGTGCTGCGCTTGAGCTTCTTCTCCGCCGGGGCGACCCCGTTCTCCGCGGACTTGTCCTCGGTCCTGCTCGGCGCGACAACCGGGCCTTCCATCGCGGCCTCCACATTCAGCCCTCTGACGCTGAGGGCCACTCGATCAGGTCTATTTAGTGTACGCAACGTACCCTATTGATCGGCTTGCGTGCCGAATTTGTGAGCAGGTCGAAAGGTGGTGAGTACGCCGCTGCCCGCTCGTCCACCACCGTCATGGTGATCGGGGCGCGGGGGGAAGGTCAACGACCGCGCCTGCGGCTGATCAGCCGGGCAGCGAGTCGCGCAGCTTCCGCAACCACCCCGGCGCGAGGCTCCCGCGCGCTGCCCGTCGTGCTCGGCGTGCTGGTGGTCGTGGTGGCCGTCGCGGTCGGGCTGCTCGGCTGACAGGCATGGTCGCTCACCACCGCCCCCCGGGACGACTCGGCCGCCGCCCTGGAGGCCGACCGGACCCGGACGATGACCCGAACCAGCCGGAGCACCGACAGCGGCGGCCGGCCGGCGCCACACCCGGATCGTGAGTGCACAACACCGTTCTGACGGTGTTCTGCACGCACGGTCAGTGGTAGAGGGGTTCCACGGTGGTGACCTTCAGGACGGCGGTGCCGGCCTGGTGGGACGCCTCCAGGTCCACCTCCGCGCAGATCGCCCAGTCGTGGTGGCCGGCCGGATCGTCGAGGATCTGGCGGACGTCCCACCGTCCGGGACCCTCGTCGACGACGAACAGCTCGGGACCCCGTGCGTTCGCGTCGGTACGGATCTCGTCGTGTTCCGCCCAGTACGGCTCCAGCGACAGGTGCCAGCGGTCGGCGTCCCACAGCCGGCTCGGGTCCAGCGCGCCGAGCTCGTCCCACTGCCGGCGGGCGGCCAGCTGCACCCGCCGGAACATCGCGTTGCGGACCAGCACCCGCAGTGCGCGCGGATTCGCGGTGACCGTCGGCTCCTTGCCGGCGTCCGCCGGGCCCGCTGTGTCCGACCCAGGGTTGACCAGCCGCTCCCACTCGTCGAGCAGGCTGGAGTCGACCTCCCGGATCAGCTCGCCCATCAGCTCGATCAGGTCGGCCAGCTCCTCGGTGCGGGCCTCCTCCGGCACGGTCTGGCGCATCGCCTTGTAGGCGTCGGTGAGGTAGCGCAGCATCAGTCCCTCCGACCGGGCCAGCCCGTAGTGCCCGACGTACTCGACGAACGTCATGGAGCGCTCGTAGAGGTCACGGGCGACCGACTTGGGGGAGAGCTGGAAGTCCCCGACCCACGGGTGGCCCCGCCGGTAGGTCTCGAACGCCGCCCCGAGCTGCTCGGCCAGCGGCATCGGGTAGCTGATGTCCTCCAGCAGCACCATCCGCTCGTCGTACTCGATGCCCTGCGCCTTCATCGCACCCACTGCGTCCTTGCGGGCCAGGTTGCGCTGCGCGGCGAGCACCTGCCGGGGGTCGTCCAGCGTCGCCTCGATCACCGAGAGCACGTCCAGCGGGTAGTCCGGGGACTCCCGGTCGAGCAGTTCGA
>JAJCYC010000351.1 GCA_029263115.1 Pseudonocardia sp. | reverse complement strand
ACACCGCCATCCCGGACAGCGTCAGGGCGCTCGCCGACCAGTTGCTCGGCTTCCCCCGCCACCGGGGCATCCACTCCGGCGGCATGGTGATCTGCGACCGACCGGTGTCCGAGGTGGTGCCGGTCGAGTGGGCGCGGATGGCCGACCGCAGCGTCGTGCAGTGGGACAAGGACGACTGTGCGGCCGTCGGGCTGGTCAAGTTCGACCTGCTCGGGCTGGGCATGCTCACCGCACTGCACAAGATGATCGACCTGGTCGGTGACTTCCACCGACGCCGCGTGCGGCTGCACGACCTGCAGCCGACTGACGAGCGGGTCTTCGACATGCTCTGCCGGGCCGACTCGGTGGGGGTCTTCCAGGTGGAGTCGCGCGCGCAGATCGCCACCCTGCCCCGGCTCAAGCCGCGCACCTTCTACGACCTGGTGGTGGAGGTCGCGCTGATCCGGCCCGGTCCGATCCAGGGCGGCTCGGTGCACCCCTACATCCGCAGGCGAAGCGGCCAGGAGGAGGTCACCTACGACCATCCGCTGCTGGAGCACGCGCTGCGCAGGACCCTCGGCGTGCCGCTGTTCCAGGAACAGCTGATGCAGATCGCCGTGGACGTGGCCGGCTTCTCCGCCGCCGACGCCGACGAACTGCGCCGGGCAATGGGCTCCAAGCGGTCGACGGAGAAGATGGAACGCCTGCGACAGCGGTTCTACGCCGGCATGGCCGCGAACGGGATCACCGGAGAGGTCGCCACCCGGATCTTCGAGAAGATTCTGGCATTCGCCAACTTCGGCTTCCCGGAGAGCCACTCGATCAGCTTCGCTTCGCTGGTCTACTACAGCTCCTGGTTCAAGTGTTACTACCCGGCGGCGTTCTGCGCCGCGCTGCTGAACTCCCAGCCGATGGGTTTCTACTCGCCGAGTTCGCTGGTGGCCGACGCCCGCCGGCACGGGGTGTCGGTCCGCGGGCCCGACGTCAACCTTTCCGGTGCCGATACCGTGCTGGAGCCGGTCGACGAAGTGGAGCCGGTCGACGAAGTGGAGCCGGACGGTGTGGGGCCGGACGGTGTGGGTGGGGCCGGGTCGGGTGTGCCGGGTGGCCGGAGGATCCCGGAGCCGGCGATCAGGCTCGGGTTGGCCGGTGTCCGGGCGGTCGGGGACGAGCTGGCCCAGACGATCGAGGCGGAGCGCCGGTCGCACGGCCGGTACGTCGACCTGGCCGACCTGGCCCGCCGCGTCCGGCTCACGGCGCCGAGGGCCGAGGCGCTGGCCACCTCGGGCGCGTTCGGCTGCTTCGGGGTGGACCGGCGGGCGGCCTTGTGGGCGGCCGGCGTGGTGGCGACCCACCGGCCGACCCACCTGCCCGGTACCGAGGTCGGTCTCCGGGCTCCGCCACTACCCGGGATGACCGCGGCCGAGGTGACCATCGCCGACGTCTGGGCCACCGGGGTCAGTCCGGACAGCCATCCGATCCAGCACTTGCGGGAACGGTTGGCCGCTGGTGGCGCGACGCCGATCACCGCGCTGGTCGGGGTGGAGACCGGCACCCGAATCCGGGTCGGCGGACTGGTGACCCACCGGCAACGGCCGGCCACCGCCGGTGGGGTCACCTTCCTGAACCTGGAGGACGAGACCGGGATGCTCAACGTGGTGTGCTCACCGGGGTTGTGGGCGCGCCACCGCGCGGTGGCCATGGACGGTCCTGCGCTGGTGGTGCGCGGTCGGCTCGAACGCAGCCCGGAGGGGGTGCTCAACCTCCTCGCCGACCGACTGGAGCGGCTGACCCTGCGGGTGGCTGTCCGCTCCCGGGACTTCCGGTGAGCAGGCCGTGGGCGGGGGCCGCCGGCCGGGCCGACGCCGGTGACGGACGAGTGCTCGGCACCGGCGCCGGTGGTGGACGGTCTGCTGCCGGTCGGCCGCCCGGGACCCTCCGCTCGGGCAGGACCGGCGGGATGCGTTGCCGGATGGCACGATGGAACCGAGATGCCAGACGGCCCGCGCGAGAACCGCGCCACCTCGAACGCGCGGAGCGCGAACCTACTCGGAGCCGGGCTTCTCGCCGCGTTCGTCACCGGCGCCGGCATCTCCGTGCAGGCCAGGATCAACTCCGCGCTGGCCGCCCGGCTCGACGACGGGCTGTTCGCCGCGTTGATCTCGTTCGGCACCGGGTGGATCCTGCTGGTCGTGGCCGCGTCGGCCCTGCCGGCCGCCCGCCGGGGGCTGGTCCGGGTCCGGTCCGCCCTCGTGCACCGGCGGCTGCGGTGGTGGCACCTCACCGGCGGGGTGTGTGGTGCGCTGCTCGTCGCGTCGCAGGGCCTGACCGTCGGCGTGCTCGGCGTGGCCGTGTTCACCGTCGCGGTGGTCGGCGGACAGCTGGGCAGCTCGCTGGTGATGGACCGGCTCGGCGTGGGACCGG
Organism: Pseudonocardia sp.; assembly: GCA_029263115.1. GTDB lineage: Bacteria > Actinomycetota > Actinomycetes > Mycobacteriales > Pseudonocardiaceae > Pseudonocardia. Next base: position 1,863 of record JAJCYC010000351.1, on the reverse strand, counting down.
CCGGGCCGCAGCCGGTCACCTCGAGGCGGGCGGTGGGCGCGCTGCTGGCGATCGGCGCGGTGGCGCTGGCGGTATCCGACCGGTTGACGAACTCAGCGGGCCTGGTGTTGGCCCTGCTGCCGCTGCTTGCGGGCATCGCCTCGGCCTGGCAGCAGGGTGTGAACGGCAGGGTCGGGCTGGCCGCCCGGCCCGAGGGCGCGGGTGACCAGGTGGGCGCCACCCTGTTCGCGGTCCTGGTCAACTTCACCACCGGGACGCTCGCGTTGGGGTTGGCGTGTGCGGTCGGTGTGCTCGCGAACGGCTGGCCGAACCCACCGCCGATGGATCCGCTGCTCTACCTCGGCGGACCGCTGGGCATCGCGTTCATCGCGTCCATGGTCGTGCTGGTGCGCCAGATCGGGGTGCTGGTACTCGGGCTGGGGCTGGTGGCGGGCCAGTTGGTCGCCTCGCTGCTGCTCGACCTGCTGGCCCCGGCCGGCGACCACCCGTTGACCGCGCTCACCATCACCGGGACGGCCCTGACGCTGGTGGCGGCCGGAGTGGCCGCCTGGCCGGCCCGACGACCGGCCGGCGATCCGGGGGGGTCCCGGTCCGCGAGCACACCCGGTGCGGCGCGGACGAGGCGGTGACCGCGGCGCCGTCGGGTGGCGGGGCGAAACCTCGACTGGTCCGGCGAACGCCGTTCGCCACCGCTCGCCCGGCCGGTGCTACTTCACCAGTGGACTACCCATGGCCAGCGGTCTGCCGCCCAGGTCAGGTAGCGACGCTTCCGGATCACCTCGGACGGCGGCGCGGCGTGGGACGCGGGGCCGGAGCGTGCGGCAGTGACCGGTGTGCCGAGGGGACCTGTCCGGGGCCCAGGGTCCGGGAGGTCGACGGCGGAAGATGCGAGGATGGTTCGGTGACCGCGACGCTGTTGGACGGCAAGGCAACCCTGGACACCATCCTCGAGGAGCTCCGGGGCCGGCTCGAGGCCCTCCGCGATCGGGGCATCGTCCCCGGTCTGGGCACCGTGCTGGTCGGGGACGACCCAGGTTCGCACTCCTACGTGCGGGGCAAGCACCGGGACTGCGCGAAGGTCGGCATCACCTCCATCCAGCGCGAGCTGCCCGCCGAGGCCACCCAGGCCGAGGTCGGAGCCGTGATCGACCAGTTGAACGCCGACCCCGCCTGCACCGGGTACATCGTCCAGCTGCCCTTGCCCGGGCACCTGTCCGCCGGCGCGCTGCTGGAGCGGATCGACCCGGCCAAGGACGCCGACGGGCTGCACCCGGTGAGCCTGGGTCGGCTGGTGCTGATGGAAGACGGGCCGCTGCCGTGCACCCCGCGCGGGATTGTCGAGCTGCTGCGCCGCTACGACGTGCCGTTGGCCGGTGTCCGGGTGACGGTGGTCGGGCGCGGCGTGACGGTCGGGCGCCCGCTCGGGCTGCTGCTGTCCCGGCGTTCGGAGAACGCCACGGTGACGCTGTGCCACACCGGGACGAAGGAGCTTGCCGAGGAGGTCCGCCGGGCCGACATCGTGGTGGCCGCGGCCGGCCGCACCGGGCTGATCACCGCCGACATGGTCAAGCCGGGCGCCGCGGTGCTGGACGTCGGGGTGACCCGCACCGACGCCGGGCTGGTCGGTGATGTGGCCCCCGAGGTCGCCGAGGTCGCCGGGTTCCTGGCGCCGATGCCCGGTGGCGTCGGCCCGATGACCAGGGCGATGCTGCTGGCCAACGTCGTCGAGGCAGCCGAACGGAGCGCGGCGGAGTGAGCATCGGCACCGAACGGAGCGCGGCGGAGTGAGCATCGGCACCGAACGGAGCGCGGCGGAGTGAGCATCGGCACAGAACGGAGCGCGGCGGAGTGAGCATCGGCACC
>JAJCYC010000350.1 GCA_029263115.1 Pseudonocardia sp. | reverse complement strand
GGAAGACGGAGGTCGTCTCCGGGGCGCGCTCCGGGGGTACGCCGGGCCCGTCGTTGCTGGTCACCTCTGGGTCTCCTCCTGCGCGGTATCGCGTGGGCCGCTTGCGGCGGTGCTGGGTCGGCGCCCAACCTACCGCGCGGCTTATGGGTCAGGGCTGCTCGGTCAGCGAGCGGTAGGCCGCCGCATCGAGCAGCCCCGACAGGGTCTCCTCGAGCGGCGCGTCGAGCATGATCTCGACCATCCAGCCGTCACCGTAGGGCTGGCTGTTGACCAGCTCGGGGCGGTCGGCGAGAGCCTCGTTCACCGAGACGACCTCACCGGCCACCGGGGCGTACACCTCGGACATCGCCTTCGTGGAGTCTATCTCGCCGAGTTCGGCGCCGGCCGATGTCCGCGACCCCACCTCGGGCAGCTGGACCGACACCACATCACCGAGTTGGGACTGCGCATAGTCGGTCACGCCGATCCGCACCGTGTCCTCGGAGACGGCGCGAACCCACTCGTGGGCCTCGGTGTAGCGCAGGTCCTCTGGTATCACCCGGATAGCCTAGCGGCGGGGTCCGGCGGATCGTGCACGGGCCGGGCCATCGCCCTCCCGAACTGGATCAGGTATACGACGCCCGACCACAGGTACAGCCCCCCGCCCCACACGGTGAAGGCATAGCCGAAAGCCTCGACCGGACCGAGCAGCCACTGCGGCAACCCGGCGTGGCCCTCGGCGAGTAGCAGCAGCGGGAACGCGTACAGCAGGTTGAACGTCGCGGCCTTGCCGAGGTAGCTGACGGGGAACGGCCGGTAGCCGCGCCGGCGCAGCACCGCCACGCTCACAGTGAGTACCAGGTCGCGGCCCACCAGCGCGGCGACCACCCACCACGGCACGATGTCGCGGATCAGGAAGGCGGCGAGCGTGGCCAGGATGTAGAGCCTGTCCACCGCCGGATCGAGCAGCTCGCCCAGCCGGCTGTACTGGTCGAGCCAGCGGGCGGCCTTGCCGTCCAGCCAGTCGGTGATCCCGCTGACCATCAGCACGAGCACCGCGATCCCGTCGGCCTTCGGCCCGAGCAACAACCACAGGAACAGCGGCACCCCGGCCAGCCGGACCAGGCTGAGCGCGTTGGGCACGGTCACGATCCGGTCGGCGGCGACCTCGGACAACCGCCGGCGCAGGTCGAGCTGGTCGGTCTCCTCCGGCGCCGCCGTCCCGGCCGGGCGCGGCGGCGGTGAAGCTGGCTGGGCCACACCGGCAGCGTCCCACATCGGCGAACGACCCGGATACCGCTCGGGCGCGTGATCAGCCGGGCGCGCCGGCCGGGGCGGTCCGCGTCGGACGGCGCGAACCACCGATGCGGGTGTCGCGGACGCTCGATGCCGGGCAGACTCGTGAGCATGGACCCGAGCACGCTGCGTGCGGCGCAGGCCCCGTTGAAGGCCCGCTACCGCGAGGAGCCCGAGTCGGCGGTGGTCACGCTGCACGCCGACGGCGAGTTGGACGGTGGCGGCGTCGCCTGCCGGGTGCACACGACGGGCGCGCTCGCCGTGGCCGGGCTGCATCCGGCGACCGGCGGCGACGGCAGCCAGCTGTGCTCCGGGGACATGCTGCTGGAGGCGCTGGTGGCCTGCGCCGGGGTGACCATGCGCGCGGTCGCCACCTCGCTCGGCCTGGCGGTCGCCGGGCGGGTGCGGGCCGAGGGCGAGCTCGACTTCCGCGGCACCCTCGGGGTGGCCAGGGACGCGCCGGTGGGGTTCCGCGACATCCGCTTGCGGTTCGAGCTGGAGTCCGAGGCGACCGACGACGAGCTGGCCACCCTGCTCAAGCTCACCGAGCGCTACTGCGTGGTGCTGCAGACCCTCCGGTCGGTGCCGAGCACCTCGGTCACCCTGGGCGCGTCACCCCTGGGCACGTCGTGACAGGGGTCGCGGCGGGCCTGGTCGAGGACCTGGCCGGGGTGGTCGGCCCGGACCAGGTGCTCACCGGCGAACCGGCGGTCGAGGACTACGGCCACGACGAGGCCCTCGCGGTGCATGCGGCCATCCCGGCGGCGGTGGTGTGGCCACGATCCGCGGCTGAGGTCGCCGGGGTGCTCCGGGTGGCCACCGACCGCAGTGTCCCGGTCACCGCGCGGGGCAGCGGGACCGGGCTGTCCGGCGCGGCGGTGCCGGTGCCGGGCGGGCTGGTGGTGTCGTTCGAACGGATGGCCGCCATCCTGGAGATCGACGTCGACAACCACGTCGCCGTGGTGCAGCCGGGGGTGACCCTCACCCAGCTCGACGAAGCGACCGCCGGGTACGGCCTGGTCTACCCGGTCTACCCCGGCGAGCTGAGCGGCAGCCTCGGCGGCAACGTGGCGACCAACGCCGGCGGGATGCGCGCCGTGCGCTACGGCGTGACCCGGAACCAGGTCCTCGGCCTGGAGGCGGTGCTGCCCACCGGCGAGGTGATCCGCACCGGCGGCAAACTGGCCAAGACCAGCACCGGCTACGACCTGACCCAACTGATCATCGGCTCGGAGGGCACCCTGGCCCTGGTCACCGAGGCCACCCTGCGGCTCTATCCGCGGGCGGCGCACCAGGCCACCGTGCTCGCGCCGTTCGGGTCGGTGGACGAGGTGGCGGCCGCGGTGCCGAAGGTGGTGGCCAGTGGGGTCGGTCCGCTGATCCTGGAGTACCTCGACGCGTTCACCATGGCCGCGATCACCCACGCCCAGCAGCTTGACCTCGGGGTGCCGGCCGAGGTCCGGGAGAACGCGCAGGCCTACCTGTTGGTCATGCTGGAGAGCAACCACGACGATCGGCTGTCGGCCGACACCGAGCGCCTGGGCGAACTGCTCACCGATCTCGGCGCCACCGAGGTGTACGTGCTGCCGGGGCCCTCGGCCCGCCGGCTGGTGGAGGCCCGGGAGAAGACGTTCTGGACGGCGAAGGCGGCCGGCGCGCACGACATCGTCGACGTCGTGGTGCCGCGAGCGTCGATCCCGGAGTTCCTGCGCGCGGCGCGCGCGATCGCAGAACGGCACGGCTCACACGTGCTGGGCTGCGGACACGCCGGCGACGGCAACGTGCACCTCGCGGTGTTCCAGGCCGACGACACGGTGCGCGCTGCGCTGCTGCGCGAGTTGTTCGACGCCGGGATGACACTGGGTGGGATGATCTCCGGTGAGCACGGCATCGGCCGCTGCAAACGCGAGCACTTCCTGGCGCTGACCGACCCGGTCACCATTGCGCTGATGCGGCGGATCAAGCGCGCGTTCGACCCCGCCGGGATCCTCAACCCCGGCGTCCTGCTGGACCAGTGAGTGGAGTCTTCCCCTCACGACCCGACGAAGGAGCTGAATGAACGGCGCGCAGGCCCTCATCCGCACGCTGGTCGCCTCCGGGTTGGACGTGTGCTTCGCCAACCCGGGCACCTCCGAGATGCACTTCGTCGCCGCGCTCGACGCGGTGCCGGAGATGCGCGGGGTGCTCACCCTCTTCGAGGGGGTGGCCACCGGCGCCGCGGACGGCTACGCCCGGATCGCCGGACGGCCGGCCGCGGTACTGCTGCACCTGGGGCCGGGGCTGGCGAACGGGCTGGCCAACCTGCACAACGCCCGGCGCGCCGGGGTGCCGGTCGTCGTGGTCGTCGGTGACCACGCCACCTACCACAAGCCGCTGGACGCTCCGCTGGAGTCCGACATCGACGCACTGGCCGGCACCGTGTCGGGTTGGGTGCACCGCGGGCTGCGTACCGAGGAGGTGGCCCGCGACGCGGCGGCGGCGGTCGCCGCGGCGGCCGGCCCGCCCGGGCGGGTGGCCACCCTGATGCTGCCGGCGGACGTGTCCTGGTCACCCGGGGCCGACGTCGCGGCCCCCGCGCCGACCCCCGGCGCGCCACCGGTGGTCGCCGAGGACGCAGTGGCGGCGGCCGCGAAGGCGCTCCGGTCGGGGGAACCCACCGTGCTGCTGATCGGCGGCGACGCGACCCGCGAGCCGGGCCTGCGCGCGGCCGCCCGGATCGCGGCGGCCACCGGGGCGACCCCGCTGTGCGAGACCTTCCCCCCCCGGCTGGAACGGGGCGCGGGGCTGCCGGTGATCGGCCGGCTCGGCTACCTCGCGGAGATGGCCACCCACCAGCTCGGCGGCGCCGCACACCTGGTCCTGGCCGGTGCCCGATCGCCGGTCACCTTCTTCGGCTACCCGGGCCAGCCGAGCGACCTGGTCCCGGACGGCTGCCAGGTGCACGAGCTGGCCGGGGCGTCGGGGGCCGAGGGGGCGTTGCGGCGGCTGGCCGAGCTGGTGGCCGACGGCACCGAGGTCCCGGTGGCCGAGTTGCGTCGACCGGGGATGCCGACCGGCGAGCTGACCGCGGCGTCGGCGGCTGCGGTCGTGGGCGCGTTGCTGCCCGAGGCGGCGATCGTGGTCGACGAGTCGAACACCTCGGGAATGTTTCTCAACGCGGCCACCGAGGGCGCACCCCGGCACGACTGGCTGACCCTCACCGGCGGGGCGATCGGCTACGGGCTTCCGGCGGCAACCGGCGCCGCGATGGCCGCCCCCGGGCGCCCGGTGTTGTGCCTGCAGGCCGACGGCTCGGCGATGTACACGATCTCCGCGCTGTGGACCCAGGCGCGGGAGAATCTGGACGTCACCACCGTGCTCTACAACAATGCCGCGTACGCGATCCTGCGTCTGGAGCTGCGCAAGGTCGGCGCCGAGACCGGACCGGACACCCCGGTCGGCCCGAGGGCGGCGGCGCTGCTGGACCTGTCCGAGCCGACCATCGACTTCGCCGCGCTGGCCACCGGGATGGGCGTCCCGGCCCGCCGGGTCGGCACCGCCGAGGAGTTCGCCGAGGCGCTGCGCTGGGCGTTGGCCGAGCCGGGCCCCCACCTCATCGACGCGGTGGTCCCGTCCATCATCTGACCGGCGCGACCACGGGACCGGTCAGCTCAGGAACGGCTCGGACGCGGCGCGCAGCGGGGGCCGCCCGGGCGGCTGGTGCACCGGGGCCGGAGCCACCAGCGGGGGAATCTCCCGGGTGATCCCCTTGCCGGGCTTCACGATGACCTTCTGGCCGTGGTGCCGCACGGTCATCTGCTCGCCCTGGGTCAACTTGTAGGTGACGTCGGTCTGCCCGACGTCCACCCGCAGCTGCCGCCCGCGCCACCCCATGCCGAAGCGCAGCTTCGACCAGGGCGAGGGCAGCCTGGGGGCGAAGCTGAGGTTGCCGTCGTGGTCGCGCATCCCGCCGAACCCGGCGACCAGGACCAGCCACAGCCCGGCCAGGTTGGCCAGGTGCACCCCGACGTTGGTGTTGTGGTGCAGGTCGTCCAGGTCGCAGTAGGCGCACTCCTGAAGGTAGTCCCGGGCCAGCCGCAGGTGGCCGATCTCGGCGGCCACGATGGCCTGGGTGCACGCCGACAACGACGAGTCCCGGACGGTCAGCGCCTCGTAGTAGGCGAAGTTGCGGATCTTCTGCTCGCGGGTGAAGGCGTCGCCGCGCAGGTGCATCGCCAGCACCAGGTCGGCCTGCTTCACCACCTGCCGGCGGTAGATGTCGCCGTAGGGGTAGTGCAGCAGCAGCGGGTAGCGCTGCGGCGGGGTGTTCGCGAAGTCCCAACGTTCGTGGTCGGTGAAGCCGGTGGCCTGCGGATGCACGCCCAGCCGCTCGTCGTAGGGCACGTACATCGACGCGGACGCCGCCCGCCACTCGGCGATCTCGTCGGCGGTGACCCCGAGCGAGGAGGCGACCTCGCCCTGCTCGGCGGCGACCTCGGCCGCACCGCGCAGGTTCCGCTGGGCCATCAGGTTGGTGTAGACGTTGTTGTCGGCGAGCGCGCTGTACTCGTCCGGGCCGGTCACCCCGTCGATCCGGAACTTGCCGGCCGCGTCGGCATGCCCCAGCGACATCCACAGCCGGGCGGTCTCGATCAGCATCTCGCAGCCGACCTCGCGGTGGAAGTCGGTGTCGCCGGTGGCGTTGACGTAGCGCAGCACGGCATCGGCCACATCCGCGTTGATGTGGTAGGCCGCCGTACCGGCCGGCCAGTACGCCGAGCACTCCTGGCCGCGGATGGTCCGCCAGGGGAACGTCGCACCCGCGTGGCCGAGCTGGACGGCCCGCTCCCGCGCAAGGTCCAGCGTGCTGTGCCGCCAGCGCAGGGCGTCGGCCGCGGCCTTCGGCGCGGTGTAGGTGAGCACCGGCAGCAGGAACGTCTCGGTGTCCCAGAACGTGTGCCCGTCGTAGCCGTCGCCGGTCAGGCCCTTGGCCGGGATGGCCCGCCGCTCGCCGCGCGCGCCGGCCTGCAACACGTGGAACATGGCGAACCGGATCGCCTGCTGTATCCGGTCGTCCCCGACCAGCGAGACGTCCGCGCGAGTCCAGAAGTCGTCCAGGTAGCGCCGCTGCTCGGCGGCGAGACGGTCGAACCCGGAGTGCCGGGCCGCGGTGACCGCCGCCTCCACCTGGCTGCGCACCGCGGGCCGGGAGCGTTGGCTGGACCAGCCGTAGCCGATCAGTTTGACCAGCCGCAGGCGCTGCCCGGGGTTCAGCGTGGTACTCAGGGTGACCCGGCCGGTGTCTGGGTGGCCGTCGGTGGAGACCAGCACGTCGTCCGAGCCGTCCCACAGGTGGTCCATCACCGCGGCCATCCGCAGACCGCTGCGGCGGGTGCGGTGCACCATCACCACCCCGGTGTGGTTGGGCTGCACCTCCTCGGACTCCAGCGGCGCCCCCAACGCCGCCGCCACCCTCGGGTCGTCCCCGGGGTGCGGCAGTTGCTCGTTGGCGATCAGCTCGGACTGCAGGACGATCCGGGCCGGCGCGTCCACCGCGGTGACCTCGTACTGGATCGCCACAATCGAGCGCTGCACGAACGAGACCAGCCGGGTGGTCCGGATCGACACCTGCTGGCCGGCCGGGCTGGTCCACTCGACCTCGCGGCGCAGCACCCCGTCCCGGAAGTCCAGCTCGCGCCGGTGGCGGTGCAGCTGGCCGTAGCGGACGTCGAAGGGCTCGTCGTCGACCAGCAGCCGGATCAGCTTGCCGTTGGTCACGTTGATCACCGTCTGACCCGACTCCGGGTAGCCGTAACCGGCCTCGGCGTAGGGCAGCGGGCGCTGCTCGTAGAGCGAGTTGAGGTAGGTACCGGGCTGCGCATGCGGCTCGCCCTCGTCGAGGTTGCCCCGCAGCCCGATGTGGCCGTTGGACAACGCGAACAGTGACTCGGACTGACCCAGGCGTTCGAGGTTCAGCTCGGACTCGACCAGCCGCCATGACGCATCCACGCCGTGCACGATGACATGGGCACGTTACGGCTCGACGCACCGGTGTCACCGTTCACTCGGGCGTCATTCGATTGAGCGGTTCTGCCGACGCGCCGTCACGATCCGTACGCGTGAGCGCCGGGTTGGCGCACCATCGGGGCACTGCCGGACCGATGGGGGTCGGGCGACGGAATCAGGGGGCCGGGATGAACGCACCGGGTGAGCGCGATGCCGCCGACGCACTGCTGGCGGGGGGCCGGGGCGCGGGCGTGCTGGTGTGGGGACCGCTGCTGGCCATGCTGTCCCTGCTCCTGGTGCCCGCGGACCAACCGTTCGGCGTCGCCCTGCTGGCCTGCGCGGTCGTCGTCGCGGGCGTGCTCTGCGCGGTGCTGCACCTTGGACTGCCCGAGGCCCGCCGCCGCTGGTGAGGCTCGGCCTGACCCGGAGTCGTCGCCGTCGGGGAGCCCCGCCGCACCACGCCGGGACCCACGATCACCACCGAACGGTTGCCGTGGCCACCGGCGGGGTAAGCCCGGGACATGGGAAGACACGACTGGGCACACGTACTCGACTCGGTACCGACCGGGCTGTACATCGACGGGCAGTGGGGCGGGGCGAGCGGCGGCGGCCGGATCGAGGTGGCCGACCCGGCCACCGGCGAGCCGCTCGGTGAGGTGGCCGACGCCCGGCCCGAGGACGCCGTGTCCGCGCTCGACGCCGCGGTCGGCGCGGCCGGGGAGTGGGCGGCCACCCCGCCACGGGAGCGCGCCGAGGTCCTGCGCCGGGGCTACCAGGCGATGACGGACAACGCCGAGGAACTGGCGTTGTTGACCACATTGGAGATGGGCAAGACCCTCACCGAGTCCCGCGCCGAGGTGGCCTACGCGGCGGAGTTCCTGCGCTGGTTCGGTGAGGAGGCGGTGCGGATCGGCGGGGACTGGTCACGCAGCCCGTCCGGCGCCGGACGGATGCTGACCATGCGTCAGCCCGTCGGGCCGTGCCTGCTGATCACCCCGTGGAACTTCCCGCTGGCGATGGGCACCCGCAAGATCGGTCCGGCGATCGCCGCCGGCTGCACCATGGTGGTCAAGCCGGCCAAGCTCACGCCGTTGTCGATGCTGCGACTGACCGGCCTGTTGGCCGAGGCCGGTCTCCCGCCCGGAGTGCTCAACGTCGTGACCAGCGGCTCCGCCGCGGCGGTCACCGAACCGCTGATGGCCGACCCCCGGCTGCGCAAGGTGTCGTTCACCGGGTCCACCCCGGTGGGGCGCACGCTGATGGAGCGGGCCGCGCCCAACCTGCTGCGGCTGTCGATGGAGCTGGGCGGCAACGCCCCGTTCCTGGTGTTCGACGACGCGGACCTCGATCTCGCGGTCGCGGGGGCGGTGACCGCGAAGATGCGCAACAACGGCGAGTCCTGTGTGGCGGCCAACCGCTTCCTGGTCGCGGAGTCGGTCGCCGCGGAGTTCTCCGCCCGGCTCGCCGACCGGATGGGCCGGATGCGGGTCGGGCACGGCGCCGAGGCGGACACCGAGGTCGGGCCGTTGATCGACGCCGACGCTCGGGACAAGGTGACCGAGCTGGTCGCCGACGCCACCGACCGGGGAGCGAACGTGCGCACCGGCGGGTCGGCGCCGTCGGGCAAGGGCTGGTTCTACTCCCCCACCGTCCTCACCGAGGTCGCGCCGGAGTCCCGCATCCTGCGCGAGGAGGTGTTCGGGCCGGTAGCGCCGATCACCACCTTCGACTCGGAGCGGGAGGCCCTCGAGCTGGCCAACGGCACCGAGTACGGGCTGGTGGGCTACGTGTTCACCCGCGAGCTGAACCGCGCGCTGCGGGTGGGCGAGGCACTGGAGACCGGCATGGTCGGCCTGAACACCGGTCTGGTCTCGAACCCGGCCGCGCCGTTCGGCGGGATCAAGGCATCGGGCTTCGGCCGGGAGGGCGGCGCCGAGGGCATCCAGGAGTACCTGGCCACCAAGTACATCGCGGTGGCGACCGGGTGAGGGTGGGCGCCCGTTGCCGTAACCTGCCGGCGCCGGGGGCCGCTCACCGCACCGGGTGGGCCAATCGATCCCCAACGCCACCGCGCGGGCGCGCGGACCTTCTACCCTGGTGGCCTCGGCCGATGCCGGACACGGCGAACGGAGTGGGTGACACGTTGGCGCTGACCAAGACCGTCGCGGAGATATCGCGCGGTGACCACGCCTGCGTCGTGATGGACAGCGACGAACAACACTGGGAGGTCGTGGCCGGCTATGTCCGGCACGGGTTGGCCAGACGGGAGAAAGTAGTCGTCTTCGACGGCGAACGCTCCGCGACACCGGTGTTGCGCCGGTTGGCCGAGGACCGGCTGGACGTCGACCGGATCGTCCGCACGGGGCAACTGACCGTCGTGCCGCCCGATGCGATGACCTGGATGTGGAGCGCGTCGACCGAGGAGATCGTCGGCCTGGTGTCCGCCACCGTCGACGATGCGCTCGCCGAGGGATACCCCGGGGTCCGGTTGACCAACGAGCCCGCGGCCGGCCGGTCCGACCGGTCGGTCGGCCGGCTCGGCGAGATCGACCGGGCGGTGGACAGCGCCCTGCGGGCCCGGCCGGCGACGCTGCTCTGCCAGTACGAGCGCCGGCACTGGGCCGGCTCCGACCTTATCCGGCTCGGCGAGCAGCACGAGGTCGACGTGGTGGCGCCGGCGCTCTACGACGACGGACTGCTGCGGGTCACCCGCGCGGCGCCGTTCTGTACCCGGGTCGCCGGCGAGATCGACTTCAGCAACCGGGACCTGGTCCGGACGATGATCAAGAAGGAGCTCGATCAGGCGCTGCGGGCACCCTCGCCGAGCGGCCAGGTCGAGGTCCACCTCGAATCGCTGCGCTTCGCCGACGTGACCTCGGTGGTGCAGTTCGTTCAGGTGGCCGCTGGTTTCCCGGAGAGCCACCACCTGGTGCTGCACGGCGCGCAACCCGCGGTCCGGCGGTTGCTGGACCGCTGCGGCGCGGCGTTCAGCGGCCAGCTGGTGCTCCGGGAGGCAGATCCGCGATGAAGGTCGAGACCCGCACCGTGCTGCCACGCCGGTTCGCCCACCGCGCCGCCACCTACCGCGACCCCACCGACCTGCTGGCCGTGGCGCTGCCGATCGTCGAGCACGCGTTGCGGCGGGACGCGCCGGTCGTGCTGATCGCCTCGCCCGACACCGAACGCCTGATCGCGGAGGCGAGCGGCGCTGCCCGGACGACGGGTGGATTCGTCTGTCTGCCCGCTCCGCCGGACGGGCTGCGTCGTTGCGGGCAGACGGTGGCCGCACGCCGCGCGGCCCAACTGCGTGAACTCACCGACCGGGCCGGGCCCATCGTGGTGCTCGTCGAGCACGACCTGCGCCACGGCCCGCTGGACGAGGTCGCCTGGGTCGAGGCCGAGGCAGCGACGAACATCGCGGTGGCCGGGATGCCGGTCACCATGACCTGCCTCTACCGGAAGCCGGTCAGCGCCGCGTTGGTCACCGCGCTGCGCCGCAGCCACCCGCAGCTGCTGGGCCCGGACGGAGCGGTGCTGGACAACCCGGAGCATAGGGAGCCGGCCGAGGTGCTGGCGGACCATCCGGTGGCGGCCCTGCCCGTTCTGGGCCCGCCCGACCGAGAGTTCACATTCACCCCGTGGCAGCTGACCGATCTGCGGACCGCGGTCGCCGAGATCGCGTTCGAGGCCGCAATGGGCCGGGAGCGGGCCGAGGACTTCGTGCTCGCGGTCAACGAGGTGGCCACCAACGCGGTCGAGCACGGCTACGGCACCGGGCTGTGGCAGGCCTGGACGCGCGGCCACCGGGTCGTCTGCGAGGTGCACGACGGCGGGTCGCTCGCCCGTCCGCTGCCCGGGCTGAAGCTGCCCCATCCGGCGCGGTCGCGCGGGCGGGGAATCTGGATCGCCCGCCAGCTGTGTGATCTGTTGCACGTATGGTCGGATCCGGACGGTACGCACGTCCGGATCGAGTCCGCGCGGAGCTGACCGGATGCTGTCCGGCAGCGGATAGTCCCAGGTCGGAGGCGTGGAGCCATTGTCCGGTCAGCGCCCCCCCGGATCACGGGTGACCCCGTCGATCGCTCGGATGCATGAGTACGCGAAGATATTCTCGATCGGACCTAGGCAACACCCTCTCGACCGGCAACACTGTGCATGCCGACCCGCGCCCGTAGGCGACCACGAGTGTCGGCACAGTCTGTCATCGGGGGCTTCCAGCCGTCGGGCCATGCCCGACGGCCGCACACGTGGGGAACACAAGAATGTCTGAAGATCAGCGCTTCTGCGCGCCGATGCGCGGGGCGTGGCTACGGGTACTCGGCCGGTTCGAGCTCACCACCGCCGACGGCGCTGACATCTCACCGGTCGATCCGGACGGCCGGCGGTTGCTCGCCGCGCTCGCCGTCGCCGGAGTCCCCCGGGCCCGGACCGAGCTGGCCAGCGCGCTCTGGCCGGAGCTGCCCCCACCCTCGGCCGCCGCCACCCTCTCGGTCGCCGTCGCCACCCTGCCCGACCTGGTGGTAGAGACCGAGCGCACGCTCGCGCTGGTCCCCGAGCTGACCGTCGACCTCGCCGACGCGCTGGCCGGGCTGCGGGACTGGCAGACCGACCCATCGGCCGCGCGCCGCGCCACCGACGAGCAGATCGACGCGCTCGGCCACGACCTGCTCCCGGGCTGGACCGAGTCGTGGGTCGACCAGGAGCGTGAGCGGTTCCACAAGCTGCGCCTGCACACCCTGGAGTTGCTGTGTCGCCGGCTCACCGAGGCCGGCCGCCACCAGCGCGCGATCCAGGCCGGGCAGCTGGTGGCCGACGTGGAGCCGCTGCGCGAAGGAGCCCGGCGCGCGTTGATCGAGGCCCACCTGGCGGCCGGCAACGTCTCGGAGGCGGTGCACCAGTACGACTCGTTCGTCGAGCTCTGCGCCACGTTCGGGTTCGCCCCGGAGGCCGAGCTACGCAGTTTCTTCCCGCCCTCCCCTGCCTGGCCGGTGCTGCACGTGCGGCGGCCGATCAACCCGGGGCAGGCCGTCGGTCGCGGCGTGCGGTTCGACATTCCGGGCCGTCGACCCAAGGTTGGGTCCGGAGCAGCCGTCCGGGGCTGACCCCGATGGTGGTGCCCGCCCGCCGGTCGCCCGTTCGGCGGTACAGTCGCCGCTGTGGTGCTGACCCCGGCCGAGCCGCCGCGTACCCGCACCCGCCGGTTGGTGATCGGCTGGCCGGCCGGGCTGTGTCTGGCCGTCGTCCTGGTGGCGGCCAACACGCTCGGCGCGATCGCGGTGACCGTCCTGGCTCTGTGGCTGGTGCCCATCGGACCGCCGCTGCCGGTCGACCCGGCCAGCGTCAAGTTGCTCAATGTGCTGGTGGTCATCGGCTACGTGTTCGTGGCGATCCCGGTGTCGGTGCTGCTGGGCGGGCTGTCCTTCCGGCTCAGCGGGGACGACCCTGAGCGGGAGCGGCGGCTGGTGCTGCGCGGCCCGCTGCGCCTGGTCACCGTGCAGGCGGTGTTCTGGCTGATCGCCACCGTGCTCTTCGGGCTGCTGAACGCCAGCTACTCGTGGCGGCTGGGCGTGGCGGTGGCCGAGACCGTGCTCACCGTGGGCATCACCACCGGCGCACTGTCCTACCTGGTGGCCGAGCGCATCCTGCGGCCGGCGGCGGCCAGGGTGCTGGCCGGTGACCCACCCCGGCAGCGCCACGGCGGGGTTCTCGGCCGCTGGGTGGTCTTCTGGGTGTTGGGCACGGCCGTCCCGGTCACCGGGTTGATGTCGGCGGCGCTCGGCGCGGTGATCTTCGACGACGTGCCGGCCTCGACGCTGGCGCTGGCGGTGCTGGCCGGCGGCGCCGGATCCCTGCTCGCCGGGTTCGTCATCACCGTCGGCGCCGCCCGCGCGGTCGCGGATCCGGTGGCCTCGGTGCGGCGGGCCATGGCCTGCGTCGAACAGGGTGATCTGGACGTGTCGGTGCCGGTGTACGACGGCACCGAGCTCGGCGGTCTGCAGGCCGGGTTCAACACGATGGCCGCCGGTCTGCGCGAGCGGGAGCGGATCCGTGAGCTGTTCGCCCGCCAGGTCGGACGCGACGTCGCCCGGGCCACCACCGCGGAGCGCGAGGTGCGCCTGGGCGGCGAGGTGCGCCCGGTCGCGGTGCTGTTCGTCGACCTGGTCGGCTCCACCGCGCTGGCCGGACGGCGACCCCCCACCGAGGTCGTGGCCTTGTTGAACCGGTTCTTCGCCATCGTCGTGGAGGCGGTCGAGCAGGCCGGCGGCTGGATCAACAAGTTCGAGGGCGACGCCGCGCTCGCCGTGTTCGGCGCGCCGACCGCCCACCGCGACCCGGCGGGCGCGGCGCTCGCCGCGGGGCGGCGGCTGGCCGAGCGGCTGGCCGCCGACCTGCCGGAGGCCACGGCCGGGATCGGTATCTCCGCCGGCGACGCCCTCGCCGGCTACGTCGGCGACATACGCCGGTTCGAGTACACGGTGATCGGCGACCCGGTGAACGAGGCCGCGCGGCTCACCGAGCTGGCCAAGTCCGTCCCCGGTGGGATGCTCGCGGCGCACAGCGCGGTGCGGCTCGCCGCACCCGACGAGTCCCGCCGCTGGGTGTTGGGCGACTCGGTGCTGCTGCGCGGCCGGGACAACCCGACCCGGCTGGCCACCGCGCTGCCCGGGGCGGCATCCGCCGACGACCCGGTGGGTACCTCGGTCGACTCGATCGTCGCGCCCTGAGCCACCCGGGTTCACCTGCGCTCGTGGCAACCGGCACCATCGGGGGCGCCATGACGCTGACCGACCACCTGCCCGGCACCGCCGAGCCCGACGCGCTCTACGACGCGTTCACCCTCTGGAGCATCGATCGGGGTATCAACCTGTACCCGGCCCAGGAGGAGGCGCTGATCGAGCTCGTCTCCGGGGCGAACGTCATCCTGAGCACCCCCACCGGGTCGGGCAAGAGCCTGGTCGCCACCGGCGCGCACTTCGCCGCGCTGGCCCAGGGCATCCGCAGCTTCTACACCGCGCCGATCAAGGCACTGGTGTCGGAGAAGTTCTTCGCACTGTGCGAGATTTTCGGTCCCGAACGGGTCGGCATGATGACCGGCGACTCCAGCGTCAACCCAGGAGCGCCGATCGTCTGCTGCACAGCGGAGGTGCTGGCCAACCTGGCGTTGCGCTCCGGAGGTCCGGACCCCGACCGCTCGGACCCGCACCGCGAGGTCCCCGGCCAGGTCGTGATGGACGAGTTCCACTTCTACGCCGACCCGGACCGCGGCTGGGCCTGGCAGGTACCGCTGCTGGAGCTGCCGCGCACCCAGTTCCTGCTGATGTCGGCCACCCTCGGCGACGTCACCCGGTTCGCCGACGACATCACCCGGCGCACCGGCCGGCGCACCGCGGTGGTGGCCAGCGGTGAGCGGCCGGTCCCGCTGGTGTTCGAGTGGTCGACGACGCCGCTGCACGCGCTCACCGTGGAACTCGTCGCGACGAAGCAGACGCCGGTCTACATCGTGCACTTCACCCAGGTCGCGGCGATCGAGCAGGCGCAGGCGCTGACCAGCATCAACGTCTGCACCCGGGAGGAGAAGGAGAAGATCGCCGAGCTGATCGGCGGGTTCCGGTTCACCGCCGGGTTCGGCCGCATGCTGTCCCGGCTGGTCCGGCACGGCATCGGCGTGCACCACGCGGGCATGCTGCCCAAGTATCGCCGGCTGATCGAGCGGCTCACCCAGGCCGGGCTACTCAAGGTCATCTGCGGCACAGACACCCTGGGCGTGGGCATCAACGTGCCGATCCGCACCGTGGTGTTCACCGGGCTGTCCAAGTACGACGGCCAGCGCAACCGGCTGCTCAACGCCCGGGAGTTCCACCAGATCGCCGGCCGGGCCGGCCGGGCCGGGTACGACACCATCGGCACGGTGATCGTGCAGGCCCCCGAGCATGTGATCGAGACCGAGAAGGCCCTGGCCAAGGCCGGCGAGGACCCGAAGAAACGGCGCCGGGTGGTCCGGAAGAACCCGCCGGAGGGGTTCGTGAACTGGGGCGAGCCGACCTTCGAGCGGCTGCGCGAGGCGCAGCCTGAGCCGCTGACCTCCAGCTTCGCGGTCAGTCACTCGATGCTGCTGAACGTGATCAACCGACCCGGCGACACCCTCGCCGCGATGCGCCACCTACTCGAGGACAACCACGAGGCCCGGCCGGCGCAGCTGCGACACATCCGGCGGGCCATCGCGATCTACCGGGCACTGCGCGCGGGCGGCGTGGTCGAGCAACTGTCCGAGCCGGACGCCGACGGCCGCCGGGTCAAGGTCACCGTCGACCTGCAGCGCGACTTCGCGCTCAACCAGCCGCTGTCCCCGTTCGCGCTGGCCGCCGTCGAACTGCTCGACCGGGAGTCCCCGGACTACCCGCTGGACGTGCTCTCGGTGATCGAGGCGACGCTGGACGACCCCCGGCAGGTGCTCGCCGCGCAGCGCAACCTGGCCCGCAAGGACGCAGTGGGTGCGATGAAGGCGC
>JAJCYC010000349.1 GCA_029263115.1 Pseudonocardia sp. | reverse complement strand
CGCGAGGCACTCATCGGCCGACCCTGGATGCCCGCATTACCCGCACCCACCTGATACGACATCACGACCGACAACCACCGGACGCCAACCAGCCGACCGGCGACAGCGTCATGCACTGATCATCACGGCTGAATGTTTACGAACACATGGCTGGAAAACAGCACTCAACACGCTTGTCGTCCTCTTCCCCGGACGACTCCCGCTGTGATAGGCTAATCTCATAATCACCCGTGGCTTACACGGGAATCGTGACAGGCTCGGGATGGGGCGTCGGCTCCGAGCAACCCACCCGCTCGGCGATCTCCGGCCCGGTCAGTCCCTGGCTGCACAGCAGCACGATCCGCGCCCGCGGCACATCCGAGCCAACGCACCGCGATCCCGGACCCGACGTTCCAACTCAGCCCGCTCCGCATCCGACACAGCCAGAACGTGCACCCGATTCGGCACGCACCAGTGTCCCACTGTTCAGCGGAACACTGAAGTCAGATACTCGTCAGGGAACTAGATCACCCGGGTTCAGCGCCGCCAATGCGGCGACGGGTCCCGCCCGCGGGAAAACCCGAGCTCGACGATCGCGTACAGCTGCAGCGCTACTGCCAGTCGCTGCGCGGGCGTGCCGGTGTCCACCTGCCCAGTCCAGATCGTTCATGGCCGACGCGGTCGCGCCGAGCATCGGTCGTTCAGCTGACGGCCGGTCGGGCGCGGCGGGTGCCGGTGGGCACGGCGGCCACGATCAGCAACAGCGTCGCGAACAGCACGCCGAGGCCGTAGCCGTTGAGCACGTACACCCCGAACGCGGTACCGCCGGGGGCACCAGGGCGCAGCAGTTCGGGCAGGCTGATCCCGACCAGGGTGCCCAGCAGCATGACGATTCCGGCGACTAGCGGGGCGACCGGGGACAGTCGCCGGCTGAGCACCAGCAGTCCGAGGAACACCCCTGCGGTGAGCAGCCAGACCAGCCCGGGTGTGCGGCCGGCCGGCTCCAGGTCGCCGACCTGCAACGGTCGGAAGGCCAGCGCCACGCCGCGGCCGGCGGCCACCGCGAAGGCCGCGGTGAGCAGCAGGCCGACCAGGCCGGCGAGCAGATGACGCACCCGTCGAATATCTCAGACTCCGAACACGATCCGGCTCAACACGCCGAGCCCGATGCCGATCACCAGCAGCGCACCGGCCTGTCGGGTGTGCAGCCAGGCCAGCGCCGCGTACCACAGCGGCCACACCGGGAACCCGTCCGGCGGCTCGTCCGGCGGCGGGCGCCGGAAGTACGGCCACACCTTCACCAGCCGGGGCAGCGCGCCCAGCACGAGCAGTGACGGCCACGGCAGCGCGCCCACCAGAACCGATGCCCCGACCAGCAGGTAGAAGCCGACCATCAGCCCGAGCGTCGCAGACCGGGCCCGTTCCGGCCCCAGGATCACCGGCAGCGTCCGGATGCCGAGCGGGGCGTCGAACGGGATCTTGTCGGTGTGCTTGCCCATCAGCACCGCCACGCAGAGCAGCCCGTAGGGCAGCGACGCCAGCAGCACCTGCCAGGGCAGCGCTCCGACGCCCGCGTAGTAGGTGCCGCCGACCATCAGCGGACCCCACACCACCAGCACGTCGGGTTCGCCCAGGCCGCGTTTCTTCAGCCGCAGCGGGGGAGCGGTGTAGGCGACGCTGAGCACGAAGCCGGCCAGCGCGAACGCCACCACCGCCCAGCCCCGGGCCAGGGCGAGCACGACCAGGATGGCCAGGTCGGCCAGGTTGATCGCGACCGCGGCGACGATCAGCGAACGCCGGGTGACCAGCCCGGACAGGATGGGGTGCGGCGCGTAGAGCGCGCGGGGGTAGGCCGCCGAATCGGATCCGGAGCTGGTGTCGTACAGGTCGTTCATCAGGTTGTTGGCCAGGTGGGCGAGGGTGATGCCCAGGATCGCCAACGCGAGCAGGCGCCAGTCCAGACCGGGCTGTCCCACGGCGAGCAGCGCGGCGACCAGCCCGGCGACCAGGGTCATCGGCAGCACCGCGGCCCGGCTGACCACGATCCACCGGGTGACCGGGTCGAGCTCCGCTATCGGCCCGGGTGGCGGGTTGGTGGTGCGCAGCGCGTACCCCCAGGAACTCAGCCGCGAGCGGGTGGTGTCGGTCACAGACGCGAGCGTACGCCGCGGCGGCGTGACCAGCCCGTCGTCCGACCCGACCGGGTGCGATCGGCCGGTCGGGATCGGCCCGATGCCGCCGCGCTCCGTACACTCGGTCGGGTGTCCCTGCTGGAGAACCTGCGCGGCCCCGCCGACCTCAGGCGGCTCGACGGTGACGAGCTGCGGGCCCTGGCCGCCGAGATCAGGGAGTTCCTGATCGCGTCGGTGGCCCGCACCGGAGGCCACCTCGGGCCCAACCTCGGTGTGGTCGAGCTGACCATGGCGCTGCACCGGGTGTTCGACTCGCCGACCGATGCCCTGGTGTACGACACCGGGCACCAGGCTTACGTACACAAGATCATCACCGGCCGGCGGGACGGGTTCGCCCGGCTGAAGATGACCGGTGGGCTGTCCGGCTACCCGAGCCGCGCGGAGAGCGAGCACGACTGGGTGGAGAACAGCCACGCCTCCACCGCGCTGTCCTACGCCGATGGCCTGGCCAAGGCGTTCGCCCGGACCGGGGCCCGCCGGCACGTCGTCGCGGTGGTCGGCGACGGGGCGTTGACCGGTGGCATGTGCTGGGAGGCGTTGAACAACATCGCGGTCGGCACCGACCGCAACCTGGTGGTGGTGGTGAACGACAACGGCTGGTCCTACGCGCCGACCATCGGCGGGCTGGCCGACCGGTTGGCCGCGCTGCGGTTGCAGCCCAGCTACGAGCGGGTGCTCACCGTCGGCAAGCAGGCCCTGGCCCGGATCCCGCTGGTCGGGCGCGCGGTCTACGCCGGCCTGCACGCGGTGAAGGCCGGGGTGAAGGACGCCCTGGCCCCGCAGCCGCTGTTCGCCGACCTCGGGTTGAAGTACGTGGGGCCGGTGGACGGCCACGACCTGGTGGCGTGCGAGGCGGCGCTGCGCCGGGCCCGAGACTTCGGCGGCCCGGTGATCGTGCATGCGGTGACCCGCAAGGGCTGCGGCTACCCGCCGGCGGAGAACGACGAGATCGAGCAGATGCACGCGCCCGGGGCGTTCAACCCGGTCACCGGCGGCGCGATCGGAGCGGCCAAGGGCGGCTGGACGAACGTGTTCGGGCAGGAGATGGTCGCCCTCGGCGCCCGCCGGTCGGACGTCGTGGCGATCACCGCGGCGATGCTGCACCCGGTGGGCCTGGCGCCGTTCGCGGCGGCCTACCCGGAGCGGGTGTACGACGTCGGCATCGCCGAGCAGCACGCGTTGACCTCGGCGGCCGGGCTGGCGATGGGCGGGCTGCACCCGGTGGTGGCGCTGTACGCGACGTTCCTGAACCGGGCGTTCGACCAGCTGCTGATGGACGTGGCGCTGCACCGCCAGCCGGTCACCGTGGTGCTGGACCGCGCCGGGGTCACCGGTGCCGACGGCCCGAGCCACAACGGCATGTGGGACCTGTCGATCCTCGGTGTGGTGCCCGGCATCCGGGTCGCCGCGCCCCGCGACGAGCCGACGCTGCGCGCGGAGCTGCGCGAGGCGGTGGCGGTGGACGACGGGCCGACCGTGCTGCGTTACCCGAAGGGCGCGGTGGGCCCGGAGCTGCCCGCGGTCCGCCGGGTGGGCGGGGTGGACGTGCTGCGGGAGCCGGTGGAGACCGACCGGGCGGGCGGGCGGGCCGACGTGCTGCTGGTCTGCGTGGGCACCTTCGGTGAGCTGGGTCTGGCCGCCGCCGACCGGCTGGCCGACCAGGGTGTCCAGGTCACCGTGGTCGACCCGCGGTGGGTGCTGCCGGTGCCCGCTGCGATCGTCGAGCTGGCCCGGCGACACCGGCTGGTGGTCACCGTGGAGGACGGCGGTGGGCACGGCGGCTTCGGTTCGGCGGTGGCCGCCGCGATGCGGGCGGCCGAGCTGGACACCCCGCTGCGCACCTGCGCGCTGCCCCAGGAGTTCCTGGAGCACGGCTCCCGCGCCGACGTGCTGGCCGCGGTGGGGCTCACCGCCCAGGACGTGGCCCGCCGGGTCACCGAGTGGGCCGCCGCGCTACCGGCCGACCCGGCCCGGTGCGCCGGTGCCGCGACCGACTCCGACGAGCTGGAAAGCCCCCGCCACGACTGAGCACGGCCCGGCCGTGGCGGGAGCCACGGCACTCAGTCGGACGTGGCGGCGGGCGCCCGGCGCAGGTGCGGCTGGCCCGATGCCCGGTGCCCGATGCCCGGAGGCCGGTCTGCCGTCCGGTCCAGTGCCCGTTGCCGACCGGCACGGCCGGCCGCTGGCGTGGCCCCTACCCTGGTGGGGTGCGGGTGCTGATCGTGGAGGACGAGCGGGCGCTGGCCGACGCGCTGGCCCGGGGACTGCGCCGGGAGGGCATGGCGGTCGACGTCGCCTACGACGGCGACTCCGGCCAGGAGAAGGCCTCGATCACCCGCTACGACGTGGTGGTGCTGGACCGGGACCTGCCCGGGATGTCCGGCGACGAGCTGTGCGCGGAGCTGACCGGCAACGGCGGCACCACCCGGGTGATCATGCTGACGGCCAGTGGCGCCCTGGCCGACAAGGTCGAGGGGCTGACCCTGGGCGCGGACGACTACCTGTCCAAGCCGTTCGACTTCCCGGAGCTGGTGGCCCGGATGCGGGCGCTGGCCCGGCGCGCGACCCCGGCGACCCCGCCCGTGCTGGCCGCCGGCGACGTGGTGCTCGATCCGGCCCGCCGCACGGTGAAGCGGGCTGGTGAGCCGGTGGAGCTGACCCGCAAGGAGTTCGGCGTGCTGGAGGTGCTGCTGTCCGCCGGGGGAGCGGTGGTCAGCAGCGAGGAGCTGCTCGAGCGGGTCTGGGACGAGCATGCCGACCCGTTCACCACCACCGTCCGGGTCACGGTCATGACGCTGCGCAAGAAGCTCGGCGACCCCGGGATCATCGAGACCGTGGTCGGGTCCGGCTACCGGGTGCCGGCGGCGGGGTAGCGGGATGGCCGGGCGGCACGGTCCGGGGCTGCGGGTGCGGCTGGTCGCACTGTGCACGGTGCTGGCCGCCGGGGTGAGCGCTCTGCTGCTGTGGCTGGGCTGGTTGCTGGTCGGCGGGGTGGTGAGCGCGGTGCCGGCGTTGCCGCCGGGGACGACGGTGCGCTTGCGCGACCAGCCGGTGTCGGTGGACGCGCTCGGCCGGGCGCTGGCCGAGGCTGCCCGCTCCGACGTGCTGCGCGCCGGGTTGATCGCCTTCCCGCTGGTGGTGCTCGCCGCGGCGGTGCTGTCCTGGGTGGCGGTGGGTCGGGTGCTGCGGCCGCTGCGGCAGGTCACCGGGATGGCCCGGCGGCTGTCGGTGGAGTCGCTGGACGAGCGGATCGCGCTGGCCGGCGCGCACGGCGAGGTCACCGAGCTGGCCGACAGCTTCGACGCCATGCTCGACCGGCTGGCCGCGGCGTTCGCGATGCAGGCGCGGTTCGTGGCCAACGCCAGCCACGAGCTGCGCACCCCGCTGTCGGTGATGCGTACCGAGGTGGATGTGACCCTCGCCGACCCGGGCGCCGACCTGGCCGAGCTGCGCCGGATGGCCGAGGTGGTCCGAGCGGCGACCTACCGGGCGGACGCGTTGATCGCCGCGCTGCTGGTGCTGGCCCGGACCGAGTCCGGGGTGGCCCGACACCCGGTGCCGGTCGACCTCGCCCAGCTGATCGATCCGGCGGTCGCGGCGGTGCGCCGTGAGGCCGACCAGCGGGCGCTGCGGGTGACGGTGTCCGCCGCACCGGCCCCGGTGACCGGGGATCCGGCGTTGCTGGAGCGGGTGGTCGGCAACCTGGTGGAGAACGCGGTGCGGCACAACGTGCACGGCGGGTGGGTGCGGGTGCAGACCGGCGGCGCGCCGGGGGCCAGCGAGCTGCGGGTGGCCTCCAGCGGGGTCCCGGTCGCGGTCAGCCGGGTCGACGAGCTGTTCGAACCGTTCCGCCGCGGCGTCGACCGGGCCGCTGGCGGCGGGTCGGGGCTCGGGTTGTCGATCGTGCGCGCGGTGGTGTCGGCACACCGGGGCAGCGTGTCGGCCGAGGCGGTCGACGGCGGCGGGCTGGTGGTCAACGTGCGGTTGCCGGCGCCGCAGGGATCTCCGCGAAACGGCGAGGCCGGGTGATCAGGCGTGGGCGCGTAACGCCCGTTCGAGCGGTCCGGTCATCAGCTCGACCTGCCACTCGCGGGCCCCGCCGGCGCGCAGCGCGTCGGCCACCGGGACGTCCGGGGGCTGCCAGCAGACTCGCCGCAGCAGGTCGGGCAGCAGCAGGTTCTCCACCGGCACCTGGTGGCGCTCCCCGATCTCGGCGGCGTCCGCGCGGGCGGCCGCCAGGCGGGCGGCGGCGCCCGGGTCGCGGTCGGCCCACCGGTTCACCGGGGGCGGGCCGTCGGTGGCCAGGTTCGCCGGCGGCAGGAGATCGGCCGGCAGCTGCTGGGCGGCGTGCAGCGCGGACCACCAGTAGTCGGCCAGCCGGCGCTGTGCCCGGCCGCGGAACACCGGCAGTCGGGCCAGGTCGTCGGCCGACTCGGGCGTCGCCACGGCGGCGTCGACGATCGCGGCGTCGGGCAGGACCCGCCCGGGGGCGATGTCGCGCTGCTGGGCCAGGTCGTCGCGGGCGGTCCACAGTTCCCGCACGGCGGCCAGCTGGCGTGGCCGGCGCACCCGGTGCACGCCCGAGGTGCGTCGCCAGGGATCGACCCGCGCCAGCGGGGGTGGCGCGGTGCGTACCGCCTCGAACTCCTGGGCGGCCCAGTCCCGCTTGCCCTGGGCGGTGAGCAGCTCGTCGAGCGCGTCGCGCAGCTCGATGAGTACCTCGACGTCCAGCGCGGCGTAGACCAGCCAGTCCTCCGGCAAGGGTCGGCGCGACCAGTCGGCCGCCCCGTGCCCCTTCTCCAGGCTGAGACCGAGCATCCGTTCGACCAGCGGCCCGAGGCCGACCCTGGGCAGGCCGGCCAGCCGGCCGGCCAGCTCGGTGTCGAACAGCCGGGCCGGCCGTAGCCCCAGCTCGGCCAGGCAGGCCAGATCCTGGGACGCCGCGTGCAGCACCCACTCCGGGCCGTCCAGCACCCCGGTCAGTTCGTCGCAGCGGCTGCCGAGCGGGATCGGGTCGACGAGCGCGGTGCCGGTGCCCGCTCGGCGGATCTGCACCAGGTAGGCACGGGCCGAGTAGCGGAACCCGGAGGCCCGCTCGGCGTCGATCGCAACCGGTCCGCTGCCTGCGGCCAGCTCGGCGGCCAGGGAGCGCAACGCGGCGGACGTCTCGACCACTTCGGGCAGGCCGTCGGCCGGCGCCAGCAGGGGTACCGGCTCGGGCGCCGCCCGACCGGGGTGCCGGACGGCGGCGCCCCCGCCCCCGGTGTCGCCCCGAACCGCGGGGAGGTAGCCGGCGGCGCGG
>JAJCYC010000348.1 GCA_029263115.1 Pseudonocardia sp. | reverse complement strand
TGGTCAAACTGACCGCGAGCGGCTTGTGCCACTCCGACGAGCACCTGGTGACCGGGGATCTGCCCTTCCCGTTGCCGGTGGTCGGCGGGCACGAAGGGGCCGGCACGGTGGTGGAGGTCGGGTCCGGCGTCGTCGAACTCGTCGAGGGCGACGCGGTGGTCCTGACCTTCCTGCCGTCGTGCGGCCGCTGTTCGTACTGTGCCCGATGGTGCCGATCGCCTCGGTGGTCAAGGTCGACGACGGCACCGCGCGGGCCGCTACGTCACCGGTGTGACGATGCCGGTCGACGCCGGTGCGATGGTGTACTGACCCGGTGATGCACGACACCGCCGGCTGGAGATCAGCCGGCGGGGAGCTGACCTGTGCGAAGATCGGCGAATGTCGGCCCCGGCCAACTTCCGCGTCACGACCGCGATGAACGTTTCTGACGCAGCGGATATGCATCTGGATGGCGCCGGTCGGGTTCGCCATGTTGCTCGGTGCATTCTTCGCGGGATCGCAGTTCCCGTTCCCCTCTCCGAACTCCGAACCATGACGCGGCCTATATCGGTCGTTTCATCTCGAGCATGTCGACGGCATTCGGCTGATGGCTGTCCTGGTGAGCACCGGAGCTGCGCTGACCGCCCCGATCGCAGCGGTCCTCGGCGTGCACCTGCTGCGAATTCGGGGGGCGATCGCGCTGGCCCTGCTGGAGTTCGGGATGGGATGCGTCAGCAGTCTGACGATCGGTATTCCGAGCTTCTTCTGGCAGGCTGCGGCGTTCCGGCCGGAGCGTGACCCCGTGGTCACACAGTCCTGGCACGACGGCGGCTGGCTGTGCTTCGTGGCCACCGTGTTCATCCTGATCGTGCAGGTCGGCGCCACCGGCCTGGCCGTGTTGACGGACCCGGGGGACAAGCCGGTGTTCCCCCGGTGGTTCGGCTACCTGTCGTTCTGGGTCTGTGCGGCTCTGGTACCGGGCGTGCTGTGTCGCTGGTTCAAGACCGGTCCGTTCGCCTGGAACGGGGTCCTCACGATCTACCTGGCGTTCCTCGTCGTCGGGGCGTGGTTCGCCGCGGCCATCGTGCTCCTGTTGCGGATGTCCTCCCGCTCGAAGATGTGGCGGCCTGAGGAGCACCCCTGCTGAGTGCTGGGCCATCACGCCGTGGTGGTTGACCCGGCCGCGCCATCGCGCAATGCCTTGCGATCCAGCTTGCCGTTGGGGGTCTTGGGCAGCGCGTCGAGCAGGGTGATCCGGCGGGGGTACTGGTGGCGGCTGAGCCGCTCCTGGACGTACCCACGCAGCTCGGCCACGAAGCCGTCGCCGTCGCGGCGGGCCACCACCCAGGCGGCCACGACCAGACCCCGGACCGCGTCGGGCACGCCCGCGACACCGGCCTCGATCACGTCCGGGTGGCCGTTCAGGCAGCGCTCGACCTCCAGCGGGCTGATCGTCCAGCCGGCGGAGATGATCACGTCGTCGGCCCGGCCCCGGTAGTGGAAGTAGCCATCGGTGTCCAGCAGCCCGAGGTCCTTGGTGCGGAACCACTTCTTGCCCCGTCGCACCGCGATCTCCCCGAGGGAGCCGTCGGCGATGGGCTCGCCGGCATCGTCGAGCACGGCGACCTCGCAGCCCGGCATCGGCTTGCCGAGCGCGCCCGGACGGGGGACGTGGTCGCCGTATCCGGGGAAGTTCACGATGATGACGCCGGTCTCGGTGGTGCCGTACATACCGCAGACCGGGATGCCGACCTCCGCCCGGAACTGATCGTGCGCGGCGGCCGCGAGCTCCTCCCCGGTGTAGGACGCGACCCGCAGACCGGCCAGCTCCCCGGCCCGGCCCGAGCCCAGGATCATCCGGTAGACGGTGCTGGCCGCGGCGAGGTTGGTGATCTCCAGCTCGCGCAGCACCGTGACCAGCCGCTGCACGGAGAACCGGCCGGCGTAGCTGCCGCAGGCGATGCCCAGCAGCCACGGTGACACCGTGCCGTGCCACAGCCCGTGGCCCCAGGCGGGCGAGGACGGGCAGAAGTAACGGTCGCCCCGACGCAGCCCGAGCCCGAACAGCGCCGCCCGGGCGAGCGTGACCACCGAGCGATGGTCGTGGCGCACCGCCTCGGGCAGTTGGCGGGTGGTGCCCGAGGTGTACTGCAGCACCGCCAGGTCGGTCGCCGCGGTGTCGGGTCGGTAGTCGGCGGGCAGGCCCGCCAGCCCGGTGTCGAAGGCGTCGTCGTAGACCAGGTGATCCACGCCGGTCCCACCGGCCAGGGCGGCGTACTCGGGATCGACCACCAGCAGGGCCGCACTGCAGTCGGTCAGCCGTTCGGCCACCGAGTCGGGCCCGAACAAGGTGTAGAGCGGCACCCCGACCGCGCCCCGCTTGACCGCGCCGAACAACGCGGTGTGGAAGCGGGCCGACGGCTCCATCATCACCGCCACCCGGTCACCGGGCCCCACACCGTGGCCGACCAGCCAGTGCGCGAACCGCGAGGTACGGTCGGCCAGCTCACCGAAGGTGGTCTCCCGCACTCCACCGTCGGCGTGCGCGACCCGGGCCGCCACGGCCTCTCGGGGGTGGCGGTCCAGACACTCGTGGGTGATGTTGAGTCGGTCGCGGTCACCGTCGACCAGCTCCCAGGCCCGCTCCCAGGAGAACTCGGCCAGGGCGTCCCGGGCGCTGGTCAGATCGGCGAGCCCGGTCACGAGGAGTCGGCCGCGTCCTGGGCCGGCAGTACCACCTCGGCGCTGCCGCGAGCGGACTCCTCGCCGTCCTGGTTGACCGCGGTCAGATCCAGCACGACGGTGCGTGCCGCCGCGTCGACCTCGCGGACCGTGCCGGCGCAGGTGACCAGCTCACCGATCATGTTGTGCCGTCGGACCTGCACGCTGAGCCGGCGCAGGAACGCGTCGTCGCCCATCCAGTCGGTGACCAGGTGCCCCATCCAGGACGCCCGTTCGGGGCCGTAGTCGTAGGCCCCCGGTACGCCGACCCGGCGGGCCAGGTCCTCGTCCCAGTGCACCCGCTCGGGGGGCTCCGGGACCCCCCACTCGTTGGGCAGCCCGAGCGCGGGATGGCTGTCGAACAGGGCGAAGGCGTCGCCGTGTGCGCGCACGTAGAGCCCGCCCCAGCCGAGCAGGTAGGCGATGGCGGTGGTGGCGGTGTAGGGGCCCTTGGTGATCGCCGGCACCTCGTCACCTACCCGCACGTCCGCTACGTGGCGCGGGGTGGCGCCGCGGCGGCGGGCCTCCTCCTCGCGGTAACGCTCGGCGATCTCGGCGATCTGGTCGGGGGACCAGGTGACCCGGCTGGGGACGTACTTGCCCCGTTCGCGGGCGGTGTCCCGCTCGGTGCGGAAGCAGTAGGACTCGCCGGTGGCCACCAGCGTGCCCTCGGGGTCGTGGAAGGGCACGGTGTAGATCTGCTGGAAGGAACGGCCGGCGAACCGGCTCGGACGCTCGTGCAGCTCCTTGAGCGTGGCGGTGCCGGTGAGGCGGTCGCCGACGCGCAGCGGCCGCTCGAACACG